>JAZNLA010000023.1:0-20006 GCA_045578845.1 Acutalibacteraceae bacterium | reverse complement strand
TTATGTCAACAAGAATTTTTAATTTTTTAAAATATTATGTTTACTCTTTATGTAAACCACAACTAATTGTGGTTGTTTGGTATTATGTAAACCACTCTTACACATTTACTATTCCCTTTTTCTTAATAATATGTTATATTTATTTTATATTTAAAGTGACATAAAAGAGGTATTTAAAATGCAAAAAACAGCAGTTATAACCGGCGGCAGCAGAGGAATAGGTTCTGCCGTATCTTCCCTATTTGCAAAAAACGGTTACAATGTAATTATCGGGTATAAAGAAAATGAGGAAAAAGCCACAGATTTAAAAAATCAACTTTTAAGTGAAGGTTGCTCGGCACACATATTTAAAGCCGATATAAAGCAAAGTAATGAGGCTAAAGCACTTATTGATTTTGCAATCGATACATTCGGCAAAATTGATGTGCTTGTAAATAATGCGGGCATTTCAAAACCTATGCTTTTAACCGACATAACCGACAGTGATTGGGAAAGCATGATAAACATAAATCTAAGCGGTGTATTTTACTGTTGCCGAGAGGCCGCAACCCACATGATAAAAAGAAAACAAGGGGTTATAATAAATGTAAGTTCTATTTGGGGTGTTGCGGGTGCATCGTTAGAGTCGCACTATTCAGCATCAAAAGCCGGAATTATAGGTTTTACCCAAGCACTTGCTAAAGAACTCGGGCCCTCTAATATTCGTGTCAACTCGGTATCCCCCGGTGTTGTAAACACCGATATGAATAAGCATTTGAGTGACTGTGACCTAAATGGGCTCGCCAATGCTACTGCCCTTTGCCGTATCGGTGAGCCCATTGAAATTGCCAAACCTATTTTATTTTTGGCATCAGACGATGCTTCGTTTATCACAGGGCAAAACTTAATTATAGACGGAGGATTTTTGGGTTAATAAGGCTCGGCACTGTAGTCAAACAGATAACCCGCCATATCACTGCCCGGATATTCTATAACATTTGTATACGCATCGGGAACCTTGCCGACAATTATTGTTTCAGCCAAGGTAAAATCGCTCTCAAAACTGCCGGTCGTTCTGTACCACGGCATAACAAAATACATATCCGCATTTATTTCAAGTGTAATTTTATGGAGTGTTTGGTTAATACCCGAATCAATAAATGTACTTGAAATTTTTGAAAAGATTGCAGAACTTATATTTAAACTGATTCTGATTTTTGGACCTCTGTTATTGAGGATTTGATAACCTGTTAGCGTTCCTATCGGGACTCCGATATTAAGTTTTTCTTCTTTAGAAATTCTGCTTTGCACTAATGATATAATTCCCGCTTTGAGTTTTGTTATGGTAACTGTATCAAATTCGACCGACGTAACCGCTCCGTCTTCTGCTGTATTGATTTTAAGCAGGTCGCTATATGTAATTTTATTTTCTTCCAAATAATCCTTTACCGTGCTGTTTATTACCGAATTGGCAACAATCTTTGCCATATTGCCTGCATAATTATTAATAAGCACCCTTAGTCTTGCATCAAATTTTACCGTCATGCAAATCATGAATATCAATACAACAATCAAACTTAGAAGCCTTATTTTATTATTTCTTTTTTTAGGAATTTTTTTACGCAAAAAAACACCTCCCTTATATCCTACTCTTAGGACGCGGGAGGTGTTACTATTTTATTTTATGCTTTGTAGCAATTTATAATTGCTTCAACAACCTTCTCTTTGCCTATTTTACTGTTTAATGCAACATCAAAATTCTTTAGTTCGCCCCACTTCATTTGGGTATAATAATTATAGTATGACGCACGGCGTTTATCGGTTTTCTTTATAATATCTTTTGCTTTGTTTTGAGGAATTCCAAGCCTATTGGCTATCGTTTCGGTACGAATATCAAGATCACAGTAAAGGAAAACCTTTAAAACATCATCTCGGTCGCGAAGCACATAATCCGAACATCTGCCCAGTATAATACATGGTCCTTTTTCAGCCAACTGTTTAATAACTTCGCTTTGAGATATGTAAAGTTGGTCATTAAGCGGTAACTGCGGTGTATTAACCGCCGAGCCTGCATAAGAATACGAACTGAGTGACAGCGAATAAAGCAAACTATTGGTTGCCTTTTCATCATACTGTTCCAAAACAGAAGCACTGATACCGCATTTATTTGCAGCATAATCAATTAACTCTTTATCATAAAAAGGTATGCCCAGTTGTTCCGACAGCATCTTGCAAATTTCTCTGCCGCCGCAACCGAATTGTCTGCCGATTGTAATAATTGATTTCATATTTACACCGTCCGTTCAAAAATACAAAATTATACAAGAGTTATATTATTTGCTTTATTGTAACACATAATTTGACATTTTAAAAGTAAAATTTTAAAAATAACCGTTATTTTTTATATACTTGAATTTAATATGTACGTCTGTTATACTATATATAAATAAAACTTATAGAGGTTTAGTATGAAAATAATTTTTCGGCGTATAGCCGATTATATTAGAGAATGCGACAAATCGCTTTACATTCTCTGCATAATCACTACGCTTTTTGGCAGTGTTGCAGTGCTTTCAGCAACCTATTATACTTCCGGCGGCAGTTTAAAAGAGTTTTTAATGCAAATATTTTGCTTGGGTTTAGGTTTGGTTGCAGTTATTATAATAAGCAATTTTAACTATAAAAGTTTTTGCCGTTTTTGGCCGCTTTATTTAACCATTGGTTTAGGACTTGTTGTCTTAACTTTCTTTATCGGTTTTGCACCCGGTAATACCGACGACAAGGCTTGGCTTAGAATTCCGGGCGGTTTCACTTTTCAACCGTCGGAATTGCTCAAAATATGCTTTATAATTTCTTTCGGTTATCACTGCTACCGTATCGGTGATAAAGTGAAATCTTTCTTACACACACTTTTACTTTGCGTTCACGGTGCAATCCCCATACTGCTAGTTCACTTTCAAGGTGACGACGGCAGTGCACTTATTTTCGCTTTCATGTTTATAGGTATGATGTTTGCCGCAGGCGTTAAATTGCGTTATTTTATTATTGCGATCAGTGCCGCGTTGGTTTCAACGCCTTTCCTTTATATGTTCGTAATGAATGACGACCAACGGTCACGTATAAACTCTATGTTTTTCGGCACCGAGTCTGATTATCTGGGTCCGCTTTACCAACAGTACCGCGGTAGAGTAGCCCTCGCAAACGGCGGATGGTTTGGTCAAGGTATTTTTAAAGGTCCGTTAGTCCAAAGCAGTTCTATTCCCTATGGACATAACGATTTTATAATTACGGGTATCGGAGAAGAATTCGGTCTTATCGGCGTATTTGTTGTTTTTATTTTACTTATTTTAATATGTTTCAGAATTCTAAAAATAGGCTTTATGTCCAACAGTAAACTCGGCCTTGTAATGTGTGTCGGTATGTTCTCGCTGCTGTTTTCTCAATCACTTATAAATATCGGAATGTGTTTATGGCTTTTGCCCGTTATAGGCGTTGCACTGCCGTTTTTCAGTGCAGGCGGCTCGTCACTGCTTTGCACATACCTAGGCATAGCCGTAATTATGAGTGTATATATCCACCGCGATTCGGGTATATCATATATTCACGACGATAAAAAAATCAACTTTTAAATATAAGACTTATACCCTCCTCGACTGCATTCAAAATGTAAGCAAGAAGTTTTAATATGCCCGAAGTGTAGTTAGTAATAAAAATTTTCATTTTTGAAAAAATCAATTCTATGGGAAAATAAAATGTTATACCGAAAAACGAAAATCTGTCACCGCCAAGTTTTTCAAAGGCGTTCACTTCCCTACCAAACGCTATCATTTCCATACGAGTGTATGCCATACCCATAAGAATTAGTGCCACCAAAACTAAAACCAATACAAAAAACGTGACAACTGCCGATTTCACCATGATATTTCGGTATGACTTTCGTTTCATTTAATTACATCCTTAATTTTGAGAATCAAAAAGCGAAACCAATGACCTGCCAACAAGTTCCGCCGAATACATTGCCTGTTCCTTAGTATTTGCATCACTGCCCATTTCTATGAGTATTGAGCCTGTTGTTAAATTTTGATTGTATCTTGTACTTCTAAGTAATATTGAACGTGCAAACTGCGGATAACTTTTTTCAAATACATATTGCAGTTTTAATGCCAGTCTTAAATTTTGCCGCCAATTAGGGTAGTCGGTTATATCGCCCGTCTGACTTCCCATTACAAGCATAACCTGTGCCGCCTCTTTGCCGTCTACCGTCACAACTGGTGCAACCTTGTCACTTTTACCGCTTGTTATTGAATCGCGGTGAACATCTATGGCGACTTTTATAGACGGATATTTTTCTATTGCCGATTTTACTGTTTCGGCGGAACGCGAATAACTGCCCGTAAAACCGGGATAATCGTGTAGCGTTTCATCGTGAACAACACTGTAACCCGCCTCTTCCAAAATACTTTTTATATGTTTTCCTACAGCAATTACGTTTTCATTTGAATCGGTACTCCTCGGCTCGTCGGTCACTGTATAATAATCGCTTTCGTCACGCATATACCCTTCGGTCGCATGTGTATGATATATTAAAATTTGCGGTTCTTCTCCCTTTTTTACCTTGTATTCAAATTTCTTTGAAAGTTCATAACCGATATCAACTGCGGCATCGGTAGTATTATTAAGATACACGCCATTGAAACTTGTATTTGCAGAATACGGCGACAGTGTCTTTTTTAATATTTTACCGATAACCTGTTCGTCAACCGACGTGGTTACACTTTGCGAAACATTGAGAACACCGTTTTGCATAGGTAAAGATACCTGCGGAGAATATGCAAAATCAACAGTCGGTATTTCTATTTTATTTTTATTAAAAAAACTTTCGGGAATATTTGACACAACCGAAAGATATGCCGCTCCACCAAAAAATGAATTTATATCTACATAAAAAATGCCGATATTAAGCAACGAAAAGATGCAAATTAACGCTGTAATACGTAAAATTAAGGTTAGTTTTTTCATATAACACCTTTAAAATATAATTTAAGATAATTATATGAAAATTTATCCTGATTTAGACGACCGACAGAAGAATGTCAGGGTCAATTTCCGGCTGAAGAGCAATGTTTATTGCCTCTGAAATAATTTTACTTGAGTGTTCAATAAGCCTATCAATATCTCTCGGCGTCACTACCATTTGTTCATGTTCGGCACTTTCGACACCTGCAAGGTCATAACAAAGAGTCCAAGCATCAACAACGGTTGGTACACCGATTGTAATACACTTTACACCAACGGTTTTTTCGCTTATCTCGGCACGCATATTACCGACACCCGAGCCGGGCGAAATTCCTGTGTTACTTAATTGGACGGTTGAACCCAAACGCGAAACTTCACGTGCAGCTAAAGCATCAATTAAAATAATAACCGAAGGATTAAGTGTTTTTGCAGTACTGTCTATAATTTCTTTTAGTTCTATGCCTGTTTGCCCCAAAACACCGGGTGACAAGACAGATACCTGCTTTAAACCTTTAAGTCCGATTTTTTCGGCAAGTTCCAGTGAAATATGCCTTGTGGCTAAAACCTTACCGGCAACTTTCGGGCCCAAAGCATCAGGTGTTACAGTATCGTTTCCCACGCCTACAACAAGCACGCTTTTTATATCACCTAATAAATTTTTAAGTTCTTCTACAATAATATTTCTCAAATTTTCATTATCAAAAATATTTAATCTTTTATCACTTTCCAATGTAATATAACAGCCTTTAGGTTTACCGATTTCCAAAGCGGCACCGTCGGTTAAGACCTTGACTTTTGAAGCGTTGATACCGCCAATATCATATTTTTCAATCTTTATACCTTTTTTATGCGACTGCCTATCTGCAGCAAACTCAGTAGCAAGGTCAGTTCTAACACCCAATAGTGTCAACTCCCACATAAAGAATTATAATTATTGTTGTCCTGCACAAACATTTTATACTGCAGTCCTAAAATTTATATCAAATAATAATATTTTAAAAAACTAAAAAAAAGTGTTGCAATTTCGTTTACATAATGGTATTATATACTCGCTGTGATTTGTGCAAATGGATATTTTTCGTTTGTACGGCAATTTTTAAAGGAGGTGGAATTCATGCCTAACATTAAATCCGCCAAAAAGCGTGTTCTCGTTGCTGAAGCCAACTACATGCGTAACAAGAGTTACAACTCTGCTCTCAAAACTGCCATTAAAAAGGCAGATGCCGCTATTGAAAGCAATGCTGACAATAAGGCCGAGGCTGTTAAGGTTGCTGTTAAGAAGATTGACCAGGCTGTTACTAAAGGTATTCTTCACAAAAACACTGCTGCCAGAAAGAAGTCTGCTCTTGTAGTTCGTCTTAATAAGACTAACGCTTAATTGCATGACGAAATAACGGCTGCCGAATCGGCAGCCTTTTTCGTTTATATAAGGATAAAATATTGTTAATTTGTAAAATAAATCTTGACTTTTAGAAATAATTGGATATAATAGATTTGTTGCCATTGAGGAATAGTGTAACGGTAGCACGACAGACTCTGACTCTGTTTGTTGGGGTTCGAATCCCTATTCCTCAGCCAAACGAAAAAGTCGTACCGAGTAGGTGCGGCTTTTTCGTTTGTATTATTCATTATTAAATATTCATTCCTTCAATATTCATTAAAGAGCGACTTTTTCAAATGAATATTGAATATTGAAATCGCTTCGCTAATGAATAATGAATAATTGATTTTAAAGCGAAAGTTTGATACAATAAACTCGAAGGATGTGATTAAATGAGGGATAATATTTTAATTGATAAAACCATTTCCTTTGCTGCAAGAATAATAAAACTTAACCAATATTTAATCAAAGATAAAAAAGAACATATCATATCAAAGCAAATTGTTCGTAGCGGCACATCAATAGGTGCTAATATCAATGAGGCTAATTATGGACAAAGTAAAGCCGATTTTATTTCTAAATTACATATTGCATTAAAAGAAACCGCCGAAACTGAATATTGGATAAAGTTATTACAATTATCCGAATACATAAATGAAGAAATGGCAACATCTCTTTTAAATGACTGTCTTGATATCAAACAAATTTTAATTTCTTCAATAAACACAGCAAAGGAAAATTTGAAATGATTTATATTCGTGATATATTGTTTGATAATTCTCTTGATGAAAATTCATATTTAAATAAATTGCCTATTATAAAATATTTTAAACAAACAAAAAAACTTTCTCTCACATCTAATGTTACATTCTTTGTTGGCGAAAATGGCACAGGAAAGTCCACTTTATTGGAAGCAATTGCAGTAGCGTATGGTTTTAATGCCGAAGGCGGTTCAATAAACTTCAATTTTTCTACCAATGAAACTCATTCCGAATTATGTGACCATTTAATTCTCGGAAAAACAGGTTTTGCAAAAGACGGATTTTTTCTTCGTGCTGAGAGCATTTATAATGTAGCCACTAATATTGACGATATGGATAAGGAACCTTCATTTGACCCAAAGGTTATTGAAAGTTATGGAGGTGTTTCGTTACATAATCAATCACACGGAGAGAGTTTTATAAATATCGTTAAAAACAGATTTTTCGGTAACGGATTATATATACTCGATGAGCCGGAAGCCGCATTGTCACCTATGAGGATTTTAACGCTTCTTGCTGAAATAAAGCGGTTAGCTGATGAAGGCTCACAATTTATTATAGCAACTCACTCGCCTATTCTTATGGCTTTCCCTAATTCTGATATTTTAGAGTTTTCTGAAAAAGGAATTTGTTCGGTCGAATACAAGAATACTGAACATTATAATATTACGAAAAATTTTTTAGAAAATCCTGAAAAAATGTTACATTATCTTTTTGAAAAATAAAAGTATTCACAGGTATCTAAACTGCACCCACAAGCCAAAGCCTCAAGGACGAAAGTCTTTGAGGCTTACTTATTGTATAGCGAAAACCACAAAAAACACCGCTTGAGTGCGGTGTTTTTATTATTTTCTTAAATACATATAACTTTATAATTTTATAAAAAATATGTTGACAAACAAAAGTTTTATGTTATAATAATTAGGCACTGTTTAGTGCGTTGATGTGGGCCTTTAGCTCAGTTGGTTAGAGCAACCGGCTCATAACCGGTAGGTCCCGGGTTCGAGCCCCCGAAGGCCCACCACATCAAATAACGGACTTTTAGTCCGTTCATACAGGGGCATAGCTCAGTTGGTAGAGCAGCGGTCTCCAAAACCGCGTGCCGAGGGTTCGAATCCTTCTACCCCTGCCATCTAAAGACACCATTGAAATCTGAACCCCCAAGTTCAGACTCAATGGTGTTTTTATTATAAAACCCAGTATTTATGCGGCTTTTCGAGGTCGCATTTTCTTTTTGCCAGCTGGACTAAAAACAGAAAATCTTAAATTTTGCAATTAGAAGATTAAAAAACAAACCTTTTCGAACCCATCAGTCTATCTGCACGTGTCTTATAAACCCGCGTCCTTCAAGGCATATTCCTCTTCCTTCTGTTCGGGAGTCTTGTATTGCAGCTTCTTGTGTGGTCGCTTGGTATTGTAAAAAATTATGTACTTGTCCACCGCACTTCGGAAGTCTGCCTCCGAACGATACTTCGTCCGATACAATTCCTCGCGCTTCAAAGAAGCAAAGAACGATTCCATTACAGAATTGTCATACGGCACGTGCACACGTGAAAAAGAGTGCGTAATGTGTAGTGACCGCATATAGTCGTTCATTGTTTTGGAACGATAGTTGCCGCCACGGTCGGTGTGGAAGATCAAGTTTGAATCCGGCTTACGTGCTTTATAGGCAATCTGAAAAGTCGACTTTACAAGCTGCGTGCTGTTGGTCTTTCCGATTTTGTACCCCACGACCATACGTGAATACAAGTCGATAATCACGCAAATGTAATAAGCGTTTTCACCATATTTGAAATAGGTAACATCACTAACCCACACTTCGTTCGGCTTGCACGTGTCAAACTCTTGGTTAAGGTGATTTTTATACTTGCGCCCTTCGTCCTCGTATAATTTCTTCGCCGACTGACGAATGCTGACTAACCCCATATCACGCATAAGCGTGCGTACCATTTCGTTACTGACTTTGAATCCTTCGCTTTTCATAACTGCCGCAATTTTAGCAGCACCGAAGACCTGATTACTTTCGTCGTAGATTTCCTGTATGCGAAGCCGCAATTCTTCACGGCGTTTTGCATACCACGTGTTGTCTTTCTTATTGCGGAGAACGTGATTGTAAAATGTTCCGCGGGGAATGTCAAATGCATCGCAGATCACGTGCACGTTATATTTTCCATAAAGCTGCTCGGCGGTATACAATCGCTGCTTTAATGGTGACTTCGGCGTGCAGGTTGCAGATTTGAGAATTTCAACGATGCTTTCCAAGCGTGCGACTTTATTTTCAAGCAAATGAAAATTCCGGATATCTACCGTTCTCCTATTGGCAGCGTTTTGCTCCTCTTGGTAAATGCGCAACCAACTATAAAAGGTGCTCTTGGGTATACCAGTGTCGGCGAGGATATGCGCAAACGGCTCACCGGATATGGCACGGTCAATGACCGCTTGTTTTTCTTCTTGCGTGTAAGTTCTCATATTTTCAACTCCTATATTGAATGCATTGAAACAATTTTACGACATTTTCTGTAGGAATTGAAAGAAATGCAGAAATATGTTATAATGCAATTAGAATTTTCAGATTAGGAGAAATACAATTGAAAATGGTTACCGAAAACTTATTCAATTTGTTAAGAACAAGAGAAATAATAGATATTTTAGATGGGGATAAAAGTTTTGGAGATTTCCTTTTGTCTAGTGGGGATACAGTCCAAGTCAAAATGCCATATTTGAACGGGCCCAGTTTATGTGACTTATCTACAATGTTTGGTTTGCCTGTAACTTACACATGGGGAGGTTCAAACCTCAGTCGTTGGCAGTATTTGGATAATTTATTGAATCACTGTGTAAAGAATAATAAATGCTCGGACTTGCTATCGCATCTGTTTTCAAAAGAACAGTTTGTAAGTTCTCTTAGTGGTAGCACTCCTAAAGTAATAGATGAGTCTTATAAACTTATTGTCGAAGAAGTAATTTCTAGAATAAATGGTTTGCTATATTTCGGGGGCAATGAATTGGCAATAGTGGGTGATCGTTTCATTGTTCGAAAAATTGGTGAGAAGATAGAAATACAAGCACCAAAAATCAAATCAATAAACCGTGAGTATATAAAAAGCATATCGAGTCGTGCTATTGAAGACATTGAGAAAAAGAATTTTGATAGTGCTATTACAAAGAGCAGAACATTACTAGAAGAGGTGTTTTGCTATGCAATTGAGAAAAAAGGGGATACACCGACAACATCCGGTAATATGTCAGAACTATATAAACAAGTGAAGGGTCACTACAACATGCATACTGACCCTAACGCAGATAGGCGTATAAACACATTGCTATCAGGTCTTGAAAAAATAGTATCATCTATTTCGGAAATGCGCAATAAAGATAGTGATGCACATGGAGTGGGTTCCGCTAGGATAAACATTGAGGAACACCACGCTCGACTATTTGTGAACTCTGCAGTGTTAATGGCTGACTTTATTTTATCAATAGAACAGAACTCAAACAAAAAGTGAAAAAAGAATGGTAATTAGACATGGGGAAATACGAATGTTTAGCGAAAACTAATCCTGAATTGCTCGTCGAATGGCACCCAACTAAAAACGAGGGGTTATTGCCTACCGAGGTTGCGCAAAAATCCGGGAGACTGGTTTGGTGGTTGGGCAAGTGTGGACACGAATGGCAATCAAAAGTATACATTAGAACAAGTGGACACGGTTGTCCTTATTGCTCAAATGTAAAAGTTCTTCCAGGATTCAATGATCTGGCAACCAAAAACCCAAACTTAGCAAAAGAATGGCATCCTAACAAAAATGGCGACTTGAAGCCCGATATGGTTGCATCTACATCTAATAAAAAAGCATGGTGGCTTGGGGTTTGTGGTCACGAATGGCAAGCAACCATAAACAGCCGTCATTTTGGTAATGGTTGCCCTGTATGTGCCAATCAGCAAATTCTAAGCGGATATAATGATTTAGCAACAAAGAATCCAAATTTGGCAAAAGAATGGCATCCAACTAAAAACGGAGAATTAATACCTGCGATCATTGCTCCAAGATCTAGTAAAAAAGTTTGGTGGCTTTGTGAAAAAGGTCACGAATGGCAAGCTACTGTAGCTGCTAGATCAAAAGGCGATGGTTGTCCCTATTGTTCTAATAAAAAAGTTCTTGAAAAATATAATGATTTAGCAACCAAAGAGCATAACATTGCGCGGGAATGGCATCCATCAAAAAATGGAAACTTGAAACCCGATATGATTACTGATGGCTCAAGCAAAGTTGTTTGGTGGTTGTGTGAAAAAGGTCATGAATGGCAAGCCGCTGTTACAGATAGAGTTCGAGGCCACGGTTGTCCAATATGTGCTAATCAGCGTATGCTTTCTGGATACAACGATTTAGAAACACGACATCCCTTAGTGGCAAGAGAATGGCATCCAACTAAAAATGGTGATTTAAAGCCGTATATGGTCATGCACAAATCTCGAAAAAAAGTTTGGTGGCTCGGAAGTTGCGGACATGAATGGCAAGCGACAATAAAAGATAGAGTGTATGGCACTGGCTGTCCAATATGTAAAGGCAAACAAATATTACGTGGCGAAAACGATTTGGTAACGCTCTATCCAAATATAGCAAAGGAATGGCATCCAACAAAAAACGGCGAATTAACTCCCTATATGATTGCCCCAAAATCCGGTAAAAAAGTATGGTGGATGTGCGAAAAAGGACACGAATGGCAAGCATTGGTATCCGATAGAACAAACGGAATAGGGTGTCCGATCTGCAGTAAAGAAACTCATACATCTTTTCCAGAGCAAGTACTATTTTATTATATAAAACAATATTTTCCGGATGTTGTCAGCGGAAACAGAGAAAGAATAGGTTTAGAGTTGGATATTTATATTCCTTCGATGAATATTGCTGTTGAATATGACGGTTACAACTGGCATAAGGACAACTTGAACGAGAGAAGAAAAAATCAATTGTGCAAAGAAAATGATATATTTTTGATAAGAGTACGTGAGAATGGACTCGAATTGTTTGATGATTGTTGCTGTATAGTCAGAAAAGATCGAAAACACAACAGTAGTTTAAACCAAATTGTCAAAGAGATTTTCTCTTATATTGATAATACAATTGAAATTGATGTTGATGTAGGTCGTGATGAAAGTAAAATATATGAATCATATATTTTAACCACTAAATCGAAAAGTCTTGAATCCACATATCCGCAAATTGCTCAAGAATGGCATCCTACAAAAAACGGGCAATTGAAACCTGATATGGTTACTTTCGGCTCAGGTAAAAGAGTTTGGTGGCTTTGTGAAAAAGGTCACGAATGGCAAGCTGGTGTTAACTGGAGAGTACAAGGAAATGGTTGCCCAGTGTGTGCTAATCAACAAATACTCTCGGGGTATAATGATTTAGAAACAAAATATCCACTAGTTGCAAAAGAATGGCATCCAACTAAAAACGGTGAATTAAATCCCAATATGGTTGCACCTAGATCTAGCAAAAAGGCTTGGTGGATGTGTGAGAAAGGCCATGAATGGGAGGCTTCGATATCGAGCCGAACAGACGGCAGAGGATGTCCGATATGCGCTAACAAAAAAATCCTTCCTGGATACAATGACTTAGCAACCAAAAATCCCAGGCTGGCAAGAGAATGGCATCCTACAAAAAATGCAGATTTAGAACCTAACATGATTGCACCAGGCTCCAATAAAAAGGTTTGGTGGATGTGCGAAGAAGGTCATGAATGGCAAGCCAAAGTGAATGATAGATCAAATGGAACTAATTGCCCTATCTGTAGAAAGCGCAAGAAGTAATAGCATTCGATATGAAGATTCATTAAGTAGCCATCTTTTAAATCCTATTACTATGTAAGAGTTCGAATTCATACGCAAAATTGCGAAAAATATCTTTTTTGTAGCCCATAGACAAAAAACGACTTGTTTCGACAAGTCGTTTTTTTATCCATTGCGAAGCAATGGTATATCATCACCGCCCGCAGGGTGGTGCATATCATCAGCCCCCTTTGGGGGCTGTATATCATTACGCACCAGCGTGCATCTTAGCTTCGCAATGATGATATACAATTCCTTGCGGAATTGGTGATATACAAAGACTTCGTCTTTGATGATATACACGGCTTTGCCGTGATAAGGAAACGAAAGTTCAAATCCATACGACTGTTTGTCGAAAATATCTTTTTACATCCCCTTACACAAAAATCGACAAGTTTTTACAAAAACTTGTCGATTTTGCTTTTTTACCATTACTTCTTTAACAAATCATTTAGTACTTGCATTTTTTCCTTGGTCGGTTCGGGGATATTTGCAAATCTAAAAGGCTGATTTAATTTTTCATATTTAACTTCACACATTTTTTTAAATGGTAAAAGTTCAATTTTTACAATATTACTGTATTTAACAACCAACGATTTCAGTTTGATTATATTCTGCTCACTATCATTAAACGTCGGTATAATAACCTGCCTTACAACTGTAGGGATTTCCTTTTGTGCCAGCACTTTTAAAAATTCAAGCGGTTTTTCAATAGAACATCCCGCATATTCCTTATACTGCTCATCATTAGTGTATTTAATATCCAGCAAGCAGTAATCGGTAACATCTAAAAGTTTTTGTACATCTTCATTTAATACACTTCCCGATGTGTCAAGACAGGTGTTAATACCCTTATCTTTACAAAGTTCAAAGATTTCTTTTGCAAATAAAGGTTGTAGTAACGGCTCACCGCCCGAAAGCGTAATTCCGCCCAAAGTCCCGAAGTATTCTTTGTATCTTTCTGCCTTTTGGGCAATTTCCAAAGCAGTATACTTTATACCGCCCGATAAATTCCATGTTTCGGGATTATGACAACAACCGCAACGCAGATTGCATCCTTGGACAAAAACAGTAAAACGGACACCCGGTCCGTCTAAGGTGCCGAGTGTCTGAATTGAACTAACAAATCCTTCTGCCATTTATATAGCCTCATGGAAGGTACGGCTTATAACTTCACGCTGTTGCTCGCGAGAAAGTTTATGGAAATTAACTGCATAACCCGAAACGCGGATAGTAAGATTAGGATATGCTTCAGGGTTATTATAAGCCTCGATAAGTGTTTCTCGGTTGAGCACATTTATATTTATATGATGTGCCATTTTCTTGAAATATCCGTCAAGTATTGCTACAAGGTTTTCCGAACGCTCATCGTTATCTTTGCCCAAAGTATCAGGTGTAATAGAAAATGTATTTGAAATACCATCTCGGCAATCATCATAACTGAGTTTTGCAACCGAGTTAAGCGAAGCCAACGCACCGTTTTCTTCTCGATTGTGCATAGGGTTAGCACCGGGTGCAAAAGCGGCCCCTGCTTCCCTGCCGTCAGGTGTAGCACCTGTATGTTTACCATACATAACATTAGATGTAATGGTAAGTACCGAAAGAGTATGAATCGCATTACGGTAGGTAGGAGTTTTTCTAAGTTCAGTAATCATTTTATGCGACATTTCTTTTGCAATTAAATCAACGCGGTCATCGTCATTACCGAATTTCGGGAAATCACCCAAAGTTTCAAACTCGGTAATAAAACCGTTTTCGTCACGCAAAGGTTTAACGTTTGCATATTTAATTGCACTGAGCGAGTCGGCAACAACCGACAAACCTGCAATACCGAATGCCATAAAACGCTCAACATTAGTATCATGTAAAGCCATCTGTGACTTTTCATATGCATATTTATCATGCATATAATGTATGATATTCATTGTATTAACGTAAAGTTTTGCAAGCCACGAAATATAGGTATCTACCCTTTCCATAACCTCGTCATAATCTAACTGTTCCCCGCCTAACACAGGCATCTGCGGACCTATATGAATACCGCTTGTAGTGTCATATCCTCCGTTAATCGCAATGAGCAACAATTTTGCCAAATTGCAACGGGCTCCGAAAAACTGCATTTGTTTACCGACCTTCATAGCCGATACACAACAAGCAATAGCATAGTCATCGCCGTAAATAGGACGCATAAGGTCGTCGTTTTCGTATTGAATAGAGTCGGTATCACATGAAACTTTAGCACAGAATTTTTTGAAACTTTGCGGTAAATTTTCCGACCAAAGTACAGTGAGGTTAGGCTCAGGGGACGAACCTAAAGTATAGAGAGTATTTAAAATACGATAACTGTTTTTAGTAACCAAAGTTCTGCCGTCTTCACCTACACCGCCGACCGCCTCGGTAATCCACATCGGGTCACCGCCGAAAAGTTCATTATATTCAGGCGTTCTCAAATGACGTGCAATGCGAAGTTTCATAACGAAATCATCAATGAGTTCTTGGGCACCCTCTTCGTCTAACAAACCGTTCTTTATATCACGCTCGATATAAATATCAAAGAATGTACTTACTCTTCCAAGTGACATTGCGGCACCGTTTTGCTCTTTTATGGCGGCAAGGTAGCCGAAATATGTCCACTGAATTGCTTCGCGGGCATTTGATGCAGGCTCACTAATGTCGTAACCGTACATTTCAGCCATTTCTTTCATATAGCCTAAAAACGTAATTTGACGGTACAATTCTTCATCAAGTCTTATAGTTTCAGCGTCAAAATTTTGCTCACTCAATATTTTTTTGTCATTTTTCTTTTCTTCAATAAGTTTATCAATACCGTAAAGGGCTACACGGCGGTAATCACCGATAATTCTGCCTCTTCCGTATGCATCGGGAAGACCGGTAATAACATGACTTTTCCTTGCCAATCGCATTTCGTCGGTATATGCACGGAAAACGCCGTCATTATGGGTTGTGCGATATCTGAATTCTTCCTCAATTTGAGGGCTTAACTTATAGCCGTAAGCCTCACAAGCCTGACGTACCATACGCATACCGCCGAAAGGGTTAACCCCTCTTTTTAAAGGACGGTTGGTCTGCATACCGACAATAAGTTCGTTTTCCTTATCAATATAACCCGGTGAATAACTTGTGAGCGAAGAAACGGTAGCGGTATCAACTTCAAGAACACCGCCGTACTGACGTTCTAAAGCAAACAGACCGTTAACCTTATCCATTAAACCTTGGGTGCGTTTTGTAGCACCGCAAAGAAAATCACTGCCACCCAAATACTCGGTATAATTGGTTTGAATAAAATCGCGGACATTTATTTCGTCCTGCCAAACGCCCTTTTTAAAACCGTTCCAATTTTTGTGTTCCATATTTCACACTCCATACATAAAAGTACTGAAATACCTAATAAATAAGCCTTTGGAGACTTCACTTCCATTGTATTTCTTAAATTATCCTTATTCTACTACACAAAAGCACATTTGTCAACTATATATTGTGTTGTAAAAAACATTTAATACAATATGTATTTATTGGATATATATAAAACATTTGCTAAATTTGACATAATATGTGCAAAATACATAATATGCAGTAACTTCAAAAATTAAATATTATTACCGTTATCATTTCCCTGTTTTTCTTTACGGTGTTTAAGCGACTTTTTAAGAGGAATATCCGTTCTGAAAAGTTCTTTGCCGTCATAGGCGGTCATAATTGTATCAAACTCCTCATTTGAAAGATTTTTAGTGCCGTTTTCGGTACTTATAAAATAAAGCCTTGACGTAATACCATCATATTCTCTTTTAACGGCAAGACTGTCCAAAAACATAATAACAGCAAGTGCCAAAGCGGTAACGATAAGTAAAATTGACGGCACACCGAAAAGTCCCCAGAAACTTCCCATTCCGCCGTTTTTAATATCATTTTCTACGCTGACACCGTAAAAAACAGTAAATGCAACCACACAGTTTACGGCACTTGTAACAGCGAACGGGATTGACAGTCTGAACTTTTGCAGAACAACCGACACTATAATTACCGCAAGCAACCCTATCATTGTAATAAGATAGGTCCTTTGCTCATTATAGGCATTAACCATAGATGTTGTAGATTTTTCGGAATATTCCAACATTAAAACAATATTACCGAGCATTACGGTAAAAATCATAAGCACATTATAGACAACTGCCAAAAAATACCCTGCTTTAGAAATTTTAAATCCTAAATTACCGACGGCAAAAAATTTGCCTTTTCTTGCATTTCCTTCTGCAAATTTTAAAATATTTTTATTTGTTTTCATAAATTACTCCGTTAAAAATATTGAAATATTTATTTTTTAAATTATAATATATAAATAGTACGCTTAAAGTCAAAATTTGTCAAGTTACAAAAGAAGGAATTATAAATGAATACACTTAATATTGTTTTGGTCGAACCTGAAATACCACAAAATGCAGGAAACATAGCCCGCACCTGTGCCGCTACAGGTGCCAGACTTCACATTATAAGGCCGATGGGATTTACCATTGACGACAAAAAATTAAAACGTGCAGGTCTTGACTATTGGTATTTGCTTGATATCACCTACTATGATGATATAGATGATTTCTTCAAGAAAAACGACGGCGAGTATTTTTATTTTACGACTAAAGGGTTAAAGGCACATTCCGATGTGAAATATAATGATAACTGTTATCTGTTTTTCGGCAAGGAAACCAAAGGGTTACCCGAAGAATTATTGTTGAAAAACAAAGAAAAATGTGTAAGACTGCCCATGTTGGGACCTGCAAGAAGTCTTAATTTAGCCAACACTGTTGCAGTGGGTGTTTATGAGGTTTTACGTCAGTGGAACTACCCCGAACTGCAAAACCAAGGTCAATTACACAACTACAAGTGGGATGAATAATATTTTGCACAAATAACGGTTAAAATTTTTCCATTATTTATTAAAATAATGTCTTGAAAAATTTATATAAATGAAGTAAAATGAATTTGTCTAAAATTTGTCAAACTGAAAGGAATGTCAATTATGTCAGTATTAAACAAGAAAACCGTAGACGACATCAATGTAAAAGGAAAAAAAGTTTTAGTCCGTTGTGACTTTAATGTTCCCCTTAAAAACGGTGTTATCACCGACGAAAACCGCATTGTTGCCGCTCTTCCCACCATTAAGAAACTCATTGCCGACGGCGGCAAGGTTATCCTTTGCTCACACCTTGGCAAACCCAAGGGCGAACCCAAGCCTGAACTCAGCCTTGCACCTGTTGCAGTAAGACTTTCTGAACATTTAGGTAAAGACGTTGTATTTGCCGCTGATGACTGTGTTGTCGGCGAAAACGCAAAAAAAGCAGTGGCCGCTATGAACGACGGTGATGTTGTTCTTTTACAGAACACCCGTTACCGTGCAGAAGAAACAAAAAACGGTGAGGCTCTTTCCAAAGAACTCGCTTCGCTTTGTGAAATCTACGTAAATGATGCTTTCGGTGCCGCTCACAGAGCACACTGCTCCACCGTCGGTGTTACCAAGTATGTAGAAGAGGCAGCCGTTGGCTATCTTATGCAAAAAGAACTTAAATTTCTCGGCGGTGCCGTTGAAAATCCCGCCCGTCCTTTTGTTACCATTTTGGGCGGTGCTAAAGTTGCTGACAAACTTCCGGTTATTGAAAATCTTCTTACCAAAGCTGACACCGTTATTGTCGGCGGCGGTATGGCTTACACCTTCCTTGCCGCTAAAGGCTACGGCGTAGGTACAAGCCTTTTAGACCAAGAAAAGATTGAGTACTGTAAAGAAATGATGGCTAAAGCAGAGGCTAACGGTGTTAAACTTCTTCTTCCTATTGACTGCACAGTTGGTAAAACATTCCCCGACCCTATCGACGGACCTGTCGATGTAACTGTTGTTGATGCTGACAAAATTCCTGCTGACTGCATGGGACTTGACATCGGTACCAAAACTGCAGAAATGTTTGCAGAAGCTGTTAAATTGGCTAAAACCGTTGTTTGGAACGGACCTATGGGCGTATTTGAGAACCCCACTCTTGCAAAAGGCACTATTGCAGTAGCCAAGAGTCTTGCTGAAACCGATGCCACTACCATTATCGGCGGCGGCGACTCGGCTGCAGCGGTAAACACCTTAGGCTTCGGTCCTAAAATGAGCCACATCTCTACCGGCGGCGGTGCTTCTCTCGAATTCCTTGAAGGTAAAGAACTTCCCGGTATTGCAGCCGTAAACGATAAGTAATCAAAATCAAAATAACCGCGGCACAGGGCAACTCTTGTGCCGCAATTTTGTGTAAATTATCATTTGGAGGAAAATATTATGAATAAATCTTGTCGCAGTGCCGTTATTGCCGGCAACTGGAAAATGAACAAAACACCTGCCGAAACAACCGCACTTATAAACGAAATGAAACCTTTGGTAGCAGGTGCAGACTGCAAAGTTGTGCTTTGTGTACCTTTTATTGACATTCCCGCAGCAGTTGAGGCTGCAAAAGGCTCTAACATTGAAATTGGTGCTGAAAATGTACACTTTAAAGCATCAGGTGCTTACACCGGCGAAATTTCGGCTGAAATGCTTGTTGAGTCGGGCGTTAAATATGTTGTTATCGGTCACAGTGAAAGAAGACAATACTTTGGCGAAACCGACCAAACCGTTAATCTTCGCACTCTTGCCGCTATAAATGCAGGTCTTACCGCCATTGTTTGCGTTGGCGAAACTTTGGAACAAAGAGAACTCGGCTACACCGAAACTCTGCTTAAATTCCAAACCAAAATGGCACTCACAAATGTTGATGCCAAAGACCTTGATAAAATCATTATCGCTTACGAGCCGGTTTGGGCCATCGGTACGGGCGTTACCGCTACTGCCGAGCAGGCTGACGAAGGTAACGGCTTTGTCCGCGACGCTATTGCCGAAGTTTACGGCAAGGATGTTGCCGAAACTGTTACTATTCAGTACGGCGGTTCCATGAACGCTAAAAATGCCGACGAACTCGTTGCAAAAATTAACGTTGACGGCGGTCTTATCGGCGGT
>JAZNLA010000022.1:0-98568 GCA_045578845.1 Acutalibacteraceae bacterium | reverse complement strand
CAATGGTTATTGATGACTGACGGCATTTATGAGTGGGATACTAAACTAATTTATCATTATGAAAACTACAATCTTGTATTGCCGCAAGAATTTATAAAAAATATTGACTTTTTATAAAATGATAAAGAAAATCAGCGTTTTTATGTCAGTTCTTTTTCGAGAAGTAAACCCAAAAAATAGACTTGCAAAAGCAAGTCTATTTTTTTATCCAAGCCGACAGGCTTGGTATATCACCACGCGGCACGCGTGTATATCATTGCCGAACAAAGTTCGGCGTATATCATCACACCCAAAGGGTGTGCATAAAAAATCTGTCGGCTTGATGATATGCAATCTCTACGAGATTGATGATATACCGTTTTTTCAAAACGGATGATATGCAATTCCTTACGGAATTGATTATATACAGCCCTTTCGGGCTGATAATTAAAAGCCTTTACCTTAATTTATTTTATTTCTTGTTCAAGGTTTCTAAATAAATCGGAACAGAAAAAATTTTCGATAGAAATATCTAAACCGTCACAGAGTTTTTTTATTGTTGAAACGGTTGTACTGTTATTTCTTCCGCTTATGATGTTGTTTAAAGTGGACTGAGTTACACCGCTTATTGTAGCAAGTTTGTTTATTGTAATATTATTTTCTTTACATAGTTCAAGTATTCGAAGTCTTATCGCTTCGCTAGTAGTCACATAAATCACCTCTCAAAAAGTTTAACTCTTTTGAGTGAAAATAATTACCTCAAAAGAGTTGACTTTTCGCGGTAACTGATTTATAATAAGTTCGAAATGTAAAAATTACTATATTTATAATTTCTTTATGGGAGTTAATCAAATGTCAAATTCAACAAGAAGTAATACATGGACAAGGTCATATGTTGTCAGTAATTTTGATGAATGTGCTGACGGAATGCTTACAGTTTTAAGAATAGGTGCTGTATTTTTAAGTAATCGTGAGTATAAATTGGCGGCTGAATCTTGGGAAAATTTAGTAAATGGCTTAGAAATGTTGACAAATGTCAGCAGTGATTTCAGTAGTTATTTATATGCTAATCTATATGCACTTGGCAGAATTTATGTATTTGGTTTAGGCGATTATATGAAAGCGGTGGCTTGTATTGAAAAAGCGTGTTCATATGCCAAAAAAATCGGTGCATACGAGGATTATTATAAAATGAATGATTTTTTATCTGAGGTAAAAGCGAAAAAATCGCCAAGAGAACTTTGTAATATATTTAAGGATATTGATTTTCCATACGATATTATTTCGCAATCTATGTGATATGTTTTTTAAAACTTAATAATTTATTTAAATTTAAGGAGATGAATGAAAATGGCTAAAGTATGTCCGAAGTGCAACAAAAAAATAGGTTTTTTCAGTTCTGAATCAAGTGCGATTTATGAAGGTAAAGAGTATTGTCTAAATTGTTATTTAGAAATAGCACCTAAAAATTACGGTAAAAAGTGTTATAATTGTCGGTATTATGGTGTTGATTATAATTATGATGGATATTGCAAGTTTAATAACAACAAGTATGCAGATAGATATGATGACGCTTGTAAAAATTTCGTAAATAAATAATATGATATAATGCATTTTAAGTATAAATACGAAAACACTATCCGTTAGGGGGAATTCTAATGGATAGTGTTTTTGATTTTAACCTTAGCAGACCTAAATTCAATCCGCTGCAAGGCGATATAAAGACCGATGTCTTGATTGTCGGCGGCGGGATTGCGGGACTTTTATGTGCCGCACTTTTGAAAAATGCAGGGGTGGATTGCGTTGTCGCCGAGGCAGACCGAATATGCCAAGGTGTGACAGGGTACACGACTGCAAAAATCACGTATCAACACGGTGCGGTTTTTGACCAAATGTTAAGACGGTTTGGCGGTGAAACGGCGAGCCGTTATCTTGAGGTTAATAAATCGGCAATAGAAAAATACCGCAGTCTTTCTAAAAATATTGACTGTGATTTTGAGGGCTGTACGTCATATGTTTATTCGCTGAAAAACCGCGATAAAATAGAACGCGAGGTTGATGCAATAAATCGTTTGGGCGGCAAAGCGGAATTTACTTGCAACACTTCGCTGCCGTTTAAGGTAGTAGGTGCGGCAAAGGTGCAAAATCAAGCACAGTTTAATCCGCTTAAATTTTTATTTTCTATAGCAAAAGATTTGAAAATTTTTGAAAATACAAGGGTGCTAAATGTCACACCTTACGGAGCGGTTACCGATAAAGGTAAGATTACGGCAGATAAAACTATTATTGCAACCCATTTTCCGATTATAAACAAACACGGCGGGTATTTTCTTAAAATGTATCAGCACCGCTCGTATGTGATTGCACTGCAAAATGCTCAAAAGGTAAACGGAATGTATGTTGATGAGTCGGAAAACGGCCTTTCGTTCAGAAATTATAAAGACTGTTTGTTGCTTGGCGGCGGCGGTCACAGAACGGGTAAGCAGGGCGGTAATTGGCAGGAATTACGCAAATTGGCAACACAATATTATCCTGACGCCAAAGAGGTTTGCTTTTGGGCAACTCAAGACTGCAAAACGCTTGACGATGTGCCATATATAGGGCAGTATTCTAAAAACACACCTAATCTTTTTGTGACTACGGGGTTTAATAAGTGGGGCATGACCTCGTCAATGGTATCGGCGATGATACTTACCGACATGATTTTAGGCAGAAAAAATGAGTTTGCTGATGTTTTTTTGCCGTCAAGAAGTATTTTGCACAAGCAACTTGCAATTAACACAACCGAAACTGTGGTAAGTTTATTGACACCTAAGGTGCCGAGATGTCCGCATTTAGGTTGTGCACTGAAATATAACAAGTATGAACATTCGTGGGACTGTGCCTGCCATGGCTCAAGGTTTTCTAAAGACGGAAAATTGCTTGATAATCCTGCAACTAAAGATTTAGAACTGTAAACGAACCCGCCTTGCCGATTTCAGCAAGGCGGGTTTAGTATTATCAGATAATTTCAATCTGACACATCTTCATGGTAGTAAGTGCGGCGGCGTGGGTTTCGGGAGTCACACCCGCACAGGCGTTTTGGTCAACCGAAATGGTTGCCTCGGGGAACAAAGCTTTTAGTATCAACGCATTTGAAACAACACAAATGTCGGTGCAAAGACCGATTAGTTCTATTTTTAAATCGGTACTGTTCTTTATATGTTTCGCCCAATCTATGTAGCCAAAGGTCGGCTTGTCGATTATTTCGGCATTTAAAGTACCAATTCCGTCATAAATTTGCCAGCCGTCGGTGTTCTTTATGCAGTGGGTAATTGGCAGGTGTTTGCCTTCGTTAGTTGTGAGATAATCGGCAGTATGTGTATCCCTTGTAAAAATAATTTTATCGCCGATATTTTCATATTCGGCGATTCTTTCTTTAACTTTGGGGATAATCGCCACAGCCTCTTTGGTGCCTAAAGCACCGTCAACAAAATCTTTTTGAACATCAATAACAATTAAATATCTTTCCATTTTACACCTCTTAGTTTTGGCGGTTAATTTGTTCGGATAAAATAAGCGGATAACGGCTGATTTCGGTGCTTTCAAGGTCGGTGCAGTGCATATCGACAAGGTTGATTTGGTGATTGTCGTAGGTAGTGTAGTAGTATAAACCTTTGTCGGTATTTATGCAGGAACTGTAGACCGTTATATCGTATTCGCCCGACGGCACAAGACAGCCGCCGCGACACATTTCGACCGACGAAAGCAGGTGGAAAAATTGTGATACCGAATGTGTTTCGTCGGTAGCGGAAACTGAATTTTCTTTGTAAAAAGCCATTCTTACAAAACGCGACATTGAGGAAACATCACCCGGCAGTCCGATACCGCCTAAACCTTGGCAGTAGTTTTCAAGTACAGTGTACTTTAAGAACTTGTTTTCGCCGTTAGTGCTGCTTAAATGTCTGTAGTTGTTAAGGTTAAACATTTGTAAAGGAAACGGCGGGTTGTTGGTTAGTATACCTAAGTAATTATCAAAAATATGCATTCCGTCACTCATACATTCTACCACAACCGAGTCAGATTTATAGGAAATTATCCAATGCAAAGGGGAAACGGGCAGTCGCTCGCTGTAAGGGATATTTAAAATATTGATGTTGTCGAGCAGTTTTTTCGCTTCGCTTAAATTTTTGCATTTACTCAAAATCCAAGGGATAAATTCAAAAGAGCAAATGTTGTCTTTGTCCCTATTCTCGCAATAATACTGTGCGTTATCGGGGAAATTAAGCCCTGCCATAGCAAGTCCGTATTCGTTGGCGGCATCGTAAAAAAGCGGTGTGCCGTCTACTACGGTTGCCATACCGATTATAGCATAGTGGGTATTTAAAGTGTTTGATTTTCTGAATTTAAGCGGAAAATTTTGCGGTATAATACATACTTCTTCGCCGTAGGAACGGTCAAGGTCAAGATTTCGCCCGAAATAGTGGTCACCAGTTTTTAAATTTACGGCAGTACACATAAAATTACCTCTTTTGCAGTTTACATTTATTTTACCATACTCGTAAAAAAATATCTACTTTAAGGTAGAAAATTTTAAAAGTATGTGATAAAATGATAAAAAACATAGAGGAGTCAAACCATGATAGTTTATTTTTCGTCAACAGGCAACAGTAAGTATATTGCCGAGAGGCTGGCAGATGAGTTGGGTGATACGGCTTGTTCAATGCTGAATGTCGGTAAAATACATCTTAAAGCGGGCGAAAAATTAGGGTTTGTTTTTCCGACATATTTTTGGAGATTGCCGTCTTTAGTGACCGAGTATATGAAAAATCTTATTATTACTGCAGAAGACAGTACACCGTATATTTATTTTATAGCGACCTACGGTACGACTTCGGGACAAACGGCGACATATATGAAAAGGCAGTTAAAATCCAAAGGCTTAAAACTTTCGCTGTCGTTTGGTATTAAAACGGTTGACGATTGGACCGTTTGGTTTAACATGAATAACAGCGACGAGGTGAAAGCGGTTTTAGATGTGGAAAAACCTCAAATTAACGAGGCTGTAGAGTTGGTGAAATCTTCCGTCTATGGCAATAAAATGCGTAATACACTGCCTATGATAGCGGTTATGGGGTCGAACTTTTTCTACGGTCTTGCAAGACGAACAAAACATCTGCATGTAGAAGATACATGTATCGGCTGCGGGTTGTGTGAAAAGGAATGTCCTACAAATTCCATTAAAATTGCAGACGGAAAACCGACCTGGGTTAATAAAAAATGTACCATGTGTCTGCACTGTTTACACGCGTGTCCTCGGTTTGCTATTCAGTATGACGATAAAACCCAAAATCACGGACAGTATATGCACCCATAATTAAAAATTCGGAGATAAATATGAAAGAAAAAGAAATTTCAACTATTTTCAGTGACCCAAAGAAAAAAGAGGCCGGCTCTAAAAAACCCAAGGGTAAAATCATAGCCGTTATTTTGACGGCACTTATAGTTTTATTTGTGGCAGTTCCCTGGCTTATTGTAGAAATTGCAAACGGCAGTGACGAACGGTACGTAGCACCGTTTTCAAGTCGAGTTGAAAATACAAAGGCTGATGAATTGGGAATAACGCTTTTTAATCTAAAAAATAAAAAGATAAGCGACATTGAGGCTAATGAAAGAATAATTTCGGCACTGCCTATAAAGAACGATTTGGGCGAATTTACGGTTACATATAAGACCGACAAAAAGCCGTATAGGCTCACGATGGAAATAAAAAATCCGCACGATACATCACTAAACGACTGGTACGGAAACACGCTTGTGAAATATTCGTGTGTGCTTTTGGCATTGATAGGCGATGCCGACGAAATTGCTTGGGCCTACCCCGACCAAACGGGTAAGACGGTTAGCGGTTATGTAACAAGAAAAGACGCTGAAACATTTTTAAAAGTACCCGTAAAAAATTATGCTAAATCCGAAAAGAGTGTCCAACTGCTATTAAATGAGTTGGGGATAGAATAATGTAAAATAGACGGGTGTCTTTAAAAAGACAACCGTCTATTTTTGATGAGGAAGTCAAGATTTATAGGTAAAATGCAGGGACAGGCATCCTCGACTGTCCGCTCATTGTCATTTCTCGCTTTCACTGTCATTTCGAGCAAAGTCGAGGAATCTTTAAAACAAAAAACAACCCGACATTTCATAAAACAGAAATGGCGGGTTGTTTTTTGCAGGATTATTATTTTTTCGATGCGGCGATTACTATTGCGACTATTATTGCGGCTATACCGCCCAAAACTATTAAACCGCCTATAATCAACAATATAATCATAAGTATGGCCAAAACACTTAAATTACTCATTTTTATCCTCCGCTATTATTTATATAATGATAATACCATATGGATTCGTTTTTGTCAATTTAAAGCGTTTTCAGTTTGTGACCTAAAACGGATTTCAGAATAGAATGAAGTAGGCAATTTTAATTGCAATTCACTAAATTCAAAGGAACGGCTTATGAAAAAGAGGTCACGGCTTTGCGATATAAATCCGGGCGAAGAGGCTTTGGTTCGCTCGGTTAAGGCTCGGGGCAGTATAAGACGGCGGTTGCAGGATATAGGACTTGTTGAAAATACAGTGGTTTCATGTGTCGGCAGAAGTCCGCTCGGCGACCCGTCGGCGTACCTTATAAGAGGTGCGGTTATTGCTTTAAGAAGAGAAGACAGTAAAAATATATTGCTTAAAATTTGAGAATACGAGAGGTGTCGGGAAATGCGACTATTTAAGGTGCATACCAAAACAAGAGTGTTGGCTGACATAGAGTCTTTTTATAAAAATAATAAAAACACCAAAGTTATAGCCTTGGCGGGCAATCCTAATGTCGGTAAAAGCACTGTGTTTAACGCACTTACGGGGTTGCATCAGCACACAGGTAACTGGACGGGCAAAACGGTATCGAGTGCGGCGGGTTTTTGTAAGATTGACAACAACACTTATAAGTTGGTTGATATTCCCGGCACATATTCCTTAATTCCGCATTCTGCCGAAGAGGAGGTGAGCCGAGATTTTATCTGTTTCGGC
Source organism: Acutalibacteraceae bacterium (assembly GCA_045578845.1). GTDB lineage: Bacteria > Bacillota > Clostridia > Oscillospirales > Acutalibacteraceae > UMGS172. The sequence goes on along the minus strand of JAZNLA010000022.1, from coordinate 91,534 downwards.
TCGCCCGATGCGGTTATTGTCGTGTGTGATGCAACGGTTTTAGAAAGAAACTTAAACCTTGTACTTCAAATACTCGAGGTCACGGAAAATGTTGTTGTCTGCGTAAACCTTTTAGACGAGGCAAGGAGTAAAGGTGTTTCGGTTGATTTAGATAAACTGTCACGCATTTTGGGTGTACCCGTAGTCGGTACTGTGGCAAGAGATAAGAAGACACTGGGTAACCTTTTATCAGCGGTGGGAGAGGTAATAAACGGCGTGCCGAGGATAAAACTTAAACCGGCTGTTTTGTACCCGAATGAAATAGAAAATGCTATAAGCATAGTGTCACCCGCGGTGTCTAAGTTGACCGACAAAATAGATAGCCGTTGGTTGAGTTTAAAACTTATTGACGGTGATAACTCGTTGCTTTTGGAATGTGAGAAAAAATGGGGTATAGACCTAATAGACAACGAAAACATAAAAAATGCTGTTATAACGGCTAACGGGTATCTTAAAAAATGTGGATTAGGCGGCGAAAAGTACAAGGATAAAATCGTGGCTTCGATAATGCAAAGAGCGGAAGAAATCGCAAGTAAAACGGTTACATATAAAACCTATAAATACAGTGACCGCGACCGCAAGATTGATAAAATACTAACGGGTAAATTTACCGCATACCCAGTAATGCTTTTGATGTTGGCGGCTATTTTTTGGATAACCGTCGCAGGTGCAAATTATCCGTCGGAACTGCTGTCCGATTTGTTTTCGCAGGGTCAAAAGTACCTTGTAAAATTATTGGTATTTTTAAAATTCCCGCCCTTTTTAAAAGGTTTGATTGCAGACGGTATTTATAAGGTGCTCACATGGGTAATATCGGTAATGTTGCCGCCTATGGCAATATTTTTTCCGCTTTTTACCCTGCTTGAAGACTTAGGGTATTTGCCGAGAGTGGCATTTAATCTTGATAAACCCTTTAAAAAATGTAACGCTTGCGGAAAACAGGCACTTACAATGTGCATGGGACTCGGTTGCAATGCTGTAGGGGTAGTAGGGTGCAGGATAATCGACTCACCCCGCGAACGTTTGCTTGCGGTACTTACCAACAGTTTTGTGCCTTGTAATGGCAGATTTCCTGCAATAATATCACTCATAACCATATTTTTTATAGGTGCTGCAGGCGGACTGTTTTCGTCGGTTATGTCGGCTATTTTACTTTTAGCCGTTATAGTTTTAGGTGTGTTCACAACATTTGCCGTAACATTTTTACTTTCAAAAACTCTGCTTAAAGGCGTGCCGTCGTCGTTTGTGCTTGAACTTCCGTCGTTTCGCAAACCGCAGATAGGTAAGGTGTTAATAAGGAGCATATTAGACCGCACACTGTTTGTACTGGGCAGGGCGGCGGTTGTAGCGGCACCTGCAGGTGCACTTATTTGGATAATGGCGAATTTCCGTATAGACGGCATTAGCCTTTTAAATCTAACGGCAGACTTTTTAGAGCCTATAGGTAGTTTTTTGGGACTTGACGGTGTAATACTGCTTGGATTTATTTTGGGTTTTCCCGCTAACGAAATTGTAATACCCATTATAATAATGACCTATATGGCGAGTGGTAATATGGTTGATATAACCGACCTGTCACTAATGCGTGAATTGTTTGCCGCGAACGGTTGGACTGCGGTTACTGCACTGTGTACGGTGTTGTTTTCTTTGTTCCATTGGCCCTGTTCCACAACACTCATGACCGTAAAAAAGGAAACAGGCAGTATAAAATGGACTCTTTTAGCCGCCGTTTTACCTACAGTAGTCGGTGCAACGCTATGTATAATTGTCAATATGCTGTCTAAAATTTTTATGTAAACCGCTATTTGGCACCTATTCACAGATTATGATAGGTGCCTCTTTGTTATATTATCAACAATTATTAACAATCCCTAAAACTTGTTGAATTTTTTAACAATATGTGGTAAACTTATAAATAAGTATTTATGTGCAATTATACATCCTGCTTAGGAGGAATTTTAATGAATCCAACGGAAACTGTTCTTAGTGCCGTAAAAAAAATAGGCGGCGGTGTTTCACTGCCGCATTTTAAGAATACCGCTGAAATGGTTTCGGTTATAATGCCGCCGCCGAAAACTGTAGTATTACCAATGCAACAGCACATAGGCGTGCCGTGTATACCGACCGTTAAAAAAGGCGATACGGTCTGTGTTGGCACTAAAATAGGTGACTGCGATAAGTTTGTTTCGGCACCTATACATTCAAGTGTTTCGGGCACAGTTACCGAAATAGGCAGTATACTCACTTTGTCGGGCACTACGGTGCAGACTGTAGTTATTGAGTCCGACGGTAACATGACCGTAGACTCGGAACTTTCACCGGTTACGGTCGAAACACCCGAACAGTTGGCAGATGCAGCAAGAAATGCAGGTTTAGTCGGTCTTGGCGGTGCAGGTTTCCCGACACATGTTAAGTTAAGACTTGACCCCGAAAAACCGATAGATACCCTTATCGTCAATGCCGCCGAGTGTGAGCCTTATATTACGTCGGACTACCGCGAATGTTTGGAAAATACCGAAAATATTCTTGAAGGAATTTATCGTATAAAAAAGATTTTGGGCATAAAAAACGTTATTATAGGCGTTGAGGACAATAAACCATTGGCGATAGATGCACTTTATAAAATCGCATCGGACAAGCAGGACAGTGATAACTCGGTTAAACTTATGAAACTTAAATCACACTATCCGCAGGGTGCTGAAAAGGTGCTTATTTATTCTGCTACGGGCAGAAAGTTAGCATATGGTAAACTGCCTGTAGATGTGGGTTGTTTGGTTATGAATGTCACAAGTATTTCATACCTTAACAAATATATAAATACAGGTATTCCGCTTGTATCCCGTATAATAACTGTAGATGGCGATGCGGTCAAAGAACCTCAAAACGTTATCGCACCTATCGGCACTTCGATAAGCGATATTTTGGAATTTTGCGGCGGACTTACTTCGTCACCGAGAAAAGTATTGCTCGGCGGACCTATGATGGGTATTTCGGTTCAAGATATAAATACCTCCATTACTAAGCAAAATAATGCAATTTTGGTACTGAGCCGAAAGACGGGTAATGTGGAAAAAGATTATCCATGTATCCGTTGCGGCAGATGTGCTAATGTATGTCCTATGAAACTCAGACCTTTGGATATTGAGCCTGCACTTCGCATTGGTGACATGGAAACGGTCACAAAACTTCATGCCGAGTACTGTATCGAGTGCGGTTGTTGTTCGTTTTCCTGCCCGTCAAAACGCCATTTAACGCAGGTGTTAAGACTTGCCAAAGCAGAACTAAAAAACAGAAAGTGAGGTATTTTTATGGAAAAACTATTAGTAACTTCGTCCCCTCATATTAATCATCACGATACCTCACGCGGAATAATGGTAGATGTCATAATTGCACTGTTGCCCGCGGCCGTCGGCGGATGTTTTATATTCGGTTGGTACGGCATATTGCTTATTTTGACCTGCGTTATAACATCGGTTTTGGCTGAGTTCTTATGCTGTAAAATATTTAAAAGACCAAATTCCATCGGTGACCTTTCTGCGGTTGTTACAGGCCTTATTTTGGCTTTAAATCTGCCGCCTAAATTTCCTTTGTGGATGGCGGCAATCGGCTCTGTAATTGCCATTGTAATAGTAAAACAACTTTTCGGCGGTATCGGTCACAATTTTGCCAATCCCGCTATTACTGCCCGAATAGCACTGATTGTGTCATTTCCTGCGGCAATGAGTTCATGGGTAGCACCGTTTGGAAAAAGCAGTGAACTTATATCAAGTGCTACTACGCCGGGTGAGATGATTACAATAACCTCGGCAACGCCGCTTACCGAAACGGCCATGACCAATGATGTTTACACCTACGGAGAACTGTTTATGGGACAGGTCCCCGGATGTTTGGGTGAAACATTTTCTTTGCTTATTATTTTAGGATTTTTGTACCTTGTAATCCGCCGTGTTATAACGCCGGTGATTCCCGTCGCTATGGTGGGAGCGGTTGCTCTTTGTTCTTTAATTGCGGGACAAGACCCCATTTATATGGTGTTGTCGGGTGGTTTACTGTTCGGTGCCGTATTCATGGCAACCGACTATGTGACAAGTCCAACAGGTTGGCTCGGTCAACTGATTTATGCGGTAGGTTGCGGTCTTATCACCTTTGTTATAAGGTATTTCGGAAGTCTGCCCGAAGGTGTGTCGTATGCAATCCTTTTGATGAATTTGCTTGTTCCCTATATCAATAAATTGACGGTTCCTAAGCCTTTTGGATGGGAGGCAAAAAAGGGATGAATAAGACTATTAAATCAGTAGCGGTTACAACAGTTATTTTGACCGTTATATGTGCCGTATCGGCGGCACTTTTGGGGGTCACCAATTTCCTTACTGCCGATAGAATTGCAAAACTTAACAGTGAAGCCAAAATTTCTGCGATGAAAAGGGTTGTAGATGCCAAAATATTTGAAACAAAAAAGGTATACTACGGCGGCGACGGATACGACTACTATGTTGCCAAATCCGAAGGCGGAAATACAGTAGGCTATGTATTTACCGTTAAACAAAACGGCTATGGCGGTCCGGTTGAGGTCATGACCGGTGTTACACCTGACGGTGTGATTTCGGCTATCGAGGTACTTGATGCATCGGGCGAAACACCGGGACTCGGTCAAAAGGCGACCGACAGTAAGTTTTGGAAGTTATTCCAGGGTAAAAGCGGAAAGTTAGAGGCATCGAAATCGGCATCGGCTGACGGTCAAATCGAGGCGATGACCGGTGCTACTGTTACCTCAAAAGCGGTAGTAAATGCCGTAAATAAATCGTTGGAACTCTTTGAAACTGTAAAAGGGGAGGTAAAGTAAATGTTAAAACAAAAGTATCTTCCTGTTTTTACAAAAGGTATAGTGAAAGAAAATCCTGTTCTTCGTTTGGTGCTAGGCACCTGTCCGACGCTTGCAATCACCACTGCCGCCATAAACGGTATCGGTATGGGCGTTGCCGCAACATTGGTGCTTGTAGGCTCTAATGTCGCTATTTCGTTACTTCGTAATGTAATCCCCGATAAGGTGCGAATTCCTGCATTTATCACTATAATCGCGACATTCGTTACAATTATCCAAATGCTCGTCAAGGCTTTCTTGCCCGCCATTGACAGTGCTTTGGGTATATATTTGCCGCTTATAGTTGTAAACTGCATTATCTTGGCAAGAGCCGAGATGTTTGCTTCTAAAAATAAGGTATTGCCGTCTATTCTTGATGCACTCGGTATGGGTGTCGGTTTTACGGCGGCGTTGACACTTATGGGTATCATAAGAGAAATGCTTGGAGCAGGTACCGTCTTCGGACTGCCTGTAACGGTTAATTTTATTGAGCCTATGATTGTGTTTATACTTCCTCCGGGCGGATTTTTTGTGTTCGGTATTTTGGTGGCGGTTGCCAATAAACTTGCAGTAAACATGGGTAAAAAACCTGTGACAAGTTTAGGTTGCGGCAGTTGTGAAGGTTGTAGCGGTTGCAGTGAGGGTGACCTTTCGGTTGTTAATATGCCTGATGTCACTAAGTTGGCATCGATTGCTGGTAACGGCGGTGAAGACTCTGCTGTACTTGAAATAGGCAAAACAGTTACAAATGCCGATATTGCCGAAAGTGTCGGCGAAGAATATCCCGTAACGGAAGAAACCACAGCGGTGGCAGGCGACAGCGAGTCGATTAAAACCGCCGCATTAGGTGAAACCGATAGGTCGGCAAACTCCAAAGAAGGCGAGGAAAATGATAATGACTAATATTATTACTATTATTCTCGCGGGGATTTTGACCGAAAACATGGTTTTGGCAAAGTTCTTGGGCATTTGTCCTTTCCTCGGTGTTTCCAAGAAAACCAATACTGCTGTAAGTATGGGCGTTGCAGTTACACTGGTTATGCTTATGTCAACAGCGGTCACATATCCGATTTATAAGTATATCTTAGAGCCTAACGGTTTAGGATATCTGCAAACAATAGTATTTATTCTTATAATTGCAGCGTTAGTGCAATTTGTTGAGATTATCCTTAAAAGATATATTCCGCCTTTATATAAAGCACTTGGAATTTATCTTCCGCTCATTACTACAAACTGTGCGGTTTTGGGCATTACAATGCTTAATTTTACCAATGAGAGAATTACCAATTACGGTGAGGCTCTTGCCAACACTTTGGGAGCAGGTTTAGGATTCTTACTTGCAATGTTTATTTTTGCAGGCGTACGTTCAAGACTTGAAACAAGTAACATTCCCGAATGTCTTAAAGGTCTGCCGATAACACTTATTTCTGCTGCAATAGTGGCACTGTCATTCTTAGGCTTCTCGGGAATTACGGGTTAGGAGGAACAAAATGAATCCTATTTTACTTGCAACTATAATAGTAGGCGTTATAGGTCTTATCGCGGGACTCGGACTGTCAATTTCTTCGGTGGTTTTTGCGGTTAAAACCGATGAAAGAATAGAAAAATTACGCGAAGAAATGCCGGGTGCAAACTGTGGTGCGTGTGGATATTCGGGTTGTGACGGCTACGCCGAAGCCTTGGCTAAGGGTGAGTGCAAACCCGGTCTTTGTGCACCGGGCGGTGTCGAAGTCAATGAGAAATTAGGCGAAATTTTAGGCGTCGGTGTTACAATGGCAAGCCCTTTAAAGGCGGTAGTTCTTTGCAACGGAACATCGGATAAAGTGTATAAAAAGAGTCTTTATGCAGGCGTAGAAACTTGTAAGGCGGCAAATATGTTTTTCGCGGGTGATTTGGCGTGCAGTTACGGTTGTCTTGGCTACGGGGACTGTATGCGGGCTTGTATGTACGGTGCCATTGAGGTTAAAAACGGCAGAGCGGTGGTTGATAAAAACAAATGTACCGCCTGCAGTGCCTGTGTCAGAGCCTGTCCGAAAAATATTATTAAACTTCTGCCCGCCGATATTAAAGAGGTTGTGGTTTGTTGCAATAAAGACAAGGGTGCCAAAACCCATAGAGTCTGCGAGGTCGGTTGTATCGCTTGCATGAAGTGTGTGAAATCGTGTGAATTTGATGCCGTAAAGGTTGAAAATAATTTAGCGGTAATCGACCACGATAAGTGTACTGCCTGCGGCGAATGTGTTAAAAACTGTCCTGTAAACTGTATTGTGATAAAATAAGAAAAAAAGTCTTTACTTTTTGTTTTGGTTGTGATACAATACTATCTGTCGGTGTGTGTATCGACAAATTACCGTTTTCTGAGTTTGGGGAGTAAGCCTATTTTAGGATTTTTCACCACCCTTTGCACGGATAACGGCGAATAAATATTATGAAAGGGTGAAAGTACAATGCTTAAAGAAGAGAAACAGCAGATTATTGCTGAGCATGCTGTTCATGAGGGCGATACAGGTTCTCCTGAAGTTCAAATTGCGTTGCTTACTCGTCGTATCAACGAGTTGACCGAACATTTAAAGAGTAACACTCATGACCATCATTCGCGTCGCGGTTTGCTTAAAATGGTAGGTCACAGACGTAATCTCCTCGCTTACTTGCAGAAGAAGGATATCGAAAGATATCGTGCTATCGTAGCAAAACTCGGACTTCGTAAGTAATAACATCTGCCGACCGAAATGTTTTCGGTCGGCTTGTTTTACTTTTTGAAAACAATTTAAAAATGTAATTTACAGAAAAAAGGCGACGGTTTTTAGCAGTTGATTGACTGCCCGAGATTTATTTCGGACCGCCAATCTATTGCTAAAAGTTAGCCTCTTTTTTGTGAAAATAAAAAATTTGGAGGAATTTTAAAATGAGTATGAGCAGAAAACTCGAATTTAACTCACACAAGGTTTATGAAACCATCCTTGCAGGCCGCCCGTTAAAGATTGAAACCGGCATGATGGCACAACTTGCCAACGCATCGGTAATGGCAACCTATGGTGAAACCTGCGTGCTTTGTAACGTTACCGCTTCGGCAAAACCCCGCGACGGTGTAGACTTTTTCCCTCTGTCGGTTGACTATGAGGAGAAAATGTACTCGGTAGGTAAAATTCCCGGCTCGTTCCAACGCCGCGAATCAAGGCCCAGCGAAAAGGCTATTCTTACCTCTCGCTGTATTGACCGCCCTATCCGTCCTTTGTTCCCTAAAGATATGCGTAACGACTGTTCGGTTGTCGCAACCGTTATGTCGGTTGACCCCGATTGCAGTCCCGAAGTTACCGCTATGATTGGTGTCAGTGCCGCCATTGCCATTTCGGACATTCCTTGGGACGGTCCCGTAAGCGGCGTAAAGTTAGGTCTTATTGACGGTGAGATTATTATTAACCCGACTTTAGAACAAAGACTTAAAAGTGAAATGGATGTTACCGTTGCCTCAACCGGTGAACTTGTTGCCATGATTGAAGCAGGTGCTAACGAAGTTTCGGATGAACTCATGTTTGACGCCATTATGAAGGCTCATGAGGTCAATAAAGAGGTTGTTGAATTTATTAACAAAATAGTTGCTGAAATTGGCAAACCTAAGTTCGAGTTTGAGTCTAACGACCCCGACCCCGCAATCTTTGCCGAGATTGAAGCGTTTTGTATTGAAGATGTTAAAAAGGCTCTCGATACCGATGATAAAAATGTTCGCGATGCTGCACTTTTGCCGATATACAATGCTGTTCATGAGAAATTTGACGAGCAGTTTGAAGGCAAAGAAGCTAAACTTGACGAGATTATGTATCTTGTTCAAAAACATGTTGTGCGTGAATGGCTCAAAACCGAGCATAAGCGTGTTGACGGAAGAGGTATTGATGAAATTCGTCCTCTTAACGCAATGGTTGATATTCTTCCGAGGACTCATGGCTCGGGTATGTTTACCCGCGGTCAAACCCAAGTTCTCTCGGTTGCAACCTTAGCACCTGTGAGCGAAGCACAAAAACTTGACGGTCTTGACGAGGATACCGAAAAGAGATATATCCACCATTATAATTTCCCGTCTTACTCTGTAGGTGAAACAAAACCGTCGCGTGGCCCCGGCAGACGTGAAATCGGTCACGGTGCATTGGCTGAAAGGTCGCTTTTACCTGTTATTCCGTCGGTTGACGAATTCCCGTATACCATTCGTGTTGTATCCGAGGTGCTTTCTTCTAACGGCTCAACCTCGCAGGGTTCTGTTTGCGGCTCAACCTTGGCTTTGATGGCTGCTGGTGTTCCCATTAAAGCACCTGTTGCAGGTATTTCCTGCGGTCTTATTACCGGCGATGAGGGTGTTCACGGCGACTTTATGACCATGGTAGATATTCAAGGCCTTGAAGACTTCTACGGCGATATGGACTTTAAGGTTGCAGGTACCAAAAAGGGTATTACTGCAATTCAAATGGACCTTAAAGTACATGGTCTTACCCCCGAAATCATTAAAGAGGCTTTGGCAAAAACCCATAAAGCACGTGATTATATCCTTGACGAAATCATGTTACCGGCAATTTCCGAGCCCCGCAAGGAACTTTCAAAATATGCTCCTAAAATGCTTACTATGTCCATTAACCCCGAAAAAATCGGTGATGTTATCGGTAAGCAGGGCAAGATTATTCAAAAACTTCAAGAGTTGTTTGATTGTACAATCAATATTGAAGAAGACGGCAGAATATTCATCGCTACCCTTGATACCGATAAGGGTGAAGCGGTTATGGGCGTTATCGACATAATTGCCAACGGACCTGAAGTAGGTGCTTTCTATCAAGGTACTGTTACCAGAATTATGGAATTCGGTGCTTTTGTGGAAATTGCTCCCGGTGTTGAAGGTCTTGTTCACATAAGTAAACTTGATGTTAAACGCGTAGGCAAGGTTGAAGATGTTGTTACAGTAGGTGACATTATCAAGGTCAAGGTCAGCGAAATTGATGACCGCGACAGAATTAACCTTTCTCGCCGTGATGCTCTAATCGAACTCGACGGCATGGTGGCCGAAGATGACGGTGAAAGCGAAGAACGCCGTCCGAGAAAAGACGGTGCAAGACAAGGATTCAGAGGCAGAAGATAAAATAAAATAAAAAAAATAACGGCATACCGTAAAGGTATGCCGTTATTTTGTTATGTTTAAAAGAGGATTTGATGAAAATTTTTGGGTTTCTTTCTTTATCAGGGTGTAAGCATTGTATATATCATCAAGCCGACAGTTTTTCGATATACTCCCAAAGATGTGATGATATACACGCTAACGCGTGATGATATACCAAGCCTGTCGGCTCGGATAAAAAATTCGACAAGTCGAAAAACTTGTCGAATTTTTGGCTGGGGTGGCAGGATTCGAACCTACGGATGCAGCAGTCAAAGTGCTGTGTCTTACCGCTTGACGACACCCCAATATTAAGTTTTAAAATAAAGTGGGGTGGGTAATCGGAGTCGAACCGACGGCCTCCAGAGCCACAATCTGGCGCTCTAACCAACTGAGCTATACCCACCGCATTATTCAGTATGCCGTATTGGCACAAGGGTTATTATACCCGCAAGGCGTCAATTTGTCAATACTTATTTTGAGTAAAATCAGTATTTTACGTTCAAAGTTTTAAATCTTTCGGGTCATAGTCTTTCGAAAAGGTTTTTATCTTGGGCTCGCGTTTTAAGGGGTCATATTTATAAGACCTGCAACTGTCGGTCGGCAACATAATTCCGTGTTTAATACATAAAACTTCGCTGCCGCCTAATATGGGTTTTCCTACTTTACAATAGATACATTGAGGAATTATATCTTTATTGAAATACTTTTTATTAAACATTCCGACACCTTCTTTTTATAAGTTTAACACATTATTTGCCGAATTTCTACCTTTAAATGAAAATTTAGGTATTTTAAAACTGCATATTAACACAATACAAAGAAAAATGAGTGATAGAGATACTATCGGGGTGCCTGATAAACGGGCACCCGAGGGACTTTGACCGAAAATAACAGTATCTACACTTCGCGGGAAAAATGTTTCCGTTAAGGCGATAATCAAATAAGATAATGTTCCGTGCCAAATTCTGCCTAAAAAAAGTTTTAAAAGTGACGGTTTTAGTTCTTTTGCAGATGCTGACACTTGGAATATTACTGAAATGCCAGAAAATCCTAATAAAAAAGCGATTTCTTTAAGTTGCCCGCGTTCCATTTTGCTTATTCCGACTGTTACCTCTAAAACCGACTGAGCGGCAGTTTTAATTGTGTTAGGAAGGGATAAATTGCTTATCATTCCTCCTATACCCGCAAAAAGCACAATAAAACCCGACATTTTAAGCATGGTTTCTGCCGCAGAAGTCACCGACTCAACAAAAATTTCAGCAATATTTTTTGAGCCGTTTTCTGCATTTGTGATTTTAGTTTGAATGTCGGTGTTTTTACTCGTAAATCTTGAAATAACACCCGAAATTACTGCCGTTATCATTGATGCTGACAGGTGGGCTATAAGCAGTCTTATGCCGTCGGATTTTGAGCCCAACATAACTTCGCCAACGGCAATAAGTATAAACGACGGGCCTGCGTTGATACAAAAGTTTAACATTCGGCGGGCGGTATGTATATCGATGCGGTTGGATTTGTAAAGTTCCGATATAAGTTTGGCACCGACAGGGTAGCCTGCAAAAAGTGACATGATAAATACTGTAAGTTGTTCACCTGAAAGGTTGAAAACAAAACGTGCTACAGGGTTTAAAAGTTTACCTAAAATTACGGTTGTGTCTACGGAAAAACAAAAGAGCATGATTGCGGTAAATAAAAACAGCGAAGGTATTACCGCGACTGCACAAAGGTGTAACCCCGATATAACACCCTTTTTTGCACCGCTTGAAAATACGAGTACTGAAATCAACGCTGAAATTGTGAAAAACGGTAATAAAAAGGTCCTAATATTAAAGGTTTTAAACATATAGAATCACCGCTATAATTATATGAAATAAAGTTTACGGTTATTTGATAAAAAAACACCGTAGCGGTGTTTTTTATAAACTTTTTTCCATTATGATTTTTTGCGGGGTCATGCCGCACTTTTCGTAGAATTTGTACGCACTTTCGTTAAATGCCCAAACGTTAAGAGTTATATTATCAAACCCGTTTTCTTTGGCGAACTTTAATACATAAGTATAAAGGCTTTTGCCGATGTGTTTGCCTCTTGCGGTTTGGTCGACACATATATCGTCTATGTAAAGCGTTTCTTTATCCTTTAAAAGCAGGTTGTCTTTTGTATGCTGATATATGCAAAATGCGTATCCCAAAACAAAATCGTTGTCATCGGTACAAACGAAAATCGGCGTTTGGTCGTTTGAAATTATGTTTAAAAGTTCACTGTCGCTGTATTTTTTTGTTGCGGCTTTAAATATGTCAGGTCTTCCTTTTGCATGAATTTCCGCAACTTGATATAAAAGTTCGTTAATCCTTTTTGAGTCTTTCGGCTGTGCTCGTCTTATGGCCATTTTAACCGCCTCTTTTTAGTATAGTTTATATGGACATTATACTACCAAAATGTCAATATTTCCATATATTTTTATTGAAAATATATGGTGGTAAATTAATTTTTTTCGTTGCATTATTCGTAAATGCGTAGTATAATATTATCATATCAAAATGAAAGAAGTAATGCGTAATGGCTTATATGAATATAAGCACAGCGGCACAAAAGTGGGGCGTTACAGTCCGACGTGTTCAAGAACTGTGTAAAAACGGTTCAATAGAAGGTGCTACCCGTTTCGGCAGAGCATGGATGATACCGGAAGAAACCGAAAAGCCTGCTGACCGAAGAATAAAAAAATCTATTTTTGAAACAGCGGCAGAAGATATTACACAAACTGAGAATTTAAGAATGCCTATGCCATTGTTAAATACACCGTATGAATTGGGCAAGATAACGGACTCAATAAATAAAATACAGGATGATGACACACGCAACATAGCCCTAGGTGAATATTATTATTTCAGCGGACATTCGGCTAAGGCGTCGGAAATCACCAAAGCCTATTTAACACATAACGATTTGGCAATCCGTCTTTCGGCGTGTTGGATTTATGCTTATGCCAACCTTTCGTTGGGGAGTGTTGAAAACACAAGGAAGGCAATGGCTGTAGTAAAAAATGCCGAACTGTCTATTAACGAAACAACACCGGAACTTTACAAAGCGTTAATTGTCAGCATTTCAACCGGTGCGAGTGTACTTTTGCGTTTGCCGTTGCCTAAAATTTTAAGTCCATTAAAAAAATATATTCATATTATGCCGGCAGGACTTAGGTTGTTTATACTTTATGTTGAGGCACACCACTGTTATCTTAATAAACAATACGGTGCATGTATAGGTATTGCCGAAACTGCTCTTGCACTTGAAAGTGAACTGTATCCGATTCCGTCTATTTATCTTCATCTTGTGGCTACAATGGGTTATGTAAATTTGCGTCATCTCGAACCTGCTAAAGAACATCTTTTGGAGGCGTGGAAAATAGCACAGCCTGACGATATGATAGAAGCCTTTGCGGAGCATCACGGACTCTTAGGCGGTATGCTTGAGGCGGTTATAAAAAAGGAATATCCGGAAGATTTTCAAAGAATTATCGCCATTACCTACAGTTTTTCCGCAGGTTGGCGTAGGATACATAATCCCGATACGGGGCACAATGTTGCAGATGATTTAACAACAACAGAATTTGCGGTTGCCATGCTTGCCTCAAAAGATTGGTCTAATAAGGAGATTGGGGCACATTTAGGCATATCAACCAATACCGTTAAATTGCACGTTTCTTCTGCATTGCAAAAACTTGGAATATCGCAACGAAAAGAACTAATACAATTTATGTTAAAGTAGTATTATTTAAAAAGGCTGTACTGACCGAAATTTAAGGTTGGTATAGCCTATTTTTTTACAAAAATGGGTGATGTGAAAAAAAGCAAAATATTGTATTATATTACCAAGGAAAGACAATGTAAAGGAGGCGGCTATGGAAATTCTGAGAACGTATGAAATCGAAGGAATTATACTTAAAGTTCCTTTGAATTATGATGAGCAGTCAGGCAAGCATATTGAGGACTACAGTGAATTTATTGAAAATCAGTTATTCACCCCTTGTGGCTCGCCGATTATGTTTGCAGGCGAGGATGCCTGTGAACACGCTGAGGAGGAAACCCCCGGCGGCTGTCCCGATTGTGGCTCATGCAGGTATTATAAACGTGCCGCCGAGCATACATGGATAGGGATATGTAAATGCGATAAACATATTAACAATATTCGCCAAAACGAATAGTACAAAACTTCGCATAAACGAATAAACCGATATATCAAAGGAGAACATTTAAATGACTATCAAACACAAACTTTCACAAAAGGCAATAAGCATATTTGTTTGTATCGCTTTACTGCTGTCGTATTTACCGTTTTCGGTAATAAACGCAGGTGCAGCATCTTTGCCGCTTAGCGGTATAAGTAAGGTCACCGACACCTCAACCGTTAACGGTTGGAAAGATATATTCACCGAAACCTCTACTGAAAACGCCGGCGGTGTATGGGTAGATAAGTCGGTATTTTCAACTGTTGATGACTTTTTAGATTATGGAAAAGGCGGAACGGCAGAAGATGAAAGTTCTAATACTAACTATCATCTTAGTATGAGCGACCAAAATAACTTCCTTATTTCGCTTTCGGCTATTGCTTCAAACAAGCAGGTTATGGGATATTCTACAATACCTACCGATACTGTTTTTGTTTTGGATATGTCAAGTTCTATGTATAGAAGCAACAGTATCGGCGACCTGGCTGATGCAACCAACTCGGCAATAAAGCAACTGACATCACTTAACCATAATAACCGTATAAGCGTTATCCTTTATAGCGGTAGCGGTCACACAACAGTTCTTTTGCCACTGGATAAATATACCCCAAATTCACAAAACAATTTTATTACACATAACGGAACAAATAACAGAACCGCTACTTCAATTACAGTTCTCGACGGTGTTGAAAATTCAAATGGAACCAATATGCGTCAAACTGAAAGTTATAATAACGGAACATTTACTCAAGACGGCATTTATGCAGGTATGAAGCAGCTGCTTGCAGCCGATCCCGTTGTTGCAGAGGGTATTCAAGCCGGTGTTGAGCGTATGCCGATTATGGTTGTTATGACCGATGGCGAGCCTTCACATTCTACAAGCGTATTTTCTGGCAATGATTCCGCTCAGGCCGGTCTCACCCAAAATAACGGTAACAATTACGATGCCTGCGATTTCGTTCAATTTGTAAATCAGCTTACTGCAGCGTATGCTAAATATAAGGTTGAAACGAATTACACCGGCCACGATATGTTGCTTTATACATTAGGTCTCGGTGTGACTGATGCTGAGGTTCCTACCTTACAGCCCTCAAACAGCAATAGCACGATAGTCGGCTACTGGAACGAAATTTTAAAGGGCAACAGAGTGACTGAGAATTGCAGTTACAATATACGCCGCTATGTTGACCCGAATGCAGCAGTAAATGCAGCCTTTATGGCCGCTTTAGACGGTGAAGACGGCCAGCGTTACCGTTTTTATTCGGACGGCTACTACCATTCCGATTTAGGTGAGTTAGGATCTGCTTTTGATGATATCGTTGATGAAATAATCCTACAGTCTAAGTATTATCCCACCTATGTGGAAGGCTCTAATATCAACTACGGCGGTTATCTTTCGATGGTTGATACCTTGGGCAAGTATATGGAAGTTAAGGATATGAAGCATGTCCAGATCGGCTCTCAGCCCTTCTACGGCAGAAACGCAGCAAGAGAACTTTCGTCAATTACTTCGCTAAATAATCTCAACGAAATTCAAACCAATTTGGTTAAGGCGGTTACTGACCGATTGAATGTAAATGAAAATACCGCTTTACAGGTCATCTTGGCATCGCAAACCTATAATAATTTGTATTTTACCGATAATACCGATTTTAATAACTCAATTTGCTGGTACGGTAAATATGCCGATGCTGTTAAAGGTGCCGAGTTTGTAGCCGTTTGGAACGGAAACGGCGACTCTAATGTTCCGGCTGAAGCCAACTGTAAAATACAGTCCTATTACTTCTACGGTGCAGGCGAAGCAACCGACGGTCAAATTCGCATAGGCGATATGCGTTATATCGAGGTCGACGTTGTAACCTTTATCTCAACGGGTGAAACCAAGGTGCGTGTACGTATTCCGGCATCTTTAATACCTCTTATTACATATGAAGTAATGCTTAACGGCGACACTTTGGATTCCGACGCTGAAAGCATTACTGTAACCGGTGCTACTGCACCTATGCGTTTGGTTTACGAAGTTGGCTTAAAGGATACTATCAATTCTCTTAATGTGGGAGATTTAGAGGGCGTCACTAAAAATGCCGATGGTGAATACGAATTTTACACCAATAAATGGGATTATGCAGGCGGCAACATCAATATCGGTGTTACGCCTCCTCAAGAGGTCGGCAATTCCTATGCATATTTTGAGCCTTCGGCAGAAAACGAGTATTTGTATTATCAAAATGACACCCCCGTTTACGTAAAAGACGGCGATAATTATGTAGAATATGTAGGAACAACACACCCCAAAGATGTTACCGGCACTACTTTCTACGGTCAGCGTTTTCACTACACAAAACCGGCCGCAGGCGGCACTTCGGAGCCTGTAATAACCTATCATATGTTTGACGAGGCTCACCTTGAACATATCGTTCCTGCTCTTGGCTCTGCTACTTCTTGGATAATCCCCAAAGGCTCGCACTTTATGGACAACGGTGATACCATTTCAATCTATAAAGATAGCGACGGCGGTGCGACCAATACCTATAAAACATCCAGCACATATTACGTTATGCATACCTATGAAAGCAGTACCGACACTTCTATATACAATATGCAGGTAGCGTTAGGTAATAACGGCAAATTGTCAATGATGGCAGAGCAAGGTATTAGGTTGCAGAAAATCGTTCCCGAAAATGCGGGACTTGATGCAGCGACAGAGTACGAGTTTACAATTAAACCCGCCGAAGGCAGTGGCATAACCCTTTCAGACAATTACAACCTTTATTTGGCAGATGCCATTGATAACGACGGCACCGGCGGTGCTGTAGCCAACGGAACAGCACAAAAAGACGGCAACAGCCTTATTGTTAAATTAAAAGGCAATCAAACCCTGTATATTGCTGGACTTCCCGAAGGGGAATATACCGTAACCGAGAAGTTGGGTGCATCTTATATTGTTTCGGCGATAGGTGCTACTGCAACTAATTCCAACAGCACAACGGCTATTGTAAATGATGATACATTTACCACCACTTCTTTCACCAACATAGCAAGAGGTACAGGTAATTTGACAATAGCCAAAGAAATCACACATTCTTACGGTACGGCGTATATTATTCCCAATACACTTGAGTTTGAAATGACCGTTTCACTGACACTTAACGGTGCACCTATTTCGGGTGACTTTACTGCTTTGCAAACCAAAGACAATACGGTCGAAAAGATTACTGCCGAAAACGGAAAATTCACCGTATACCTATTTAACGAAGATGAAATTGAAATTTTCGGTCTGCCCCAAGGTACCGTTGCAACGGTCACTGAAACGGCAAAAACCGGCTTTACTCCGACCTATTGGGAAAACGGCGTAGTAGACGGTGAAATCGACGGTCAAGTAGAAATCGCCGAAAATCACACCTCATCGGTGTTGGTTGTAAACGATTATGAACCTACCAATACATTGGAAAATCCGATAATAACACTTACTGTAAACAAAAACTTGACAGGTCGCGATTGGAAAAATGATGACAGTTTTGCCTTTGAATTACAAAAATGGAACGGCAGCGCGTGGGAAACGGTAAAACTTTCCGGCGACACCCTTGGCGGAAGAAAGACCATTAACGGCTCTATGACCGATAAGAAACTTGATTTTACTAATGAAATCAAATCGGAAATCTATTCGACTATAGGAACATATTACTACAGAGTTGTTGAAATTGAACCGGAAAGCGGTATTTTCGGTATCAGTTATGATAAGGCACTTCACGGTTTTGTAGTAGAGGTTACCGATACCGACATGAACGGTACCCTCGAAATTAAGGTTGTCGAAACCGCTCAAACAACTTCACCGGAGAAGGTATCCGTTACAGGTGATACTACTAACGGCTACAATGTAACCGCTAATTTCGCAAACATTTATGATGTTGACGAAACTTCTATAGCCATTGAGATTAACAAAACGGTTAAAAACGACTCGGGCAGTCCTCTTGCCACACTAGCAGGCTTTGAGTTTGAAATTGAAGAAATAAACTCTCAAAAACAATTTATAAAACAACTGCCTAATTTTGATGAAACATCGTCAACCGGTACAACAAGAACAACCATCAATTTCACTAATGAAGGCACCTACTACTATGCAATTAAAGAACTGGGTGTTGATAACAATATTTGGAAATATGATAAAGATACCGAATATGTAACAGTTGTAGTAGAAGGAAATAGCAATGGCGGAACCGATTATCTTGTTGCAACTGCCTATAGCGGCATTATAACCGACTTTACCGGCATTACCGGTTCTAATACTGTGGCATTTGTGTTTGAAAACACCTATACTCCCGCACGTGCTTCGCTCAATTTAAATGTAACCAAGACTTTAAACGGCAGAAATATGAAGGCCGACGAATTCACATTTACGGTTGCCCCATATGATAACGATTTTGATAAAAATCCGATTATAGTTTTAAGCGGTGACAATTATGTTCCCGTAACAATCAACCTCACTGCTGATAACGGTGCTGCTAATAACGGTGTCAAATCGGCCGTCACCTTCCCGACAATGTACTTTGATAAGGTCGGTACGTATTTCTATAATGTCAGCGAGGCACCTACAGATAAAGAAGGTGTAAGGGCCGACGACAATACCTACCGCGTAGTTGTAACCGTTACCGATACAGACGGCGTGCTTTCGGCAAATTACCACGTAATCAACATTGAAGGAACTGAAATTCCGTTTGTAAACACATACACACCTAATTCCGTTCCTTACGCAGTAAGCGGTGAAAAGTTTATTGACGGCAGAACTTTAAGAAACGAAGAATTTACCTTTGTTTTGGTAGAATCTGATGTAAACGGTGAAGAAATAGAAAACGCAAAATCTTGGACTGCCAAAAACAACATTACGGGCGATTATATCGGTACCTTTACTTTCCCTGAAATTTCTTATAATGCCGTCGGTATATATTATTACGCTGTCACCGAGCAACAGGGTATTACAGGTCACGGTATCACCTATAGTGAAGAAAAATATGTTGTAGCAGTAGATGTCACCTACAGTAATGACACAGGTGAATTTACAGTTGATTCGTCGATTGTCAAGGTTAGCGAACAGACTAAGCCTACCGTTGATACAATCGAGTTTACCAATACGTATAAAGCGGCGGCTACCTTCATTGAAATAAGCGGTCTTAAAAACCTTACGGGTAACAGAAGTATTTGGGCTGATGCATTTGCTTTTGAATTATATAAAACCGACAGTGCCGATTCTTATGAGAGCGACCAACTGTTACTTTCAGTTAAGAATGACGGCGAGGGCAAGTTTAAATTCAGCGACCCCGATAATACGCTTAAGGTTACCGAAGCAGGAACATATTACTTTGTGGTTAAAGAAAACATTCCCGATGAAAAAATGAAGGGTGTTACCTATGATACCGCACTGTATAATATATCTGTAGTTGTTACGGATAACGGCAACGGTCAATTGGTCGCGAACAATCCCGTAATATCGAGAAAAACAAATGTTACACCTGAAGTGGTAACTGCCTTAGCCTTCTATAATGCATATCAGGCAGAGGATACCACATTGGTTCTCAGCGGCATCAAGAAACTCGAAGGCAGAACACTTTCGGATAACGAATTTACCTTTTTGCTCAAAGAAACAGATGAGCAGTTTGCTGTATTTAATGAGGAAGAAGCCAAATATGCCAAAAACATGGCAGACGGTACCTTCGCATTCGAGGAAATTACCTATCGTGAGATAGGAACATATTACTATGTGATTTATGAGGACAGCACAGACAAACTCGACAATGTGCAGTATGACAGCACAAAGTATTATGTGACGGTTGAAGTTAAAGAAAACGAAGATGTTTTCGGCGAACTGATTGCAAGTTATACCGTTAAAACCTCGCTTGATGCAACCGAAAATGCCGAAAGTATCATATTCACAAATACCTATACTCCGCCGACAGAGGATATACCGAAAAGTCCCGATACCGGCGACAGTTTAAACCTCGCTCTTTGGTTTGCAATTTTCTTTGTGAGCGGAAGTATACTTATCGGCACATCTGTTTACGGCAGAAAGAAAGAAAAAACCTGATTATGAATTTTAAAAAAGCACCGAGTTTTTAAAACTCGGTGTTTTTGTTTTTTCTTCTTATTCTGTTAAGGTGTCTTACGAAATTACCGCTTGAAATATATTCTGCAAGTACGTATTGGTCTAAAACGGGGACAGAACAGGAAAAATCGCCTAATTTATTTTGATAGACACTGAGCAGCTGGTCAGGTAATATCATATAACCTATACGCATTGATGCCG
Source organism: Acutalibacteraceae bacterium (assembly GCA_045578845.1). Classification (GTDB taxonomy): domain Bacteria; phylum Bacillota; class Clostridia; order Oscillospirales; family Acutalibacteraceae; genus UMGS172. The sequence goes on along the minus strand of JAZNLA010000022.1, from coordinate 70,976 downwards.
AAAGGCTTTTCGAAAAGGTGTTTATATAGATTATTCGTTCGTGCTTGTCCAAAGAGTAAAGAGTTTCTATAGGTTGCCCGGGCTTATAAAACTCACTGTTGAAATCGTCTTCAACGATATAATTTTTTGTGCCTGCCCAGTGCAGATACTCGTATTTTTTTAAAATAGATGTTGTTACATTGGTAGGAAAACTGCGGTAGGGCGTTACATGTAATACATCAATTTTACTGTTAAACAGTTCATTTCGGTCAATTCCGTCGGCTCCCATTTTAAGTTTACTTATATTAGCACCTGAGCCTGTATAAACTGCCTCGATTTTTGGATACGAAGGATTCTCAATCCCGTAAATTTTATCTCTGCCAAGTAGTTTGACCACCGTTTCGTATAATTGTTCGGCACCTGAGCCGATGATAATATTTTGCGGTTTGGCTATCATGCCTCTGTTTTTGCAGAGATAGTCAGCAAGAACATTTCTTAAAACGGCACACCCCATATTAGGTGACTTAACAAATAGTCTTTCGCCGCGTTCGGAAATAACCTTTCGGATTGTCTTAAACCATAGAGAGTACTCAAAGTCGTGAGTTTGTTCTAAATTTATGTCTTCGTCAAGGTGATCTATTGTTATGTCGTCTATATTTTCTTTGTAAAGTGCATCAATTTTGCAAACAAAATAACCACTTCGCTCGCGTGACTCAATATATCCTTCGTCGGCAAGAATTCCGTACGCCGTTTCTACGGTTATAACACTGCAGCCGTATTTATCTGCCGTTACTCTTTTTGAGGGCAGTTTTTCTCCTGCGGTATACTCATTTTTGAGTATTTTGTTTTTGATGTCTTTATATATTTCAAAATATAGTATCATCTGGATATATAAAATTCTCCTTTTTTGGTTATTTAAGTAAGACCACTTATGCATTATACTACTTAAAACCTAAAAAGTAAAGGGGTAATATGAATGTCATATAAAAGACTTTTAACGGTACAGGATATTTCCTGCGTCGGTCAGTGCTCACTTACGGTTGCACTTCCGATTATATCGGCATGCGGTGTTGAATGTGCCGTGCTTCCGTCGGCGGTACTTTCTACACATACATATGGGTTTAAAGGATATACTTTTCGCGACCTTACAGACGATATGCCCGATATTAAGCAACATTTTGTCAAAGAGGGTATAAAATTTGATGCAATTTATACAGGCTACTTGGGAAGTGCCAAACAGATAGATTATGTGATTGATTTCTTCAAGGAAACAACTTCTGAAAACTCCCTAAAAATAGTCGATCCTGCAATGGCGGATAATGGCAGTTTATATACCGGATTTGATATGGAATTTGTAAAGGCAATGAGAACGCTTTGCGGTCAGGCAGATTATGTTTTACCTAATCTTACCGAGGCTTGTTTTCTTACAGATACTGAGTATAAACTCAAATATGACAGGGCTTATATTGACGGTATTATTGAAAAGTTGATTGCACTCGGTGCTAAAAATGTTATTTTCACCGGTATAAGTTACTGTGAAGGAATGACAGGAATAGTAGTTTTTGAAAACGGTGAATATTCTTATTATGAACATGAATTGCTTTCGGGCAGTTGCCACGGAACAGGGGATATTTACGCTTCAGCATTTACGGGTGCTCTTTTGCGAGGCAAAACTGCGTTAGAGTCTGCCAAAATTGCGGCGGATTATACAATGGAATGTATCCGCGAAACTGCGGGAGATGATGGCCATTGGTATGGTGCAAGATTTGAGCCTGTGCTGGGTAAATTGATTGAAATGGTTAATAAATAAAAGTAACCCATTCTGCAATTTTCCTAATGGAGAAACTTAGCAAAAAACTCCGTCGACCTTAAGTCGACGGAGTTTTTTTGGTCGAGGTGACAAGACTTGAACTTGCGGCCTCTGCGTCCCGAACGCAGCGCTCTACCAAACTGAGCCACACCTCGAAATATAAATGCCATGCTTTTGTATCACAACACCATGATATTATATCCGCCTTTTTAGGTGTTGTCAAGGGGTTTAGTATAAATTTAAAAACTTTTTACTTGCTTTAAGTGAAAAGGCTCGACGGTATACCGTCGAGCCTTTTATTGGTTTATTTTTTTTGTTTTGCTGTGAGTTTTGCTTCTTTAAACTCGCTCCATTTAACCCAAATCGGTCCCGAAAGGAATACTGATGAATAGCAACCGGAAAGGACACCTATAGCCATGGGTATTGCAAAACTTCGAAGTGCGGTAACACCGAAAAACTCAGCAACTACAACAACTGCAGTGATTGCAACGAATGTGGTAAGTGCGGTCATAACCGACCTTGCGAGTGTTTCGTTTATACTCTTATTTACGTTTTCGCGAATTGTCAGCGAAGTGTAATACTTCTTATTTTCGCGGATACGGTCAAAGATAACGATAGTATCGTTAAGTGAGTAACCGAGAAGTGTCAGTACAACGGCAAAGAAGTTGGTATCAATTTGCAGGCCGAATATTGACATTATAAAGAAAGCAACGATTATATCGTGCAGAAGTGCTACGAAAGCAAACAATCCTGCCGAGATACCACCGATTTTACGGAAACGGATTGCAATGTAAATTACAACACCGATACCCGCAATAATAACGGCTACAATACTCTTAATAAGGAAGGAAACGGCAATGGTCGGGTTGACCGAGTTTGATTCATTTAGTTTTAATTTGCCGTCGGGATAAGCATCGGAAAGAACTTTTGCAAGAGCAGACTGAATTTTTACCATTTCTTCAACATTTTCGTCTTCGGTTTCAGACTCTTCCTTAGACTCTTCTTTTTCTTCTTCCTTGCTTTCTTCTGAAGTTTCTTCCTTTGTTTCTTCTTCAGCGGTTTTTTCTTCTTCGGCTATTTTATCTAAAACCGAACTGAGCAAATCTTTATTTATATCTTTTGTGATATCACCCGAAAATGTGATAACCAGTTTTTGCGAGTCACCCGAGAAGTCGGAGTTTTGTGTAATTTCCGCTTTGAGTCCTAACGAATCAGATATTGTCTTTTCGGCAGTTTCGGCATCAATATCACCAACATAAGAATAGGTGAAACGGCTTCCGCCGGCAAAAGAAATGTCAAGATTGACACCGAAAATGCAGGTGAGAATAATGCCGACTAACATGATAACGGCAGAAATTATAACACTTTTATTTAAAAATTTTACAAAATCAAAATTACGCATTGTTCTTATTACCTCCGTAAAGCCACGGTTTGCGGAAAACTTTAAACCGTGAAATGCTCATAAGCATAAGGCGTGATGCGAAGACACCCATTATAAAGTTGAATACAACACCGGTAAGTAGTGTGTATCCGAACGAATAGATGTTTCCGGTTACGGACGCACTGAGGAACGGGAATACGAAGTTGAATACCCTCGTAAGCACACTGTCGGGTGTTCCGAAAGCGGCAAGCAGAATAACGGCAACAATAACGTTGGTAATATTACCGTCTAAAATTGAACTGAATGAGTTGCTGAAACCTTGTGTAACAGCACCGTCTATAGTTTTGCCGTTTTTAAATTCTTCCTTAATACGCTCGGCTGAAATAACGTTGGCGTCAACACCGAAACCGATTGAAAGAATAATACCGGCAATACCGGGAAGTGTTAAGGTGAAACTCGAAATTCCCGGCAAGTATCCCGAAACACAGGCTATCATACCGCCGACCTGACCGAACAGAGCGATACAGGCAATAACGCCTGGTAGTCTGTAACGGATAATCATAAGAACACAGATAAGACCGAGGGCAACGATACCCGCAACAAGCATAACTTTAAGCGCTTCTTCACCTAAGATAGGTGAAATAACCTGCAACTTAGAGTTGTCAACCGTAAGGGCAAAAGGCAAAGAACCCGCGTTGATTTTATTGGCAAGGTCGGTTGCTTCATCGGCATCTGCCATACCTGTAATAATTGCCTGACCGTTGGTAATGACGGTGTTTACTTTAGGACATGAAATCATGGTATCATCCATGTAAATTGAAATATAATTGTCAAGTTGTTCTTTGGTGGCTGCCGCAAATTTTGTTGTACCTTGTTCGGTAAGTTCCAATGCTACAATATAACCGTTTTCTTGGTCGTAAGCGGCATTTGCATTTTTTATATCGGCAGAGCCTTGTAACGCAACCGCACCCGAATTGTTTTGACCTTTATAGAAAGTGAGCAGAGCGGTTTCGCCAAGTTCGTTGATAGCCTCGGTCGGGTCATAATTTTCTTCGTCCGACTGCCAAGGGAAACGGACTATAAGTTGATGGCTGTCGTAGTCGGTGTAAACCTCATAGTCGGTAATATTGTTATGGACAAGACGGGTTTCAATAATTTCCTTAGCCGAGTCCATATCACTATTGGTTATGTCTTTGTCTTGTTTGTCGGGGGAAAATATAGCCTCAACACCGCCGCTGATGTCAATACCCCAGCGAATGTCATTAGCACCTTTAATGTACAGTTTTCTTGTATCTCCGTAGTAATCGTCAATACCGAAAAATGAGGTGAGAGTGAATGCAATCACCAACGCTGCAACAATAAAGAACACCGGTTTTCCGACGCGTTTGTTCTTACGTTTCATCGCGAAACCTCCAATAAATTGATACATCCAATAATGGGATGTTTAAATGATATTTCAATATCATACTATACCATTAAATTATATAGTCTTTTAAGTTTAAAGTCAACTTGAAAATTGTGAACGAATTGTTATAGCATTACTTTTCGAGCAATTTTTCAAGGCATACAAGTTTTGTTACGGTGCAAAGCAGTTCGGTAGCGGTTTGAAGTTCTGTCGGTGACGGGAAAGACGGTGCAATTCTTATATTGCTGTCAGAAGGGTCAATGCCGTATGGATAGGTTGCACCTGCAGGGGTGAGAATAAGTCCTGCTGCTTTGCAAAGTTCCACAATTTTTTTGGCACAGCCGTCAGTTACATACATGCTGATAAAATATCCGCCGTTGGGCTTGGTCCATTTGGCAATTCCAAGTCTGCTAAGTTGCTTGTCAAGTTCGTTTAAGACGGTTTGGAACTTAGGTTGCATTTTTGCGGCATGGAGTTTCATATGCTCATGCACCGAGTTTAAATCGGGGAACATTCTCGCGTGACGGAGATGGTTTAACTTATCGGGACCTATGGTTTGGAAGTTCATTCTTTTCTTTATTTCGGCTATATTAGCGGTACTGGCACCCATAGCGGCAACGCCCGCACCGGGGAAGGTAATTTTTGACGACGAGGTAAAGAGTATTACCTTATCGGGGTCGCCTGCACGCACACATTCGTCATAAATGCCGAGCATTTTATCACACTCGCCGAAAATCGGGTGAATGACATAGGCATTGTCCCACATAATACGGAAATCTTTAGCGGAGGGACACATTTTCGCCAAACGGCGTACGGTTTCGTCACTGTAAACAATGCCGTCAGGGTTAGAATATTTAGGTACACACCATATACCCTTAACCTTTTCGTCTTTTACAAGTTCCTCTACCACATCCATATCGGGTCCGCTTTCGGTCATGGGAACATTTATCATTTTAATGCCGAAGTATTCACAAATTCCAAAGTGGCGGTCATAACCAGGGACAGGGCAGAGGAATTTGATATCACCTTGTAAAAGCCAAGGTTTTTCGCCGCCGATACCATGGGTCATGGCTTGTGCTATAAAGTCAAACATCATATTGAGCGAAGCGTTACCGCCTACAATGATTTGGTCTTTCGGAACTTCTAAAATTTCGCCGAAAAGTTCTTTGAGTTCCAAAAGTCCGTCAAGCCCGCCGTAGTTGCGGCAATCAACACCGTCGCGGCTTATAAACCCGTTATCGCTGTTAACAAGGTCAAGAACTTCGGTACTTACCGAAAGTTGGTCGGGACCCGGCTTTCCTCTTGACATATCTAGTTGTAAATTTTTATCGCAATATTCTTTATAACGCGACTTTAAAATTTCTAACTCTTTAAGAGCGTCAGCGGTTGACAGTTCACTGTATTTTGTCATAAATATCACCGTTTCTAAAAAGAAATTTAAGTTAAAAGCAAACTTAAAATTACATAGTTCACCATTATCAATTTATTTTAATATAAAGTTGAGGTTATTTCAAGGATTTTTTTGCTATTTTAAGAAAATATATACTTTATTGTAATATATAATACATTATATTGTGTAATCAACCACCTTAAATATGCCATATTATGTGTGATATGAGCAAAATGTACTTGACATAATACTTAAAAAGTAATAAAATAATTAAGGATGTGTTTAGATGCCGTTTTATATTTGGCGATGTAAAATGTTGTCTGTTTACATACTCGGTTGCCGTTTCGCCGAACAAAAGTAACGGTATCGGCGTCGGGACTCGACTCGGTTGCCGATATATTAAGGATTTTTTCACCTTTTGGTGATTGGAATACGAGGTATTTCAAGTATTTACTAAGGTTGCGGTATCGAGCACCGCAGTTATCAAATTAAAAAGGAGGTTTTTATATGTGGTATTGGTATGTTATTGAGGGTGTAATTGCCCTTATAGCAATTATTATTGCATTTGTTGTCGGTTCGGCACACCGCCGCAAAACCGCAGAGGCTGCTATTGGCTCGGCTGAAGACGAAGCACGCCGTATTTTGAATGATGCAATGAAAAATGCCGAAGCAAAGAAAAAAGAAGCAATTTTAGAAGCAAAAGACGAAATTATTAAATCAAGAAACGAAACCGAAAAAGAACTCCGTGAACGCAGAAGTGAAGTTCAGCGTCAGGAACACAGAATTCAGCAAAAAGAGGAGTCGCTTGACCGTAAGGTTGAAAACTTAGAACTTAAGGAAGAAAAACTTGCTCAAAAAGAAAAGGTTGTTGAAGAACGAATGGTAGAGGTCGAACAACTTAAAAAGAGCCAGTTTGATATGCTTGAAAAGATTTCGGGTTACACCGCAGAGCAGGCTAAAAATCAACTTCTTACCGTCTTAGACGGAGAATTACAGCACGAAAAAGCGGTTAAAATCTCCGATTATCAGCAGGCGTTTAAAGAAGAGGCTGATTTATATGCACGGGAACTTATTTCGTTAGCCATTCAACGCTGTGCCGCTGACCATTCGTCGGAGGCTACCGTTTCAGTTGTAGCACTTCCAAACGACGAGATGAAGGGCAGAATTATAGGCAGAGAAGGTAGAAATATCAGAGCCTTGGAAACCGCTACCGGTGTTGACCTTATTATTGATGATACTCCGGAAGCAATTACCGTTTCGAGTTTTGACCCCGTTCGCCGTGAGATTGCAAGAATTGCACTCGAAAAACTTATAGTTGACGGCAGAATTCATCCTGCACGCATTGAGGAAACGGTTGAAAAGGCAAGAGCCGAGGTTGACCGTACCATTAAGCAGGAGGGTGAAAGAGCTTTGCTTGAGTCAGGTGTTCACAGCATGCACCCCGAACTCATTAAACTGCTCGGCAGACTTAAATACAGAACAAGTTACGGACAGAATGTGCTTAACCATTCTATGGAAGTTTGCCATTTGGCAGGTCTTATGGCGGCTGAACTCGGTGAAGATGTTTCGCTTGCCAAACGTGCCGGTTTACTTCACGATATAGGTAAGTCTATTGACCATGAGCAGGAAGGCTCACATATTCAACTCGGTATTGAGGTTGCAAAAAAATATAAGGAAAATGACGGTGTTGTTCACGCAATCCATGCTCATCATGGTGATGTGGAGGCAAAAACCGTTATTGCAAGCCTTGTACAAGCCGCTGATGCTATTTCGGCAGCCCGCCCCGGTGCAAGACGAGAAAATATTGAAAGTTACATTAAACGTCTTGAAAAGTTAGAGGAAATCGCCAATTCCTTTAACGGTGTTGAAACTTCGTTTGCTATTCAAGCGGGTAGAGAAATCAGAATTATGATTAAACCTGACGCTATCAGCGACGACCAAATGGTTTTGGTTGCACGTGATATTGTTAAGGAAATTGAAAATAATCTTGATTATCCCGGTCAGATTAAGGTTAACCTTATTCGCGAAAACCGTGTAGTTGATTACGCAAAATAGTATATTTTAAGCCGCACATTTTTGTGCGGCTTTTTTATGTATTTTCAGGAATAGATTTATTTGTTGCTTGACACACAATACAAAACGGGTATAAAATTAAATTTAAAGAAAATCATTATAATAATGTAAATATAATTTTAATTTTTGAGATAAGGAAATTTCAAATGAAACAGTTTAATGTAACTGGCATGAGTTGTGCCGCTTGCAGTGTAAGGGTTGAAAAAGCGGTGCAGGCGGTTGAGGGCGTGATTTCGTGCTCGGTTAACTTGCTTACAAATTCAATGAGTGTTGATGGTACTGCTTCGGATAGCGAGATTATAGCCGCTGTTACATCGGCGGGATACGGTGCTACTCTTAAAGGTACGGAAAATGCCGCAAAATCTACAAAAACCGATACTGACACTTCCAAACTTATAAAAAGGCTTATATGGTCGAGTGTATTTTTAATTTCACTTATGTATGTTTCGATGGGATACATGATGTGGGGTTTCCCGTTGCCTATAGTGTTATCTGAAAATCTTTTGGCTTTAGGATTTATTCAGTTGTTGTTTACAGTTGCGGTAATGTTTATAAATCAAAGGTTTTTTGTAAGCGGCATAAGAGGTGTTTTGCACCGCTCGCCTAATATGGATACTCTTGTGGCTTTAGGTTCGGGTGCGGCTTTTGTTTACAGTACGGCAGTTTTGTTTTTAATGACCGATAAAATTTTAAATGGTGAAACTGTCGCGGCAGAACATCTTTTACATGAACTTTATTTTGAGTCTGCGGCTATGATACTTACTCTTATAACGGTCGGCAAACTGTTAGAGTCGGTATCAAAGGGCAGAACAACCGATGCTTTAAAGGGACTTGTGAATTTAGCACCTAAAACCGCAACAGTTGAAAGAAACGGTAAGCAGGTTACGGTTTTAACAAACGAAGTTGCTGTAAATGATATTTTTACCGTAAAACCGGGTGAAAGTATACCGGTTGACGGCGTTGTGTTAGAGGGCCGTACTGCGGTTAACGAATCGGCTCTTACGGGTGAAAGCGACCCGAAAGATAAGTCGGTCGGCGATACCGTTTCGGCGGCAACCGTTAACACTTCGGGTTTTATAAGATGTAAGGCGGTTCGTGTCGGAGAGGACACTTTGCTTTCACAAATCATAAAAACCGTAAGTGATGCAGTTGGCTCAAAAGCACCGATAGCCCAGGTTGCCGACAAGGTTTCGGGCGTATTTGTGCCGATAGTAATGGCAATAGCCGTTGTGACCATAATAGTTTGGCTTGTTTTAGGTCAAACGGTGGGCTATGCTTTGGCAAGAGGTATTTCGGTGCTTGTAATCAGTTGCCCTTGTGCATTGGGACTTGCAACGCCTGTTGCAGTTATGGTGGGCAGCGGTATGGGTGCTAAGCATGGCGTACTGTTTAAAACTGCTACGGCACTTGAAATTGCGGGAAGAATAAAGACGGTTGTGCTGGATAAAACAGGTACAATTACTATGGGTGAGCCGAGTGTCACCGATATTGTGTCTGTTTTTGCAAGTGACAGTGAATTTATAAAAATCGCCGCGTCGTTAGAGTCGCAAAGTGAGCACCCGCTTGGAAAAGCGGTCACAAAAAAAGCAGAAGAATTGGGTGTTGATTTACTATCTGTTACCGATTTTAAGGCACTTGTGGGCAGTGGGGTTGCCGCAACAGTAAACGGTCAAAAGGTTTTGGGCGGCAGTTTGAAATTTGCCGAAACCGTTATGGAAGTTACAGAGGATACAAGGCTTACTTGTGAAAAGTTTTCCGATAACGGTAAAACACCGCTATTGTTTATAAGTGACGGTCAACTGCTTGGAATTATTGCCGTAACCGATAAAATAAAAGAGGATAGTAAATCCTCAATAGCCGAAATGAAATCGCTGGGACTAAAGGTTATAATGCTTACGGGTGATAATGAGCGTACCGCTAAAGCAATAGGTGAACAGGTTGGCGTAGATGAGATTATTGCGGGCGTTTTACCAAACGGCAAAGGCGATGTTATATCTGACCTTTGTAAAACATCAAAGGTTGCAATGGTGGGCGATGGCATAAATGATGCACCCGCATTGGTTAAGGCCGATTTGGGTATAGCGATAGGTACAGGGACCGATGTCGCCATAGACAGTGCCGATGCAGTGCTTATGAAAGGTAATTTAAGCGGTGTTGTGGATACTATAAAACTTGGCAGAGCAACACTTAATATAATACGTGAGAATTTGTTTTGGGCGTTTGTTTATAACTGTATCGGTATTCCGCTTGCGGCGGGTGTGTTTACAAAAATTCTCGGTTGGTCGTTAAACCCGATGTTCGGTGCGGCGGCTATGAGTTTATCGAGTTTTTGTGTTGTGACTAATGCGTTAAGACTCAATTTTTTAAAATTAACCCATAATAAAAAGGAGAAACTTAAAATGGAAAAGATTTATAATGTAGAGGGTATGATGTGCCCGCACTGTGAGGCGGCGGTAAAAAATGCTATCGAGCAGGTGACAGGGGTGGACTCTGTGATTACGAGTCACAAAAACGGCACTGCAAAGGTAGTATTTAAAAACGAGGCAGATGATATGGCAGTAATAAAAGCCGTTGAAAACGCAGGGTATAAAGTTGTTTAAAAGGTAATTTTGATTGTTTTTAGGGTAGATTTAGTAAAAAATCCCCGTTCCTACGAACGGGGATTTTTTGTATAAGCCACATAATAAAGATTATTTAAGCATTTGGGCTGTGGGTTTTGAATTCCCGCAATCTTATCACGGCGAAGCCGTATATATCATCAAGCCGCAAGAATATACACGCTAACGCGTGATGATATACCGCCTTTCGGGCGTTGATATACCAAGCCTGCGGCTTGGATAAAAAATCTGCCGACGTATGCGGAGTGTTCTTAAGGACATATTAAAAGGAAACAAGGAAATTACATCTTTGTTTCCTTTTTTTTGATGAAAAGACTTTACTTTTAAAAATAAAAGCAGTATACTTAAGTTACCACATAATTCAATTCAACAATTCGTAAGGAGACCTCTCTGTTTTTGTATAGGGGGTTATTATCCTGTGCATACTCATTAAGTATGATTTTGGCAAAAATGCAAATTCCGCTTAATGAGTGCAGGAGAGTATCCTTGTTTGTTGAGAATTGTGTGGTAGCAATTGGAGTTTTGCATTTTTCGGTGTGTGTAACTTCAGTTGCACACACTTTTTTATTTTAGGAGGTAAAAAATGCGAGCACCAGTAAAATGCCCTATGTGTAACGAGAGCATAAAATGGAAAAAGGTTGACCAAAGCAAAAAAGGATTTAGTGTTGGCAAAGCAGCGGCAGGTGCTTTGTTGCTGGGTCCTATTGGACTTGTCGGAGGAGCATTAGGAAAGAAAAAAGTCTATTATTGCTGTGGTAGTTGTGGATTTGAACACGAATACGATGCTTAGGAGAAAAGACATGAAAAAGGTTATTTCAATTTTATTGATTGTTTTATTATTAGCAATATCCGCTATAAGTCTTACAGGTTGTGGTGGAGATGATGATTGCTTCGCTTGCGGCGGTTCTGGTTATTATCAAAAGAAGGACTGTCCTTTCTGTTAACACCAAATAAAAAAACATTGTCTTATACCATAACAAGCAGGGAATTTGTGTGTCAAATTTCGAAAGTTTAGGATAATCCTAAAACCTTAAAACACCCCGAAACAATTTTGTTTCGGGGTGTAATGTTATTTCGATTTAATTGTTTTAAGTGAAGATATTAACATTCTGCGAATAGCACCGCAATCGTTTTGCAATTTTTTGTATTTGATTTCGTCCATACTTTCGGTTTCAAAAAGCAGTTCTAACCAATATTCAGTTTCATAGCACTCCTTTTGTGCTATTTCAAATTTTGAAATAAAATCGTTTGTACTTTGAGCGTACTGTGCTTCGTGCAGATTGGCACCTATTGAAGTTGCAGAACGAAGTAATTGATTTACTAAAACAGTTTCTTTTCGTTCGGCTTTTATTTCTCTGCAAAGATAAACAATATCTTTGGCAAACAATTTTGCTTTTTCTCTTAAAATACTTTCCGACAAGTATATCACCTCTGTGTTTAATATACAGTAAAGTTGATAGTTTTTCAAGTTTTATTCCATACTTCGTATGGAGTTTTATTTTTGCCTTGCAAAAGTTTTATTGAAACGAAACCGTTTCAGTTTTATTTTATTCGCTTCTAAAACTGCCCGAAGGGCAATAAAACTATGCGAAGCATAATAAAACTGCGAAGCAATATAACTCGCCGCAAGGCGAATAAAACTGAAGAGTGTCCTTGGGGACACTCTTCTTAAGTCGACAGATTTTTTTGGTGGAGACGGTGGGGATTGAACCCATGACCTTACGGATGCGAACCGTACGCTCTCCCAGCTGAGCTACGCCCCCGTAAACCTTTGCTATTGCAAAGGTATTTTATCATATTGTGTTTTGCTTTGCAAGTGCAATTTTATTTGCGTTTGAGTTTTATGCCCGACCAAAGAAGTATTATCAGTTGTGCGGGTATGCCAAGGGTAAATATATACCACAAATTAACTTCGGCAAGTAAAAGCAATACTATAAATATTGCCGCAAGCGTAGACCACATAAGCAGGGAAATGATAAGGAAATTTCTGCGGCGGTTAAACCAAATTGAATTTAACACAAGCCATACAACCATTGAAACGGGAACGGCTGCCACGAACGGTAACCATTCGCAACCCTTTAATCCGAAAAGCGAAATATTGGCGGCGGCGAATGTAGCGATAAATAATACAAGCACGATGCTGATTCCCGTTATAAGTGAGCGGTTACGTTTTTGTCTTTTATTGACCTCTTTTTTTTCATGTTTAGGGTCTTCATGTTCTTCTTCTAATAAATAGTCAACCGTTACACCGAAAATATCGGAAATCGCTTTTAAAACAGTCACGTCGGGAATTGACTCGCCGCGTTCCCATTTGGAAACTGCTTTGTCGGAATAATTAAGTCTTTCGGCAAGTTCGGCTTGTGTTATGCTGTGCTTACGCCTTAGTTCGGTCAAATTATTTGCAATAATAAGTTTTATATCATTCATTACGGCAAATACTCCTTTAATAATCTCACAAAGACAGTATATCACAGTATTTTTGCCTTTGCAAGCCTTATTTTTGAGCCGTTTCTACTGCAGGTAGGTTGAATTCTACTGTTGGTAGATAAGGCGTAAAATCACTCTACCGCGTAGTAGAATAACAGTTTACCGGAAAAACTTAACAGTTTAGTGACTAAAATTACTTCGTAGTGTATTATAATAAACATGAAAACAAAAAGCAAATCTCGGAGGAATTTTTTATGAATAATTACATTATATTTACCGATTCTGCGTGCGATATTGCACCCGAAATATTAGAAAAGTGGAATGTTAAGTTTATAAACCTGACATTTACGTTTGAAAGCGACGGAATTGAAAGACTTAACAGCGAAGTAAATACTAAAGAATTTTATCAAAAAATGCGTGACGGAGATGTTGCGAGAACATCTGCCGCTAATATGGAAACATTTAAAGATGCATTTAAATGTGAACTTGAAAACGGCAAAGACATACTTTATTTAGCATTTTCAAGCGGACTTTCCACTACTTATAATTCGGGCCGTATGGCGGCTAATGAATTGAGTGAAGAATATCCCGACCGAAAAATTATAGTTGTAGATACTCTTTCTGCCTCGGCAGGCTTTGGTCTTTTAGTTCACCTTGCAGTACAAAAAAGGGATAACGGTTTATCTATTGAAGAGGTTGCCGAATTTATAGAGGACACAAAACTTCACCTCTGCCATTGGTTTACTGTTGATGACCTTCAATATTTAAAACGCGGCGGCAGAGTAAGTCCTACCGTTGCCTTTGTTGGCGGTCTGCTCGGCATTAAACCTGTACTTCATATGGATGATGAAGGTCATCTTATAAATATGTCGAAAGCAAGGGGCAGAGCGGCGGCATTAAAAGCCTTGGTTGATAAGTTCGGCGAACTCGCTGTTGATAATACCAAAGGCCCTGTTTATATTTGTAACGGCGACTGTATGGAAGATGTGGAAACCGTTAAAAATATGCTCATGACCGACTACGGTGTTGAGGTGGAACTTGTTACCGATATAGGTCCTGTTATCGGTGCTCATTCGGGACCCGGCACAATCGCAGTGTTCTTTATAGGAAAGGAAAGGTAATGGAGAGAACTAAACTTATCGACAGAAGACTTCCCGATTACACAAGGGGAGAAGAAATTTTTAATATGGTATCGCATATCGTGGGCGGTGCTTTGGGCGTTGTGGCACTTGTGCTTTGTGTTGTGGTTTCAGCGATAAAAGGTGACCCTATGGCGGTTGTCAGCAGTGCGGTTTACGGTGCATCACTTATAATGCTTTATACAATGTCAAGCGTATACCATGGACTTAAATGCGAAATGGCAAAAAAGGTTATGCAGGTGTTAGACCACTGCACAATATATTTCCTTATAGCAGGTACCTATACACCGATTTTGTTGTGTTCGATTATAAAGGTCAGTCCGTTTGTTTCGTGGGGAATATTCGCTTTGGTTTGGGGATTTGCCGCGTTGGCTACCACGCTTACCGCAATCGATCTTAAAAAGTATTCCAAATTTTCGATGATTTGTTACATCGGTATGGGTTGGTGCATACTTCTTGCTGCAAAAACAACCATGGAAGCCATGGCTTTAGAGGGAATTGTACTGTTGCTTTCGGGCGGGGTTGCATATACCGTCGGTGCAGTAATTTACGGACTTGGCAAAAGGCATCGTTATATGCACTCGGTTTTTCACCTGTTTGTTGTTTTGGGAAGTTTATTACAGTTTTTCTGTATACTTTTTTATGTGATTTAAAAGATTACAAATGGTTACGATTTAACCCTTCCTCTTGACAAGGTTAGCGAAAAATGATATAAAATAAATATATGAGGGAGTAATTCCGTATAAAACGAGGCATTACCGTCAACACGGCAGAATACTGCTCGGTTTGTCTTAATGAATGAGACTCATACGCAAAGAAACTTTGTGTATGGGTCTTTTTGGTTTTTGACTTGTACTTAAAGTGAAATTAAAAAAGGAGAAATTAAAATGGTAAAATCTAAAAAAATCGCAAAAATTGCACTTATTGTGGTAGGCGTAATAGCGGCACTGCTTATAGTTCTGTCCTGCTTTACGGTAGTTCCTGCCGGTCACACCGGTGTTGTACTCACTTTCGGGGCGGTGTCGGATAAGGTTATGTCCGAGGGTATTCATTTTAAAATACCTGTTGCTCAAACCGTAGTTCATATGAACAACCGTACTCAAAAGGCGGAAACTAACGGCACTGCATCAAGTAAAGACCTGCAGATTATTTCATATGTTGTTGCCGTAAACTATAAGGTTAATAACGGCTCATCGGCGGCACTTTATAAAAATGTCGGTGTTGATTACAGTAATGTTATTATCACCCCTGCCATTCAGGAAAGTATCAAAGCGGTAACGGCTCAGTTTACCGCCGAGCAACTTATTACAGAGCGTCAAATCGTCGGCGAACAAATTAAGGCGGCTTTATCCGAAAAAATCAACGAGTACGGTATAGTTGTTGAAATTTTTAACATTGTAAACTTTGATTTTTCTGAAGAGTTTAATGCCGCGGTTGAGGCAAAGCAGACCGCACAGCAAAACGCTTTAAAGGCAGAGCAGGACCTCGCCCGTATTGAGGTTGAGGCACAGCAAAAAATAACACAAGCCGAGGCTGAAAGTGAGAGTATAAAACTTATACAGGATGCACTGGCATCGTCACCTGATTATATTGAATATGTAAAATGGAATAAATGGGACGGTAAACTGCCTTCGGTTATGGGAGACAGCGATATACTGCTTAACATGGACGCCATTGATAAAAACGCTCAGTAAGTTTTGAAAAACTCCCTGTCGATTGTTGTTTTCGGCAGGGTTTTCTTTTGTACTTAAACAAAATACTTGTAAAATCAGTAATTTAATGGTATCATGATTATGTATATTATGTAATGTTTAGTAAGGCTATGACAACCAGTGCCTATTTTGATAGACTAAAAAGGGGAAAATATTATGAATATGAAACTTTTAAAATTACTCAGCAAAAATGCACGTTATACAATACATGACCTGTCGGTTATGACAGGCTTAGACGAGGCAGAGGTTTTAAGCGAAATTACCGCTATGGAAAATGAAGGACTAATCTGCGGCTATAAAGCGGTTATTGACTGGGAACGCCTTGACAGTGCCATGGTTTCGGCAATAATCGAACTTAAAGTAGAGCCGCAGCCCGATGTCGGCTTTGAACAGATTGCCGAAAAGGTCAAGAAATATCCCGAAGTCGAGTCGGTTTATCTTATGTCGGGCGGTTATGACCTTTGCGTAATAGTAAAGGGTAAAACTTTCCAAGAGGTTGCAATGTTTGTTTCGAAACAGTTAGCACCTATGCAGTATGTTATTTCAACTGCAACCCACTTTATTTTACGCCGCTATAAAGAACTTGATATTGAACTGTGCGGCAGTGACAGTGACGATAGGGAGAAGATTTCGTTTTGATGGATTACAGTAAATTGTTAAATCCTACGGTTGTTGATATAAAACCGTCGGGGATTAGAAGATTTTTTGATATTGCCGCTGAGATGAGTGATGTAATATCGCTTGGTGTAGGTGAGCCTGACTTCCAAACACCTTGGCATATTCGTCAGGCAGGTATCAAGTCACTTCAAGACGGTAAGACAAAGTATACCTCGAACAGAGGTCTTAAAGAATTGCGGCAGGTTATAGCGGAATATATGAAAACTTCGGTAGGTGTCGATTACGAGCCGGAAAAAGAAGTTCTCATAACCGTTGGCGGAAGCGAGGCTATAGATGTCGCTATCCGTACTTTGGTAGCACCCGGTGACGAGGTGCTCATTGTCGAGCCGAGTTTTGTTTGTTATGAGCCGATTTGCCGTATGGCAGGCGGTGTACCTGTAATAATTCCCACTAAGGCGGAAAATGAGTTTCGCTTGACACCGGAAGAATTAAAGGCACGTATTACGCCTAAAACCAAGGTTTTGATTTTGCCTTATCCCGGTAATCCTACAGGTGCCGTAATGGAAAGGAAAGATTTGGAACCTATTGCCGAAATTTTAAAAGATACCGATATTACGGTTATTTCGGATGAAATATATTCTGAACTTACATATACGGGCAACAGCCACGTGTCGATAGCATCACTCGATGGCATGAGTGAACGCACCGTCATAATAAATGGTTTTTCAAAGACCTATTCAATGACAGGCTGGCGTTTGGGATTTGCCGTAGGACCTTCGGCGGTTTTAGAGCAGATGACCAAAATACATCAGTTTGCCATAATGTCGGCACCGACAACATCACAGCATGCCGCTATTGAGGCAATTAAGAACGGACGCCGCGATATTGAGGCAATGGTTGAGGAATACGATATGCGTCGCCGTCTTGTCGTTGAGGGCTTTCGCTCTTTGGGACTTCAGTGTTTTGAACCGCTTGGTGCTTTTTATGTGTTCCCGAGTATTAAGTCTACGGGAATGACATCGGAAGAGTTTTGTGAAAAACTGCTTTACAGTAAAAAGGTTGCATTGGTGCCCGGAAGTGCTTTCGGCGAAAGCGGAGAGGGGCATATAAGAGCCTCTTACTGCTATTCGGTTGACCATTTGAAAGAGGCACTGAAACGGGTAGGCGAATTTTTAGAAGAACAGGGTTTAAAGTGAATGTTTAAAATCAAAGCCAACGCAAAGGTTAATTTGTCGCTTGATGTTACTGGCAAACGTGCCGACGGATACCACACTTTAAGGTCGGTTATGCAGTCGGTATCGCTTTGCGATGTTATAACTGTCGAAGAGTCGGGCGAACTTAGTATTGTTTGCGGTAAATGTATAAAAAGTGCAGATAACTTAGCCTTAAAAGCGGCGGAAATTTATCTTAATAAGGTTAATTCGTGTAAAAAATATAAAATTACCGTAGAAAAAAACATTCCCGTTGCGGGAGGTCTTGGCGGCGGCAGTGCCGACGCTGCGGCAGTGCTTATTGCACTGAATATTTTACACGGTAATATTTTAACCCAAAATGAACTGTGCGAATTAGGTCTTACTCTCGGTGCCGATGTTCCGTTTTGTATTATAGGCGGTACGGCTTTAGCTGAGGGTGTCGGTGAAATTTTAACGCCTATCACAAATCTTCCCGATTGCTTTATTGTTATTGCAAAAAAAGGCAACAAGAGTTCGACCGGTGATATGTACAAAAAACTTGACAGCGGTGAACGTATAAAAATTTCCGATATAGACCAAATCGCCATAGGACTGGCAGAAGGCAGTATCAAAAGAGTCGCGGGCGGTCTTTACAACTGTTTTGAAGAGGTCGCTGGGGATATTAGTGAGGTCAAGAATATTCTTTTGAAGTATGGTGCTTTATATGCCGGACTTTCGGGTGCAGGTCCCGGTGTTATTGGGGTTTTTGAAAACGAGGATAATGCCAAAACGGCGGTTGACACTTTAAAAAGTATCGGTGCAGAGAGTTTTCTTTCAGTGCCCACTAAAGCAGGCACCGAAATAATTGAATAAAATTTCCAAAATATGTCAATATTTCACTTAGAGTAAAAGAGGAAAGAGTGAAATATATGAAATTTCTAAAAGTTTTTCAAAAAGGATTGTTAATAAAATCATTGGCGGTAGGACTTATTTTGGCGTCAGTTTTCTCGTTTGCGGGATTTAATGCCAAATGTGACGGTATTAGGGACAGTGTGTTAAGGCTTCACATACTTGCCAATTCCGACAGTGTTGCCGACCAAAATTTAAAACTTTATGTACGAGATAAAGTGCTTGGCGTATCGGAGAGTGTGTTTTTAGATTGCAAAACCGAGCAAGAAGCCATAATTTCAGCCAATAATAATATTGATTTACTTAAAGAAACTGCACAAAATGCCGTTTACGAAAAGGGTTTTGATTATCCTGTTACGGTATCGGTTGACCGTTCATGGTTTAATAACCGAGATTATGGAGATTTCACTTTACCTGCGGGTATATATGAGGCGGTTAAGGTTGAAATAGGCAGTGCCAAAGGTAAAAATTGGTGGTGCGTTATGTTTCCCGCTGTATGCTTGCCTGCCGCAAGTAACGGTAAGTCAAATGATATTTCGTCGGTTTTGACCGAAGACCAAACCGAAGTAGTACACGAAAAACAGCGGTACAAAGCCGCTTTTTGGGTGCTTGAAATGTACGAGAAAGCAAGATACAAACTGTCAAAAATAAGTAACAAATAAAAAAATACTATATTTTAAAAAAAATACTTGCAATTTAAAAAAGAATGTGTTATCATTCCATTGTTAATGTGAAAAGAAAGAGAGGGGTGACACCTAATGAAAGAGGCTATTCATCCGCAATATGAAACCGTAACAGTTAAGTGTGCTTGCGGTGCTGAGTTTGAAACTCGCTCGACAAAGAAAGATATCCGTTTGGATATTTGCTCAAAATGTCATCCGTTTTTCACCGGTAGACAAAAATTAGTTGATACCGGCGGTCGTGTAGACAGATTTAATAAGCGTTTCGGAATCGAAGCAAAATAATTGTGTTTCAGACAGATTATAAACCGCAACTGTTTTCAGTTGCGGTTTTTTTCGCTACAGAATTGAGGTGTGAAAGGTGCAGGGATATTTTACCGTCGGCGGTCAAGGTGTGGGTGAATATGAGGAAAAACGCTCTAAGTTTATAGGCGTTTGCGTACCCGTTACCACCGAAAAACAGGCTATGGATTATATAGCGAAAGTAAAAAAAGATAATTTCGGTGCTAAGCATAATGTATACGCGTATGTTTTGCGTGAAGGCGGTCTTGCCAGGTATTCTGATGACTCCGAGCCTCATTCTACCGCGGGTTTGCCTACCTTAGAGGTGATTAAGGGGAACAATTTAACCGATTGTTTGATTGTCACAACAAGATACTTCGGCGGAGTTTTACTTGGTACCGGCGGACTGGTACGTGCATATACTGCGGCGGCAAAAGCGGCGGTAGACGCGGCGGGAATTGTTGAAATGCGTGTGTGCAATATATGTAAAGTTTCTTTTGAATATTCCGACCGCGACCGTTTTGTGTCAATACTTGAAGCGAATGGTGCAAAATTACTTGATACGGTTTATACTTCAAATATTGAAATACTGTTTTCGGTATCCGAGGAAAAAACCGATGATTTATTTGCTAAAATCACTGATACTTTTTGCGGCAAAATAACCGCTAAAATCGTAAAAAGTGAATTTTCTGCCGTATAATTGACAAAATTTCGAAAATTTAAAAGTAGTTAACCGAAAATTTGCGAATATTATAGTATAAGTATTTATTACAGTACTAAAAACGGGATATTAGATGTGATATATTTAATATAAGAAAGGGTGTGACATAGTGGCGTTACCACAGGAGTTTTTAATGGAACTAAAGTTTAAAAACGACGTTGAGTCGGTTGTGTCGCCGTATGTTGCACTTAAACGGCGGGGACGTAATCTTGTCGGACTTTGTCCGTTCCATAATGAAAAGACAGGCTCTTTTGTCGTATACCCCGAAAACGGCTCGTACTACTGTTTCGGTTGCGGTAAAGGTGGAGATATTATCACCTTTACTATGGAGGTTGAAAATCTCGACTACATAGATGCGGTGCGAAGGCTTGCCGACCGTGCGGGACTGAAGGTGCCCGACGGCAACACCGACGATAAAACAATAAGACTTAAAAATGATGTTTACGAGGTCAATCGTGAGGCGGCAAGGTATTTTCATTCATATTTGATGAGTCCTAACGGCAAAGCGGGGCTTGATTATCTACTCAGCAGGGGACTTACACTTAAAACCATTAAACATTTCGGGCTTGGCTTTTCTCCCAATGGGTGGCATGACCTTGAAAATCATTTAAAATCAAAGGGATACAGTGAGTACATAATAAAATCGGCTGACCTAATAGCTGAAAAACAGAAAGATAATAAAATTTTTAAGTATGACCGATTTATAAACCGAGTAATGTTTCCTATTATAAACATTCAAGGCAAGGTAGTCGGTTTCAGCGGACGAGCATTACCGGGCAATGATAAACAGGGCGGCAAATATGTAAACACTGCCGATACACCGGTTTATAAAAAAAGTCATCAGGTTTACGGACTTAATTTTGCCAAAAAGGTTTGCTCAAACCAAGCCATTTTGGTTGAGGGAAACCTTGATGTTATTGCACTTCATCAAGCAGGGTTTGAAAATGCCGTTGCTGCTTTGGGTACTGCCTTTACCGAAGAGCAGGCGAAACTTATCGGACGTTATGCAAAAGAGGTAGTTGTAACACTCGATGCCGATGAGGCGGGTGCTAAGGCGACCGATAGGGCGATGAATATTTTAAAATCGGCGGGTGTTGATGCAAGAATTTTAAGATTGCCCGATTGCAAAGACCCCGACGAATTCTTAAAAAAATACGGGTCTGCTCGATTTGAGGCTCTGCTAGACGGTGCCATAAGTAATATAGAGTACCGTCTTTATACCGCGGCTATGGGTGTTGACCTTGGAGCGTCGGACGGCAAACTGCAATATTTGAAGAAAGCATGCGATGTGCTTGCCGAACTTGACGACCGCTTGGCGGTTGACCTTTATGCGGGCAAACTGTCCGAAAAGTACGGTGTTTCTAAAGAGGTGCTTATAAATGACACTTTGGAAAAAATTGCAAAACGCAAAAAACAAAGGGAACAAAAGCAACTTGAAAATATAATAACACCAAGGTTGCAAAAAGACAGTATCAATCCGCAAAAGTCACAGTTTAGACGTGCGGCTGCGGCCGAAGAAACGATTATATGCGTGCTTATAAAACATCCGGATTTGTTGCAGTTAGTTGAAGAGATAACGCCGGACAGCATAATTACCGATTTTAACCGTAGGCTGTATGAAAAGGTGTTGCAAATTATACATTCGGGGCACGAATTTGATTTGGTACTGCTAAGCGGTGATTTTGCACCCGATGAAATAGGATACATAACAGGGCTGCTTGCCAAAGGTATCGGTAATGAAAATCCCGAAAAGGTGTTAAATGACAGTATAAAGGTATTGACCGAGGAAAATCTGTCGGTAAAGGGATTAAATGTTACCGAACTGCCTGACGATGAGTGGGCGGCGGCTATGAAAAACTTGCAGAATAAAAAGAAAATTTAATTAAAAACCCGTTTTTTGGGGAAAATATAGGGATAATAAGGGAGTTATATACATGGAAAGAAAAAAATCAGCGGAAGAAAATTTCAAAGAAACCGAAACAACTGTAAATACTATAGAGGCTTTGGAAGAAAATCTTATTGAGGATAGTTATACAAAAAACTATTCAGAAGATAATAAGGATGACTTTATGGATCTTGACGATATTCCGGATAATCCTGAGAATTTAGATGAAGAGCCGCCGCTTTTAGATCTTGATTTTATTGAGCCTACTGAAGAAGACCTTAAAGTTGTCGATATGGAAGATGTTGAAAAAATTGACGAAATGACAACCGTAGAAACCATTTCGCTTGATGACCCTGTTAAGGTTTATCTTAAAGAAATCGGTCGCGTACCGCTTCTTACCCCTGACGAGGAGGTTCAACTTGCCATACGAATAGGCGAAGGTGACGATTTTGCCAAAAAACGCCTTACCGAAGCCAACCTTCGTTTGGTTGTAAGTATTGCAAAACGTTATGTCGGCAGAGGAATGCACTTCTTAGACCTTATTCAAGAGGGCAATGTCGGTCTTATTAAAGCGGTTGAAAAATTTGACCATACAAAGGGGTTTAAGTTTTCAACCTATGCGACTTGGTGGATTCGTCAGGCTATTACCCGTGCAATCGCCGACCAAGCAAGGACTATACGTATTCCGGTTCATATGGTTGAAACCATTAACCGTCTTAAAAAGATTCAAAGCCAACTTCTACATGAAAACGGTCATGAGCCCAGTGAGGAACTTATTGCCGAAAAAATGGAAATGTCGGTTGAACGTGTGCGTGAGATAATGCGTGTCGCTCAAGAACCCGTTTCTATGGAAACTCCGATTGGACCCGAGGAAGACAGCCGTCTTATGGACTTTATACGTGATGAAGATGCTTTGGCACCTGATGATGCGGCACTTAAAACCATAACAAATGAGGACATTGATGCTGTTCTTAAAACCCTTACCGCACGCGAAGAGGCAGTTATAAGACTTCGCTTCGGTCTTAAAGACGGCAGATGCCATACACTTGAAGAGGTTGGTACTGAGTTCCATGTGACAAGAGAACGTATCCGCCAAATTGAGGCAAAGGCTTTAAGAAAACTACGTCATCCTGTAAGAAGTAATAAGTTTAGGGACAGATAATAATATGAAATTTGAATACATTACTTCCGGTACCTGCTCACGCAGGATTATATTGGAAATTGAAGACGATATATTACAGTCGGTAAAATTTGAGGGCGGCTGTAACGGAAATCTTAAAGGTATATCAAGCATTTGTAAGGGAATGAGTATTGATGAGGTTATCGACAAGTTAGATGGTATAACCTGTGGCTTTAAACCTACTTCATGTCCCGACCAACTTGCAAAAGCTTTGAAAAGATATAAAGAACAGTAATCCCTAAAAAGAAAGGGTAGTGATTAAATGTTCGACGAAGATATTAAAATTGCAATGCCTAGGGGTCAAAAGGCACAAAGCGAGTCGGCACATGAGGAATACGACCGCGAAAGTTCAAAAGGCAACACCGAAAAGGCACGTATTTTGGGTACAAAACTTGCCGATGAAGTGGTTGAAAAAATAAATACTTTTGCTACTGTGAACGAAGACTCTGTAAGCAGCGAAATGGATATTCAACGCGGTATCCTTATGACCTTTGCCGCAACGGTAGGTGTTGAAACTGCACTTAAAAGTTCGGTTGTATCACAAGCCGCCAAGATAAGTTTTAATTCGGAACTTGAAAAGCGTTCGCCGTCACTTTATAAAGCGGTGGCTGATTCGGGTGCGTATTCGTTTTATTATCTTGCATATCGCAGAGGTACTGAGGTTGACCGCAGAATAGGGCAAACCTTTGCTATGTTATGTTCTCATGATGGCGACCCCGTTTATCAGGAATTGGGCGAGGCAATATACTGTTGGTTTGCTTCGGTTACTGCAAAGGCCATCAGTAATTCGGGGCTTTTATAAATTATGTTAAAAACCGTAAAAAGCGGTAAAAAAGAAAGGAATAATGGGTTATGAAAATTACAAAAGATATGTGTATCGGAGATATTCTTGATATGGACAACGGCACTGCAGAATTTTTCTTGGAAATGGGTATGCATTGCCTTGGCTGTCCTGCATCAAGAGGTGAGTCGGTTGAGGATGCTTGCAGAGTTCACGGAACCGACTGTGACGCTCTTGTTGCTAAGATTAATGCGTATTTGGAGAGCAAGTAATGGCTGACAGCCGTTTGCTGAAAATTGCCGAAATGATTAGACGGGGAGATAGGGTGGCGGATATTGGTACCGACCACGCTTATCTTCCCGTATACTTAATTTCAAAAGGTATATCGCCCTTGGTTTATGCCTGTGATGTCAGTGACGGACCGCTTTTGAATGCTAAGTCCAATATTGAAAAATCGGGTGTAAAAAATATAGTTGTAAAAAAAGGTAACGGACTTTCGGCAGTATCGCCCGAAGATGCCGATACTTTTGTAATTGCAGGTATGGGCGGTGACCTTATCATAAAAATAATCACTGCCGCTAAATGGGTCAAAAACGAACGTTATGAATTTATATTGCAACCCATGACTTCGGCAGAGGATTTGAGAAAATTTTTGCTTTCGGAAGGCTTTAATATAGCAGAAGAACACGCTGTTACGGCGGCAGGCAGAATATATACCGTAATAAAAGCAAAATACTGCGGTATAAAAAATGAATGCAGTGATTTCTTTTACTATATGGGTAAACTTACCGATAACATAGGGAAAGAAGAACTTATTTATATAAGACGCAAACGCCGTGTTTTATCGGAACTTACGGAAAACATAAAATCGGTACCTCAAAAACAGGATACATATAAAAGACTGCAAGAGGTTATATTGAAAATTGATGATTTGGTAGCAAAATATGGGAATTGACGGAATTTTTTTACTGGGACTTAAATCTGAAATAGCCGAAGGTTTAATCGGCACAAGAGTAGACAAAATACATCAGCCCTCAAAAGAGGAACTGGTGTTTTTGTTTCGTGCCGCAGGCGTAAACAGAAGACTTTATATAAGTATTCGTCCGTCATCACCCCGACTGAATTTTACCGCGAGTGTGAGTGAAAATCCACCCGAGCCGCCAATGTTTTGTATGTTGCTCAGAAAACACTTGGGCGGTGCCAAGTTTTTAAGTATTGAAGATTGCGGGTTTGAACGTATCGCAGTATTAAAATTTCAATCAACTAATGAAATGGGGGATATTGTATCCCCAAAACTTTGCATAGAATTTATAGGTAAACAAACCAATGTAATTCTTATCGGCGGTGACGGTAGAATTATTGACTCTATAAGGCGTTCCGACCTTGAAAATGACGGCAGAATTATACAACCGGGTGCCGTTTATGTTTATCCTGAAAAGCAGAGTAAACAAAGTTTAAGAAATTGTGATATAGAAAATTCGGTGGGGTTATTAAAGGATATTTCCCAACCGCTTGGTAAGGCTTTAGTTTCGGTGTTTGACGGTGTTTCGCCGCTTATTTCCCGCGAAATTTCGGTTTTGGCAGATATTGATACTGAAAAGAAACCGAGTGACTTGAGCCACGACCAATTAACAAGGCTTGAATTGGCTTTAGAACAGGTAAGAGGGTATATTTTGTCACCCAAGCCTACCGTATTGTTTGATGAAAATAAAGTCCCGTTTGAGTTTTCGTATATGCCTATTACTCAATACGGCAATTCTGCGGTAAGCAAAAGGTTTTCGTCTTTCAGTGAACTTTTAGATGCGGTCTATTCCGAACGCGACCGAATTGAAAGGATGCGTGGATTTGCCGCTGATTTGGTGCGGTTGCTTAATAATCTGCGTAACCGTGCCGCTAAAAAAACGCTGCTTCGTGAGAAGGAACTTGCCCGTTGTTTAGACGGTGAAAAATACCGTATATACGGCGAACTTTTAAAGGCATATTCCTATATGGACTTTAAAGGACAAACGGTGGCGAAGGTATCCAACTATTATGATGACCAATGCGGGACCATAGAAATACCGTTAGACCCGTCGCTGTCGGCGGTGCAAAATGCAACGAAATATTTTAAAGAATATAAAAAGATTTGCAATGCCAAGGCGGTTTTGGGCAAACTTATTGAGCAGAGCAAATCAGAATTGGAATATATTGAAAGTGTTATTGATGAACTTTCCCGTGCTTCGACGGTTGCTGATTTAAAGGAAATCAGGGAAGAACTTGCATTATCCGGATATGTAAAGAAATCTGCAAGCGACCGAAAAAAACAAACTGCCAAAACATCACCTATAGAAACGGTTTCGCCCGACGGATATAAGGTGCTTATCGGCCGAAACAACCGTCAAAATGATATACTTACATTGCATACGGCGGAAAAAACCGATATGTGGTTTCATACTAAAAATATCCCGGGCTCACATGTAATAGTTAAAACCAATGGGGAAGAATTACCCGAAAGTACAATTTTATTTGCGGCACAACTTGCAGCAGAGCATTCGAGAGCCGCCGACTCGTCGGCAGTGCCGGTTGATTATACTTTGGTTAAATTCGTAAAAAAACCTGTCGGTGCAAAACCCGGAATGGTTATCTACAAAACCAATAAAACGGTTTTTGTTAAACCGAGAAAGGAAATACAATGAAACTCGGAATATCGTCGTCGTGTCTTTATCCGCTTGAAACCGATAAATCTTTGGAATTTTTATGTAAAAACGAGATTCCAGTTACCGAAATTTTCTTTAACAGTCCGTCTGAAATACTCTTGCCGTATGTTAAGGTTTTAGAAAATTTATCCAAAACCTACGGCACAGAAATTTCATCGGTACACCCTTGCGGGTCGGTAGGTGAGCCGTATTTTCTGTTTTCTGAGTATAAAAAGCGGTATTTGGAATCGTTCGATTACTATAACAGGTATTATGAGGCCGCGGCACAACTTGGTGCAAAATATGTGGTTTTGCACGGGGATACTTTACAAGGCTCTATACCTATGGGAGAGTACGCCGAACGGCTTATGGAAATGAACTTTAAAGCCAATGAATACGGTGTTTCGGTTTTGCAGGAAAATGTCAACCGTTACCGTGCGGCAACACCCGAAAATATAGCGGAACTTAAAAGGCTTACAAACGGCAGATTAGACTTTACCTATGATGTTAAACAGAGTGTGAGAGCAGGTTTTGAGCCAAACGAAATATACGCTGCCATGCGTGGCAATATTAAAAACGTGCATATCAGCGATAATTCTTTATCAGGCGATTGCCTATTGCCATCAAAAGGCGAATTTGATTTTGCCACGCTTTTTGAAGAATTGGACAAGGACCGATATAAAGGTGCCGTTTTAGTTGAGGTCTATAATTGGGCGTACAAAGACAGGAGTGAATTGATTGATGCATATAATTTTGTGAAAAATGTTCACAAAAAATGTTGACTTTTGTCGAAATAATGGTATAATGTACTTGTGATGTGAAAAAAATTCACAATTCGGAGGTGCATTATGAGTAGTACAGTATGTGTGAAAGATACCCAATATCGTGTGATTGAAACCGAGGAAACAGTAGAGGGAATAAAAGTTTTAATGTACGGTGTCGTGGGTATTAGAGGTAATGAAACCGTAGTGATAACAGGATTGTCGGAAAGTTCTGCGAGAATTAAAAAACTTGTCGATAAAATGAATGACGGCGGACTCCAACTGTGCCAACTTCGTGATGTCGTGGAGGATTTTTTGAGTGACAGTTACGGTATGGTTATTATATGATTTATAAAGAGGTAGATAAAATGGAAATTAAAGTAGGAATAAAAGCAGTTATTGAAGATAAGGTGGCTGAGCAAAATACCGCTTTAGCGGTAGGGTCGGGAAGCCTTTCGGTTTTTGCGACACCCGCCATGATAGCACTTATGGAAAAGGCGAGTTGCAAAGCAGTCGCCGAATGTTTGCCTGAAGGCTCGACAACAGTCGGTACCATGGTTAATATTGAGCATTTAAGTGCTACACCGCTTGGCGGTACGGTCACCGTAACTGCCGAGGTTACCGCAATAGAGGGCAGAAAGATATGTTTTAATGTTACTGCTACCGATAATGCAGGTTTAATAGGTAAAGGCACACACGACCGTTTTATAGTTCAAGCCGAACGTTTTATGGAAAAAACAAACAGTAAGATATAAATAAAAAAGCAACGAGAATTCTCGTTGCTTTTTTGTTACAAGTATAAAACCCGCCCTGCCGTAAAACTACCGATGATAACCTGCGGTCAGCAGGTGGGTGTCGTCCTTTGTGCTTTGTGCTTCCAACGTCCGCTAAAAGCGGGAGGCCTGCATACCCACATAAAGAGCACAACTCCCGTAAATAAAACTTGTAGGGTTATAAAGGTAAGCATTCGCGAACAGGGCAGGCGAAAATTTACTCTTCTTCGATTTCAAAAATATCTTGAAGACGGTCGGTAAATGCGTCGGCAATCATGTCGTACTCATCATCGTCATTGATGTCCTCGAAAAATTCTTCACCGTTTTCTTCTGTCACCTTAAGAATTACCAATTCACCGCTGTCATTAAGCAGTTTTTCGGGGTTGTCATAAACGGGCAACAGTGCAATATATTTTGCATCGTCGGTTTCAATTCGGTCAAGCACCTCAAAAGTGTATTCCTTATTATCGTCATCTTCCAGTGTGATAATATCGGGATTGTATTCGTCAGCCATTAGTATTCTCCCTTCATCCGGATAGGTTTACGGATTGTTTTTCGGTACATATATTTTAACCTTTTTCTGAAGAATAGTCAAGCACATTTAACTTTTAGACATATTTTATAAAAATTTTTAAAAATGTTAAAAAAATATATTGACAAATCATAAAATATATGATATTATAAAAACGAACCAAAGAGATAGACAAAAAAGTTTTAAGAAAGTGAGGGTCGGAAAGATGAAAAACGAGGAAATCTTCCATTCCGGCCAGTGTGCGGCCTAAGGCACACAGACTTCACGATTAGAACATAAGGACGGTGGTTTTTAAAATGGTAACAGTAACTTTTAAAATCATCAGAAAGAAAGAATCTTAGGTAAAGGTGAGTCCAATGTACAAATAATCGTAAGCCGTTCCTACTTGGAACGGCTTTTTTTATTTAAAATAAAATAGGTTGTAATTGCTTTCGCTCTAAAGCAGATTCCAAAGTGTCACATATAAGTGAAAAGTCTGATATGCAGGAATTATGCTTTTTAAAGGGTAAATCCTGCCCAAAGGGGACAAAGTATACATTTTTGCAGTTTAAAAGTAGTCCGATGTTTTTGGCACTTGCACCTAATGCGTCATTAGTTGAGGGTGCAATTATAAGCGGACGCTCGTTCCTTAGGTGTGCCTTGGCTGCCATTGTTACCGAAGTGTCGGTAATACCGCAGGCAAGTTTGCCCAATGTGTTACCTGTGCACGGCGCGATAATTAAAGCGTCTATAATTGCTTTTGGACCTATAGGCTCTGCTTCTTTTACAGTGTGTATTACTTTAGTTTGACAAATTTCTTCAACCGAATTTCTAAAGTCTTCTGCTTTGCCGAAACGGGTATCGGTAGTATACACAATTTCGGAAAAAATCGGTAAAATATCGTAACCTTTGTCCTTTAAAACCTTTAGTTGTTCCAATACGTGATGATGTGTGCAGAACGAACCGCAAACGGCAAAACCTATTTTTTTGCTCTGCATGAAAATTCCTCCGAAAAAATTTTAATTTAGCCGAGTGATAATAAAATCTCGTCGGCAATAAATTTTGCCGCCGTAACAGGCGAATGTTTACCGGGCAATCCGCTGTAAACAGCGGCATTTATTCCGTATTTGGTTGCCGCGGCAAGGTCGGTGCCCGAGTCGGTGGCAAGGTCCTCAACAAAAGCGGTTTTTTTGCAGTTGCCGAAAAATGAACTGTCCATTATATTGGAAGGTACTGTATTGAAGATATAATCGAAATTCTGTGCTATATTACGGCAGTCGTAAGTGTCGGCGGAATTAAACCCGCCTATTGTTATTTCCGCCCTTGTACCCGAGTTTCTTGAAGTGGCGGTAACATCGGCACCTAAAACCTTTAAATACTTTGCCAACTGTTTACCTATTCTGCCGTAGCCTATTACAAGTACATTTGAGCCGAAAATAGAACGGTCGGTGCCGTTTACGGCAAGTGATACAGCCGCTTCTGCAGTCAGTACAGCATTTTTAACGGTTAGTGCTTCACTATTAAAATAGTCGCAGTAAGAAATATCGGCGGCTTTAAGTTCTTGGGATAGACCTTGCTTTATCATACCGCCGAATAGAAATTTAGGACGGCAGGTGATAATGTCCTGCAAAAATATAACATCATTTGTAAGCGGTGTGGTGACCGTTCTTCCGTCTTTACTTACGGGGACAGGCAAAATTATTGCATCTGCATTTGATATTGCCTCACAAAGACTGTCGGCCACATTCAAACCGTAAGGGTCGGGCAGACCGAAAAGTGTAACCTCATGATTATATGATTTTAAATACGCGGCAATTTCAATCTGCCTGCGGTCGCCGCCGATTATCGAAAACTTCATAACAAAACCTCTGCTTTATGTCAAAGTCTTATTATATGTATATGTTTAAACCGTTAGTTTGTGAGGAAATAAAAATCATAAAAAAGTTATAAAAATAACGTGTTAATTATATTGACATCGGACTGCTTGTGTGGTAAAATATTTCAAATAAATACGTAGGAGTCGAAAAGGATAAATGACACTGAATTTTTATAATTGTCAAAAATATAAAAATGAATGTTTCCAGCCGATGATTTCGGACGAAATTATTATCGACGGTGTCAGCGGTGGTATTTCCGCTTTTAATAATTGTTTTATTTTTCCCGCTTTTTGTGATGTTCATGTACATCTGAGAGAGCCGGGATTTTTTTATAAGGAAACCATACTTTCGGGTACCATGGCGGCAGCAAGGGGCGGATACACCGATGTTTTCTCAATGCCCAATCTAAAACCCGTACCCGACAGTGTCGATAATATAAACGTTCAACTTGATATTATTAAAAAAGATGCAAAGGTAAGGGTACACCCTTATGCCGCAATTACGGTCGGTCAAATGGGTGAAACACTTGTGGAAATGACCGAGTTGGCACCGCTTTGTGCCGCTTTTTCTGATGACGGCAAAGGTGTGCAGAGCGACAGTATGATGTGTGCCGCTATGGAAAAAGCAAAAGATTTAGATAAAATAATTGCCGCACACTGTGAAGTTAACAGTCTGCTAAAAGGCGGATATATTCACGACGGCGAATATGCAAAACTTCACGGCCATAAAGGTATATGCAGTGAGAGTGAGTGGGCACAGGTAAAAAGAGATTTACAACTTGCCAAAGAAATCGGTTGCAAATATCATGTCTGCCATATTTCAACCAAAGAAACGGTTGAACTTATAAGAAAAGCCAAGGCAGAAGGTGTAGATGTATCTTGTGAAACGGGACCGCATTACTTGGTGCTTGATGACAGTAATTTGGAAGAAGACGGCAGGTTTAAAATGAATCCGCCGCTTAGAAGTAAGGCTGACAGAGAGGCACTTATTGAGGGAATTATTGATGGTACCATTGATATGATAGCCACCGACCATGCACCGCACAGTGCCGAAGAAAAGAGCAGAGGACTTGAAAAGAGTTTAATGGGTGTTATCGGTCTTGAAACGGCCTTCCCCGTACTTTACACAAATCTTGTGAAGAAGAATATAATTACACTCGAACGCCTTATAGAACTTATGGCGATAAATCCGAGAAAACGTTTCGGCTTGCCGGAAACCGAGGATTTCTGCGTTTATGATTTAAATGAGGAATATGAAATCAACCCAAAAGACTTTGTGTCAATGGGTAAAAGTACCCCGTTTGAGGGTAATAAAGTTTTTGGAAAATGTGTGTTGACTGTATGTGACGGTAAGGTTGTATATCGCTGACACAAAAGACAAATATTTGGAGGAATATAAAATGGCAAAGAGAACAGATTTAAAAAAGATACTTATTATAGGCTCGGGCCCTATTGTTATAGGACAGGCTGCTGAGTTTGACTATGCAGGCACACAGGCTTGCTTGGCATTAAAAGAAGAGGGATATGAGGTTGTACTTTGCAACTCTAATCCCGCAACCATTATGACCGACACCACCATAGCCGACAAGGTTTATATGGAACCGCTTACTTTAGAATATATTGCCAAGATTTTGCGTTACGAGCGTCCTGATGCTATTGTTCCCGGTATCGGCGGACAAACCGGTCTTAATCTTGCGATGCAACTTGAGAAAAAGGGCGTTTTGAAAGAGTGCGGTGTTGAACTGCTCGGCACTAATAGTGAGAGTATAGAGCGTGCTGAAGACCGCGAACTGTTTAAAGAACTTTGCCAATCCATAGGGGAGCCTACCATTCCTTCTGAAATTACATATAGCATAGAAGAGGCTAAAAAGGCTGCCGCTAATATAGGCTACCCCGTTGTACTTCGTCCTGCGTTTACTTTGGGCGGTACCGGCGGCGGTTTTGCCAATAATGAAGAAGAACTTATTGAAGTAGGTCTTAATGCTTTTAAACTGTCACCTGTACATCAGGTACTTATCGAAAAGAGTGTTAAGGGATATAAGGAAATTGAGTTTGAGGTTATGCGTGACTCGGCCGATAATGCCATTACCATTTGCGGTATGGAAAATATTGACCCTGTCGGTGTTCACACAGGTGACTCTTTGGTTGTAGCACCTATTATGACACTAAATGACCATGACCTTAAAATGCTTAATGACAGTGCCATAAAAATTATTAAAGAACTGAAAATCGAGGGCGGATGTAACGTTCAGTTTGCACTTGACCCTCATTCGAGCCAATACTATCTTATCGAGGTTAACCCGCGTGTTTCCCGTTCGTCTGCTTTGGCATCTAAAGCATCGGGTTATCCTATTGCAAGGGTTACCGCAAAAATAGCGGTCGGCATGCTTTTGGAAGATATTAAAATCGCCAATACCACCGCCGCTTTTGAGCCGAAACTTGATTATGTCATTGCAAAACTACCCCGTTTTCCGTTCGATAAGTTCACAAGTGCTACCAATAAACTCGGCACCCAAATGAAGGCTACAGGCGAGGTTATGGGTATAGGTTCTAACCTTGAAGAGGCAATTCTCAAAGGTACCCGTTCTTTGGAAATCGGTGTTAATCACATATATATGTCTAAGTTTGACAATATGTCCACCGAGGATATTTTAGATTATATAAAGGAATTCCGTTCAGATAACATTTTTGCCATTGCCGAACTGCTTGCACGCGGTGTAACGGTTGAGGAAATCCACAAGATTACCGAAATTACCGAGTATTTTCTTGAGTCGATTAAGAAAATTGTCGATATGGAAGAATTGCTTAAAGACAATGTAAACAACAAGGCAACACTGCTTGCCGCCAAGAAAATGGGCTTTAGTGATAAATATGTTGCAAGAATGTGGAACTGTGAAGAACTTGATGTTTACAAGTTCCGCAAAGAACATAATTTGTTTCCCGTATTTAAAATGGTTGACACTTGCCATACAAATGCATATATTCCTTATTTCTACTCGTCTTACAGTGACGAAAATGCATCGGTACTGACCGATAAGAAAAAGATTGTGGTATTGGGTGCAGGTCCTATCCGTATCGGTCAAGGTGTTGAGTTTGACTATTCAACCGTTCACGCCGTTACCACAATTAAAAATTCGGGTTATGAGGCTATTATTATTAACAACAACCCCGAAACCGTTTCGACCGACTATACTACAGCCGATAAACTGTATTTTGAGCCTCTTACCCCCGAAGATGTTATGAATATTATTGAGTTTGAAAAACCTGAGGGTGTAGTTGCATCATTGGGCGGTCAAACTGCCATTAACTTGGCTCAGCCGCTTTATGACCGCGGTGTAAACATTATCGGTACCGACTGTGCCGCTATTGACCGTGCAGAGGACCGAAACGCATTTGAACATCTGCTTAACGAACTCGATATTCCGAGAGCAAAAGGACAGGCAGTAACCAAAATTGAAGACGGTATTAAAGCGGCATCCGAAATCGGATATCCCGTACTTGTTAGGCCTAGTTTTGTTTTGGGCGGCAGAGCAATGCAGATTGTTGCCAACGAAGACCAACTTCGCCATTATCTTAAAACCGCTGTTGAAATTGATGAAGACAAGCCTGTTTTGGTTGATAAATATATCGAGGGCAGAGAGGTTGAGATTGACGCCATTTGCGACGGCAGAGATGTATTTGTCCCCGGTATTATGGAACTTGTAGAACGCACAGGTGTTCACTCGGGCGACTCTATCAGTGTTTATCCTTCGTTCAGTATTTCCGATAAGGTTAAGGGCGTAATTTTACAGTATGCCAAAAAGTTAGGATTGGGTATAGGTATTATCGGTCTTTACAACATTCAGTTTATTGTTGACAAGGACGACAATGTGTTTATTATTGAGGTTAATCCTCGTTCTTCGAGAACTGTTCCTTTCCTTTCCAAAGCAACCGGATACAGTCTTGCCGATATTGCCACCGAGGTTATTTTGGGTAAGAGCCTTAAAGAGCAGGGTATTTTCGATATTTATCCCGACGAGAAAAAGCGTTGGTATGTAAAAGCACCGGTATTCTCGTTCAATAAAATCAGAGGTCTTGATGCATATCTCAGCCCCGAAATGAAGTCGACCGGTGAGGCTATAGGCTATGACGACAAACTTAACCGTGCTCTTTATAAAGCACTTCAGGCTTCGGGTATGCACCTGCAAAATTACGGTACCGTTTTTGCAACCATTGCCGACCGCGATAAAGAAGAGGCACTTCCGCTTATCCGCCGTTTCTATAATTTAGGATTTAATATTGAGGCTACCGAAGGCACTGCTAAGTTTTTAAAGGCTAACGGTATTCGCACCCATGTATTAAGTAAAATAAGCGACGGTAATGAGGAAATTCCCGATGCATTAAGACAGGGACATATTGCCTATGTAATCAACACTAAGGACATAGGCGACAGCGATCAACGTAATGACGGACATCATATCCGCCAAATCGCCACCGAAAACAATGTAACAATATTCACAGCCCTTGATACAGTTAAGGTATTATTAGATGTTTTAGAGGAAACTACTCTCTGCATTTCTACTATAGACGCTTAAAGGAGTTATCATGACACAAGGACTTTATGAGGTTTTGTATAACGAAAAAATCGCCAAAAGCACATATAAAATGGTGCTTACGGGCGATACTTCGGCTATAACCGCTTCAGGTCAGTTTATAAATATAAAACTTGAAGGCAAATATTTAAGAAGACCTATTTCGGTTTGCGATATAAGTGAAGATACGGTCACTATAATCTATAAGGTTGTGGGTGATGGTACCGAGCAGATGTGTGAACTCACTTGCGGTACTTTGCTGGATGTTTTGGTAGGTCTTGGCAACGGATACGACCTGTCGTGTTCAGGTGAAACCCCTGTGCTTATCGGCGGCGGTGTAGGTGTACCGCCAATGTATATGCTTTGCAAGGAACTTATAAAGCAGAATAAAAAAGTATCCGTTATTTTGGGATTTAACTCAAAAGAAGAAGTCTTTTATGAAGACGAATTTAAAAAACTCGGTGCTGATACTTTTGTCACAACGGTGGACGGTAGTTACGGTACTAAAGGTTTTGTAACCGATGTACTTAAAAACCTTTCGTATTCCTACTTTTACACCTGCGGTCCCGCACCTATGTTTAATGCCATAGAAAAAACTGCCGCTACTTCGGGACAGTATAGTTTTGAAGAACGTATGGGTTGCGGTTTCGGTGCTTGCATGGGTTGTTCTTGCAAGACAAAGTACGGAAATAAGCGTATTTGTAAAGACGGACCGGTACTTAAAAGGGAGGAGATAATATGGTAAATACAAAAGTAAACCTTTGCGGTATTACACTTAGCAACCCCGTTATCCCCGCCAGCGGTACCTTCGGTTTCGGTTATGAATTTGCCGAGATTTACGATATCAACTGCCTTGGCACATTTTCATTTAAAGGCACTACCAAAGACCCGCGTTTCGGCAACCCCACGCCGAGAATTGCCGAGTGTTCGGCAGGTATGATAAATGCCGTCGGACTTCAAAACCCCGGTGTTGAAAAGGTATTAAGCGAAGAACTTCCGAAACTTAAAAAATGTTTTCATAAACCTGTGATGGCTAATGTCAGCGGTTTTTCGGTCTCGGATTATGCTTACACCGTCGAAAAATTGGATGCGGAAAATCAAATCGGTTGGTTTGAGGTCAACGTTTCTTGTCCCAATGTTCATGGCGGCGGTATGAGTTTCGGTACCTGTCCTTCGGCGGCGGCTGAGGTTACTGCCGCGTGCCGAAAGGTTACGAAAAAACCGCTTATAATAAAACTGTCACCTAATGTAACCGATATTGTGTCTATTGCAAAGGCTTGCGAAGATGCAGGTGCAGACGGTATCAGTATGATAAATACATTACTCGGTATGAGGATTGATTTAAAAACAAAAAAGCCTGTAATCGCCAATAAAATGGGCGGTTTTTCGGGTCCTGCTATTAAACCTGTAGCACTTAGAATGGTATATCAGGTTTACGATGCGGTAAAAATTCCCATAGTCGGTATGGGCGGTATAGCCACTGCCGAAGATGTTATTGAAATGATGCTTGCGGGTGCAACTGCGGTACAAATAGGTGCTCAAAATCTTGTTGACCCTTATTGTTGCCGTGATGTAATCGAAAAGTTGCCTGAAGTTATGGAAAAGTATAAAATAAACTCGTTAGAGGAAATTATAGGAGGAGCACACAATGGGTAAGGACGTAATTGTAGCCTGCGATTTTGCGGGTAAAGAACAGGTGATGGAATTTTTGGATAAGTTTACCGATTGCAAACCGTTTGTAAAAATCGGTATGGAACTGTTTTATTCGGCAGGTCCAGACATTGTACGTGAAATAAAGTGCAGAGGCCATAAAATTTTCCTCGACTTAAAACTTCACGATATTCCCAATACCGTTAAAAAATCCATGGCGGTTTTATCGGGACTTGATGTCGATATGACCAATCTTCACGCCGGTGGTACTATTTCCATGATGGAAGCGGCTTTAGAAGGCTTGACAAGACCTGACGGCAGCCGTCCTATGCTTATTGCTGTAACACAACTTACTTCGACAGACCAAGAAAGAATGGAAAAAGATTTGCTTATAAAAGAACCTATTGAAAGGGTAGTTATGCACTATGCACACAATGCAATGGTTGCAGGTCTTGACGGCGTTGTTTGCTCACCGCTTGAGGCAGGTAAAGTACATGAAACCTGCGGTAAAGATTTTGTGACCGTTACCCCCGGTGTTCGTTTTGCCGACGGTGACATAGGCGACCAAAAGCGTGTTATGACACCTGCTGAGGCTAAAAAAATAGGCAGTGACTATATTGTTGTCGGCAGACCTATAACTGCCGCCTCGGACCCCGTAGCCGCATACAAACGCTGTGTAGCAGAGTTTTGTGACTAAGTTGTAAGGAGTAAAAGTATGGAAAGTTATAAGAGAGAATTTATTAAATTTTTGGAAAATGCAGGTGTGTTGAAGTTTGGCGATTTTACCGCAAAGTCGGGCAGAAAAATCCCTTATTTTATCAACGCAGGCGATATTAAAACCGGCGAACAGATTGCAACCTTAGGCGAATTTTACGCTAAGGCATACTTAGAAAAGGTAGGTAAAAAGCGTACCGTACTTTACGGACCTGCTTATAAAGGTATTTCAATTGCCGTTTCTTCTTCAATAGCACTGGCAAAAGAGGGACTTGATGTTCCGTTCTTCTTCAACCGCAAAGAGGTAAAAGACCACGGCGAGGGCGGCGTTTTTGTAGGTTATGTACCTAAGGAAAACGAAGAAATCGTTATTGTCGAAGACGTTATTACCGCAGGTACCGCTATCAGAGAAAGTATGGAAATTTTGAGCGGACTTAAAGATGTAAAGGTTGCAGCAACCTTTGTTATGGTTGACCGCAAAGAAAAGGGTAAAACCGAAAAATCCGCCATGGCAGAGGTTGGCGAAGAATTCGGTTTCCCCGTATATTCGGTTGTTGATGTTTATGATATTATCGAGTATTTAGAGCAAGACGAGAAAAATGCCGAAAACGTAGCTAGAATTAAGGCATATCTTGAAATTAACGGTGCAAAGGCTTAACATAAATTCTGCAGAAAGGCGGGAATATTTTTGAGAAGCGTAATCAGTATTCTTGATTTAAGTGTCGAAGAAATTGACCAACTTATAGCGACAGCGTGCGATATAATTGATAATCCCGAAAAATACCGTGAAAAATGCAGGTATAAAAAACTTGCGACACTGTTTTTTGAGCCTTCTACAAGAACAAGGCTTAGTTTTGAGGCGGCAATGTATGAATTAGGCGGCAGTGTTTTGGGTTTTTCCGAAGCACAAAGTTCCTCAGCCGCTAAGGGAGAAAGCGTAGCCGATACGGCAAAGACAATTTCCTGCTATGCCGATATTATCGCAATGCGTCACCCGAAAGAGGGTGCCCCTTTGGTTGCATCGATGAATGCGACAATTCCTGTTATCAATGCGGGTGACGGCGGTCACAACCACCCGACACAGACACTTGCCGACCTGCTTACAATTCACCGCGAAAAGGGTAAATTTGACGGTCTTACGGTCGGATTTTGCGGGGACTTAAAGTTCGGCAGAACGGTACATTCGCTTATTGAAGCACTGTCCCGTTACAGCGGTATTAAGTTTGTGCTTGTTTCCCCCGAAGAACTCAAACTCCCGAGTTATATCAAAAAAGACGTTTTACAAAGAGAAGGACTCGAATATGTCCAAACAACCGATTTAGAGTCGGTTATGCCCGAACTTGATATTCTTTATATGACTCGTGTTCAGCGTGAACGATTCTTTAACGAAGAGGATTATTTAAGACTTAAAGACAGTTATATTTTGACCCCCGAAAAATTAAAGAATGCCAAAGAAACACTGTCGGTTATGCACCCGCTTCCTCGCGTAAATGAAATCAGCGTTGCCATTGACAATGATAAGCGTGCCTGCTACTTTAAACAGGTATTAAACGGTAAGTTTATGCGTATGGCGTTGATACTTAAACTTTTGGAGGTGCAGTAATGAATATTGATTCAATTAAAAACGGCGTTGTTATCGACCATATTACTGCAGGCAGAGCCATGGAACTGTACAGCCTTTTGAATTTGGGTGAATGTGACGGCTCGGTAGCACTTATAAATAA
Organism: Acutalibacteraceae bacterium; assembly: GCA_045578845.1. Taxonomy (GTDB): domain Bacteria; phylum Bacillota; class Clostridia; order Oscillospirales; family Acutalibacteraceae; genus UMGS172. The sequence goes on along the minus strand of JAZNLA010000022.1, from coordinate 31,559 downwards.
TGTTTCAAGCCGTAAAATGGGTAAAAAGGATATTATAAAAATTGACTCAAACGTTGCCATAGATGTCGATGTTTTGGGCTATGTTGATCCTGATGTTACGGTCAATATTATAAAAGATGGCGTTATTGTCGATAAAAAAAGGGTAGATTTGCCTAAAAGACTTTGTAATGTTGTGTTTTGTAAAAATCCGCGTTGCATAACCTCGACCGAGCAGGAATTACCTCATATTTTTAACCTTACCGACCGCGAGTCAAGGGTATACCGCTGTCTTTACTGCGAAACCAAAGCAGAAAATACATTTAAGTAAAAAAATCCTCAAGTGAAAAATTTCACTTGAGGATTTTTTATGCTTATTTTAAAATTTCTTCAGATGCTTCGATGTTACTTATAAATCTTTCGACCGTTTCAAAAATAAAAAAGTCGGTCGGCTCTTGAGAAAATGCCTTTGTAACATATGGGTCCCAATATAGCGGTCCATCAAAATAGTAACTGTAATACTCTAATAATGCAATAGAGTAAGAGTCACGGCAACTCATAAATGACGGTTTGTTACTCGAATGAATATAAATCTTTTTGGTATCATTAAAATTCTCGCGGTATGAGTTTGGGGCATATGCTACATTGGCATCTAATGATTTGCTTCCAACCGATTTGACCGATAACATTGTAAGCAGGTCACCGTTGTTAAGTGTGACCGGATTAGCAGGTATATCTTTTATTTCTAACCCCAGTTCATTGCATAATTCATCTATAGCATACTTTGAGCCTAAATGGTTCCAATGGGTGTCTAATTTTTGGTATAGTTCCTTATCTTTATTGGCTATAAGTTGTTCTTTTGGATAAACTACCGAGATTCCTTCTTCTTTAAGTCTTTTTACAAGAAGGTCGGCGAATGTTACATCTGATTTTTTTATATAGTCAGGCATATATTCACTGTAAATTGTTGATTTATTAGGTCCGATCATAAACACAAACTCGGTACCGCGTTCTGCGAATTTTTTATCTAATGCAACAAGAATTTCGACATAGCGTTCAATTTTGTCATAGTCAATATTTGTGCCTGTATAATCGGAAAGTTCGCCTGAATAAAACAGCCAACCGTCATCACCGAAAATTACATTATCGTGATGTGATTTAAGTGTTCCTACAGTGGTTTCATTATATGCAGTTACCATTGTATCGCGGAAACCTATACGGTCATTTATGTAGGTGTCAAGTGAGTTCATATAATTTGAAAATCCTTGAAACTCAGCAGGGAATTCGGCTAATTGGCGGTTTTCTGCTTTGGACACTTGGTTGGGTTTGAAATTAAAAAACAGTATAGGCACAGTAGTTAATGAACAGAGGATAACTATAAAGCAAATATCAAATATTTTTTTCATAAATACACCTCCTTTAAAATTGAAAATAGATAAATGCGTTATATGTACTGTTTACCATGAAAATAAATGTTATAACAAATATGGCAATGGTTAAAGCATCATAAACGACCGATACTGCCAAATGTTTATTACGTAAATCGGTTAAGATTTTAGGCCGTGGCAGGGTGAGTAATACCGAAAGACCAAGTGCAATGAAAACAAGACTGTCGAAATAGTAACCCAAACCGTAAATAACCGTACCGGAATCAATAAGACCGAACATGGACTTCAAATAAAGCAAAACGGTTGACATGTCAGCACTGCGGAATAAAATCCAACCCATTACGCAAATGAAAAATGTTGATGCCCACTTTAACACCGATGGGATTTTATTGTAAAATTTAAGTTTGGTTATAAACTTTTCTGCTATTACAAATATACCGAAATAAACACCCCAAAGTATGTAGTTAAACGAAGCACCATGCCATAGTCCTGTTAAAAACCAAACTACTGCAAGGTTAAATATAACCCTTAAAGTACTGCAACGGTTTCCGCCCATTGGTATATAAATATAATTTTTATACCATCTGCCGAGGGTCATGTGCCATCTACGCCAAAATTCTGAAACCGAACGGGAAAGGTATGGAAAGTCAAAGTTTTCCGGCAAGGAAAATCCCAACATTTTTCCTATACCGATTGCCATGTCTGTATATCCGCTGAAATCGTAGTATATTTGAAATGCGTAGCACAAAATACCAAGCCATGCTGTGCCGACAGATATTCCTCCTGCAAGGTTATCAAATACCATATCAACCGATTTTCCTATTGTGTCTGCTATGAGTACCTTTTTTGCAAGACCGAAACAAAATCTGCGAAGTCCTGCGGTAAAGTTATCTAAGGAAACTGTGCGATTTTTAAGGTCATTTTGCATATCAGTGCAAGCGGTGATTGGCCCTTGAGAAATTTTCGGGAAGAAACTTATGTATAAAAAATAATCTATTATGTTGGTTATCGGTTTGCATTTTTCCTTATATATATCGACTAAATAGGAAATTGCGGTAAAGACGAGGAACGAAATACCGAGCGGCACCAAAAGTGACTCGAAAGGGGATAGTTCGGTGCCGAAAATTCGGTTGGTAACGCTTATTGAAAAGTTTAAATACTTACAAACAAAAAGATACCCTATATTAAATATTAACGATGGTATCAGTACCAAGTTCTTGGCGGATTTATGGTCGCAAGAAGCCATTAGTCTGCCAAACCAATAGTTTGCCAGTCCGAAAACGGCTAAAAACAGTGCCATTTTAGTGTTGCACCAACCGTAAAAAAGAAAACTTAGAGCCACAAGCCAAAGATTTCGGGCAGTGTTCCATTTATAGAGCAGTGCGTGAACTCCAACCGTTAACGGCAGAAAAACTGAAACAAATATAATTGAGTTAAATACCATATCACTTATTCCTTCTGTGTTTATTTTTCCTTATAATATAACATACAGTGACAATAGCCTTCAAAATCGGGGTCGGCTATTTGATTGCGAAATTCAAGGCACATACATTTTAAATCCTCGGTTCGCCCTATTTTACACGGACAGTATCCGCCTGTTTTTTTAAGACCGTCTTTGATTTTCTTAACCATTTCCTCGTCACTGTTATACCGTACCTTCATAAGTTTTACCTCTAACTACAATATTCTTTGAGATAAGTATACCGCGTTTTTGGACTTTTTACAATAAAAATGTCAAATTGTTAACCCTAAAATACATTTTTGTTGCTTGTAATAATATTTTTGCAGTGTATAATTAAATCAGAAACTTAATAAAAGGGAGGTTTATTATGCTCGAAGTAAAAAATTTAGTTAAGATTTATAAGCCGAAAAAAGGTGTGCCTGTAAAGGCAATAGATGATATTTCTTTAAAGTTGCCCGATAAAGGCATGGTATTTTTGCTTGGTAAATCGGGTAGCGGCAAGTCTACTCTTTTGCATTTGTTAAGCGGTCTTGACCGTTATGAAGGCGGAGAAATCATAATTAAAGGTGTTTCGTCTAAAAATTTTAAACAACAGCATTTTGACTCATACCGCAATACATATGTTGGTTTTATTTTCCAAGATTACAATGTGCTTGACGATTTTACTGTAGGTGCCAATATTGCCCTTGCTATTGAACTTCAGGGCAGAAAGGCTACCGACCAAGAGGTTAATAAAATACTCAAAGAGGTTGATTTAGAAGGTTACGGTGCAAGAAAACCAAACGAACTTTCGGGCGGTCAAAAGCAAAGGGTTGCCATTGCGAGGGCACTTGTAAAGTCCCCCGAAATAATTATGGCCGATGAGCCTACAGGTGCTTTGGACTCCAACACCGGTAAGCAGGTTTTTGACACATTAAAAAAACTGTCGAGCGATAAACTTGTAATTATTGTTTCACACGACCGCGAATTTGCCGAAACTTACGCCGACCGTATAATTGAACTTGCCGACGGCAAGGTTATAAGTGATTTGGAAAATGAAATAGAGGTAGTGGCAAAAACCGAAGAATTTTCAGAAGGATTGGAATTTAACGGTAATTTAATAACCGTACCAAAGGGTTATACGATTACGGAAGAAGACCGTATTGCCATAAACAATTACCTTTTAACTCTTTCGGATAACGCCGAAATTAAGGCTTTGGAAAAGAAAAGCAATCATAATTTCCGACCGACCGATACATCTAAAATTGAGTTTAAAAAAGGCGGGGAGTTTAAACTTATAAAATCGAAATTGCCCATGAAAAGTGCCTTTAAAATGGGCAGCAGCGGTCTTAAATATAAGAAAATCAGACTGGTATTCACTATTATTCTTTCTTGTGTTGCGTTTACTTTGTTTGGCCTTGCCGATACTTTCGGTGCGTATAATCATGTGAAAACCTGTACAAATTCTCTTATTGATACAGGTGTTACATATGCTTCGGTTGTAAAATCCGTAAAAAACGGAGATTATTGGACCGACTGGGGTTATAAATTAAGTAACAGCGATTTGGAAAGTTTAAAATCAAAATTAGGATATGAATTTGTCGGTGTTTATAATTCCGTTTTTGAAGGAAGTTTGGATTTCACTCAAAACTTTGACGGTTCGGTTGAACTTTCCAAAGGTGCATATAACCTGTACCCTGACAAATTTTCGGGTTTTACCGAAATATCACCCGAAGTGTTAGACCGTATGGATTATAAAATACTTGCAGGTGCTATGCCAAACGGCACAAAAGATGAAATTGCCATTAGCGAATATGTGTATAAAACATTTAATCTTGCAGGGTATATAGAGGTTCCACAGTACGAAGAAATATCTGATAATACAGCAACAGAACCGTATGACAAGGAATTTTACGGAAATAACGAAAACGATATGCCTTCGGATATAAAGGTTATTGCCATTAAAAATTATAATGATATTATCGGTAAAACAATCTGCCTTAACGGTGAAAATTATACAGTTACCGCCGTTATTGATACTGGCTTTAATTTTGACCGATACAAGAGTCTTATTGAAGAAAATGAAAATATAGAGTTTTCCGAACAGGCTATTCAGTGGTTTTTGGCTTCGGAATTAGATGTTGACGCAAACTACAGTTTACATGCAACCGCCATGTTAGGTGAAGGCGGAATTGAGCGAATGGTGGAAAAAGATGTTCAGGTTGTAAACTCAGACTACGGTTTTTTCTATGAAAGCGAAAACTATTTCTTGAACGGTGAATTTATAACCACGCTCGGTAAGATTGACCCGTCGCTTATTACTTGGGTTGATACACAAAAAACCGCTTTGAGTGAGAAAGAAATTATTGTCACTAAAGACTTGATTTATGACCGTTTAGGTACATATGACACACAAGTCGGTGAATATATACCCGCAGAAACGGATAATGATTTTATAAAACAGTTAAAGAATTTATCCTTAAAAATGACATATGTTTCAGAAGGTAAAGACGTATCGGTTGACGGAGTAAAGATTGTTGGATATATCGACACCGATAAAATCACATCGGTTAATATTTATTCGACAATAGTGACCGACGATGGATTTTACTCTAAAAAATATGCAAGTTTCGAAGGTGTTTACGATTACGCTTTAGCACCTATGCCAAGCACAAAATCAGGGGTACGCGATTTGGTTAAGTGCTGTTATGATACTTCGGGAAATGTACGTTACACCCTGCAAAGTGCTGTAACCCATGAACTTGATGTGGTTGACGAGATACTTGATATTGTGGGTAAAGTGTTCCTTTATATCGGTATCGGCTTTGCCGTTTTCGCCTCGCTTATGCTTTCTAACTTTATTGCAACAAGTATCTCTTATAAAAAGAGAGAAATCGGTATTTTAAGGGCAATCGGCTCACGCAGTAACGATGTTTTCCGTATATTCTTTGCCGAAAGTTTTATAATAGCCATGATAAACTTTGTGCTGTCGACGATAGGCACATTTATAATAACCGTTATAATTAACAGTGTTTTCCGCAACAGTATCGGAATACTCATAACTATTTTAAACTTTGGCGTAAGGCAAATTTTACTGCTGTTTATAATAAGTTTGGCAGTAGCGTGTATTGCAAGTTTTGTACCTGTAAAACGTATTGCCTCAAAACGCCCGATTGACGCAATAAGGGATAGATAAAAATAGGAACGAAGTGTTAACACTTCGTTCCTATTTTTTCGCCATATTTTACTGCCGTTTCAAGATTTCTTTTAGTATTGTCAAAAAATTCGGCATCTAAATTGACTTTGTCTTTTTCTAAAAGCAGTACAATGGTTGACCCGCCGAACATAAACTTGCCTTTTTCACAGCCTTTAACGGCGGTATTTTGTCTATATGTATTGCATATTTTACCTACAAGCAGAGCACCGACCTCCATTTGCACTATATCGCCGAAATGTTTGGAATGAAGCAGGGTGTATTCTCTTGCGTTTTCGCGGAAAATTTTATATCTTCGCATGGCAATAGGCTGTACAGTGTGGTATTTGCCCTTTATTTTGACCGACGTTTCTATATCAGAGTCGGCACTAAAACAGTAACGGTGGTAATTATCTACCGCAAGGCGGAATATAATACAAATACCGCCCGAATACTTTTCGGCAAGTAATGTATTTTCAAGCAGTTCTTCGATTGTGTATTTAATGCCTTTAATTAAAAATGGACTGTCGTTTTCTATTTTAAATGCCGTAACCATGCCGTCACAGGGTGAAACAAGCACATCACCGCTGGCTATAGGTCGGTTTTCGGGTTTGATTTCCCGCGTGAAAAGATCATTAAATGACATATAATTTTGTTCTTTATAATCGCTAAGGTCAATATTGTTTTTCTTTATAAACCGTTTTATAAAAATCTTTGACGGTTTACTGCTTAGAAAAAATCCTGCCGCTTTGGAAACGGCAGGACAAATAAGCGGTTTTATAATCACTCTGCCTAAAACGGTGTTATATAAAAACCTTAACGGCAAGTTTACATTTTCATATATTATTTTTGTTTTTCTCATCGTTTAATTTAAAACTTTCAGCGTGATTAAAATACCGAGTTCTACAAGACCTATGAATATGAGTACCAAAACGCCTTTGAAATTAGGTTTTCTGATTTTTATGTTTTCGGTTACAAAGGCTATTGCTGTTAAAATCATAACGCTTAAGAAAACAAACTGCAAATAGTCACCTACTACGGGTACAAACTTTGCAAGTGAGAAAAATGGCATTATAAGAGAAATTGAGGTGACGGGTAAACCGCGGTAGTTTTTGCGTTTTTCGGTAGTTTTACTTTGGCGTTCTTCTTCGGTTACGTTAAAGTATGCCAAACGTATAAGTGCCGCAAGTACAAACAGACAGAAAACAGGTATATATAAAGGACTGGTCATACCTGCCGAATATCCTATACAGCAAGGAAGTACACCAAAACAGATAAGGTCGGCAAGAGAATCAATCTGTATTCCAAACCGTTTTTCCTCAGCGGTGCTTTGCTTTCTCATTCGGGCAACTCTGCCGTCGAAAGCATCAAAAAGTCCGCAAAGTAATAGGCAGAAAACGGCGGCACCGGTATTTTTGCCGCAAAGTGTAAGATATATACCGGTAATACCCGAACAAAGGGATAGATATGTGAGTATAACTGTATAGTTATAAAATCCGAGCATTTTAAAACTCCTAAATTTAAGATAATTTTGTCGGTATTTGTCGCAATATAAATATATTATAACATAAAGCGATTAAAAATCAAATGATTTTTTGAAATTGTCAAAAGGAAATTATATATATTATGTGACTTGATTTTTAATTTGAAATAAATTATTATTAAATTATAAAACTAAGGAGATAGTTTAATGAGAATTTGTGTATACGGTGCCGCAAGTAATGAAATAAATAAAGAATATATACTCGCGGGCGAAAATTTAGGATTTTTAATGGCAAAAAGAGGACATAGTCTTGTCTTTGGCGGCGGTGCTAACGGACTTATGGGTGCGGCGGCACGCGGTGTTACTAAAGGCGGCGGTAAACTGCTTGCTGTAGTGCCGTCATTCTTTAATGTTGACGGTGCACTCTACGATAAATGTGACGATATAATTTTTACCGAAACCATGAGAATAAGAAAACAGACCATGGAAGAAAATTCCGATGCATTTATTATTACACCGGGCGGTATAGGTACCTTTGATGAGTTTTTTGAAATGTTGACACTGCTGGCACTTGGCCGACACGAAAAGCCGATAGCAATTTTAAACACCCGTGGATATTATAACAGCCTAATAGATATGCTCAAAATGGGTATAAACGAGGGATTTATAAAATCTCATATCAATGACATAATATTTGTAAGCGAAAGTGCAGACGAAATTTTAAATTATATTGAGAAGTAAAATGAAGATTTGTGTAATTTTTACGGGCGGTACTATCGGCAGTTACGCAAGTGACGGTGTAATATCTTTAAAAGAAAAACAAAAGTATAAATTATTGGAATTGTTTAAGCAAAACTACGGGGAAGAAGTGACATTTGTTACAAAGTCACCGCTTTGGATTCTAAGTGAAAACGCTGAGTTTTCCGATGTTTTAACTATTTATTCATGCGTGAAAGAAACGGCTGAGAGCGGGGAATTTGACGGTATAATTGTCACCCATGGCACCGATTCTTTGCAGTTTACCGCATCGGCACTTGCATATTTGCTTGATACGATTGATTTACCCGTTGTCCTAGTTTCAAGTAATAAAGTTTTGGGTGCTAAAGGCTCTAACGGACTTGATAATTTTCATATGGCGGTAGAGTTTATAGGTTTAAAAGAAAAAGGTGTTTTTGTTTCGTATAAAAACAGGGGTGAAAATCCTAAAATATTTTTACCCAATAAACTTTTGCCGTCGGTAGTATCAAGCGATTGGCTTTTGAGTACAGGTGAGTACTATGCAGAACTCATAAACGGCGAAGTTAAGTGCAATTTAAATATTTTAATAACTGAAAGTGAAGCCGAATTGCCAAGAGGCAATATAGGTTTTTCGAGTGATGTGTTATATGTAAAAAGTTTTGTCGGTATGGGGAATGTACTTTTAAATATTGATTTCGGCAAAATAAAACATATTGTTTTAGACGGTTATCATTCGGGCACCTTGCCTACCGGAAGTAAAAGTTTTATTGGATTTTGTAAAAGTGCTTGCGATAACGGAATTAAACTTTACACCTGCGGTGTAGGCGGGGATTATTATTCGTCGGTAAAAAATTTCAGCGATTTAGGAATTTTGAATATTCCCGATATGTCACCTATTGCACTGTATGTTAAACTTTGTCTTCTTTCGTATATGGGAAGAACAGACTTATTAACCAAAAGAATAGCAAATGATATATAAAAAAAGAACCAAAGGTTAAGCCTTTAGGTCTTTTTACATTATTCTTCTGTGGATTTAGGAACTTCTTTATAAAGGTTAAATCTGAATAACAGGCTTTCGTCTTCGGGGTTGGTGCAGCGAAGAGCAGCCTCTTGAATTACGGCACCTTTCATTATATTGGCAATACCCATCATTTGGCAAAGTTTTGATTTTAGGTTTAAAACATCGCCTTCGTTGGTTTCAAGGAAAACTTCGCCCTTGCATTTATCAAGTGTCTGCATGAAATCTGCCATGTCAATATCATGCATTATAAGAAATTTTTCCATTACTTTTCTCCTTTTTATTTCCTCGGTAGTATTATACGAAAAATTTTTGTTTTAGTCAACCATAAATTAACAGTTCTCAAATAACAGATTATTTTCTTGTAAATATAAATATGATATGTTATTATTCTTTTATAAGCATTTTTGACTTTGGAGGTGAAAGGACTTGAAGTTTGCAAGACCTTTTTTTGCATTGATTTGTGCTTTGTCTGTGCTTGCATTTGCAGGCTGTAGTGACGAAGTGCTAAAGGGAGAACAGGCTTTTTTTGAGCCTATTGCAACCCCTACCGCAACGCCTGTCACCGATAAAACACTGCTTAAAAGACGAAGTGAAAATTTTGCAGGCGAACTTATAGCGTCGGACTCTTATGGCGAACTCATTCCTTTTGCAGGTGATATTTTAACCTATAAAAGTACTGTTGAGGGTGCTGCTGACTCTTTTTCGGCACCGCTTATGGGACTTTGTACCTTGAACGGTGAGATAATCGTCGACCCCGTATATGATAGTGTAATTACGTATAACCTTGACGGTGATATGAAACTTTTAGAACTTACAGTGGGCACTAAAAGATATTTGACAAATAAAAACGGAAGTTGGATATTTGAACTGAAAAAAGGGTGGACAGTGTCGGATATTTACGGAAATGAACGTTTCGTAATCCGCCGAGTAAGAACAGGGAAGCAAAACGGTAAAACTGTCGAAACGGTTTATTATGATGTCTATAATTATAATGGAAAAAAGATGTTTACTGCGGAAAGTAAGTTGAGTAAAGATACTAATGTTTCGTTTACTGTCGGTAAGTTTAGTGAAGGTCTTGCACCTATTAATGTTTCGACATTCGACCCCGTTGCCGAAACTACAACCGTTTCAGCATTTTACATTGATGTAAACGGCAAGCGTGCTTTTGAGGGATTCACCTCGGCGGGTGAGTTTAAGGGCGGTTTGGCGGTGGTTGTCGACCAAAATGGTTTATTTGGAATTATTAAACCGAGCGGTGAATACTATATTGAGCCAAAGTATAAACAAATAAATTATAACTGCGAAACCGGACATTTTGTATGTAACAACGGTGACCATTTTATAATTTTCGACAAGGATAAAAATATCGTTACGACGGTGCAGAGCAAACAAAGCGAGATTGAAGTTTTAGGTTACAAAACACTTATTTACAAAAAGACGATACCTGCAACAAAAAAGACGGAATATTATTCTATTACCAATAATAAACCGCTTATATGTGACGAAACAGGTCAGTTTCCCGACGAAAACAGCGGGCAAAACGGAATTTTCTACTGCTCGTACAGTAATGTTACCAATATTTTCGGTGAAGACGGTAAAACCATTGAAAGTTATACCGATTTTGGCAATATTCCTGCATTTGTAGGTAACAAGGCAGTAGTTGTTAATAAATCAAATGTAAAATTTTCTCTGCTTGATACTGAAAATTCTGAGAAAACCGATTGGATAAACGGCACATTTACAGGTGAAATTTATAAAGACCGATATATAGTTGTTAAATCCAACAATATGTACAGCCTTTTTGATACCGAAAGCGGTGTGTTTACTATTGAAAATTGTGATTATATAACCGCCGTAAATTTCTCTTCGGGTAATATGTTACAGACCGTTAAAGAAGGCTATGTAACACTTTACAATACCGATTTTAAAGAGGTTATGTATTTTAATAATGCTATGGAGGTGGTAAAATGAAGCGTTTTTTTGCACTTATAATGTGCATTTTTCTTGCTTTATCGTTTGCCGCCTGCGATAGTGACCGAAAGGTCATAGAGGGAAGCATGGAACTAAATAAAGAAAATTTCCCTAAAATTATTTCGAGCGATACACAGTATAGTTACGCTTTGTCCATGGTTGCCGCAGTACTTGATTGTACCGAGGCTGAGGCTAAAGAATTTGTGATAAAAGGCGGTAATGTTACCGATACCTATAAGCGGTTTGCCGACGGCGAGGGTGATATTCTGTTTGCCCATGAACCGAGTAATAAAACGGCGGATTATTTAAGTGAAAAGGGTGTAGTTACCGAAAGCATTACAGCATCTTATGATGCACTTGTTTTTGTGACAGGTGCAGGTAATACGGTTTCATCGCTTACGACTGAACAGTTAAACGGAATTTTCGGCGGTACAATTACTGCTTGGAATTTGGGTTGCGGCAGTGAAGCCGAAATTAAATGTTATTTGCCAAAAGAAGATAACGTTGCTGCGGCACTTATTACTGACCTTTTATCGGCGGATACTGCTAATTTGAAGGTGCCGACAAAAGATATTGTGACCGAAAACGGAAAGCACAGTGCAGAAACACCGTTTGACGGCAGAGCCGATTCCTTAACCGCTATGCTTTACAGTGATTATTGCGTTAAATCGGTGCATAGCAAAGGTACTGTAAAGGCAGTTGCGGTGGACAATGTTGCACCAACCGATGAAACCATAAAAAACGGTCAGTATAAATTTGTCACCGAAATTTATTTTTCGGTACGCAATACCGCAAAATCAGACTCATGCGAAAAGGTTTTATTCAAGTGGTTAAATACTGCAATGGGCAGAGAAGTGATGAATAACACAGGGCTGATTTTAGCAGAATAATTATTGACAAACCGAACAAACGGTTATATAATGTTAAAAAAATTATCAAGGGGTGAGAGTTTAATGGACGCAGGCAGTAGTACGGGTGTTAAGCCGCCGAGTTTTGTGAGAAAAACGGCTTGTGTTCGTTTTTCTCTTAACTGAACTTATGCGACTTGTTCCCGTGAGAATGTGCCAAAAGCACATTCTCATTTCTTATGCCTTAAAATGAAATTAAGGAGTTGGGTCAAGTGGAAGAAGAAAAGAAAGTATTAGATTTAGTATTAGAACTGGTAGAAGAGCGAAAATTTGTACAACTTCGCGAACTGACGGTTGAAATGAATCCTGCGGATATAGCCGTACTGTTTACCGAAATCGAAGAAAAGGAAATCCCGTTGGTTTACAGGTTATTACCAAAAGACCTTGCAAGTGAGGTCTTTGCGTATATGGAAACCGAAACTCAAGAGTTGCTTATACATTCATTCAGTGACTTTGAACTTAAAGAGGTTTTTGCTGACCTGTTTTTAGACGATACGGTTGATATTATTGAGGAAATGCCCGCTAATGTTGTGTCGAGAATTTTAAGGTTGGCCGACCCTAATTCAAGACGCCAGATTAACGAACTGCTAAAGTACCCCGAGGATAGTGCGGGCAGTATCATGACGGTTGAGTATGTAGCTCTTAACAAAAATCGCACCGTTTTAGAGGCGTTTACCAAAATCCGTACTGAGGGTATTGACAAAGAAACGGTTTATACCTGTTATGTTACCGAAAACCGCAAACTTTTGGGTACCGTTACGGTAAAGGATTTGTTACTCGCCGGTGATAACGAAAAAATGTCCGAAATAATGGATACAAACTGCATTTATATTGATGCTTATGAGGACAAGGAAGTTGTTGCAAAAACCTTTTCAAAGTATGATATTTTAGCACTTCCGGTTGTCGATAAAGACGGACGTATTGTAGGTATTGTCACGGTTGACGATGCTATGGACGTTATGGAAGAAGAGGCAACCGAAGATATTGAAAAAATGGCGGCTATCATTTCCGACGACCGTCCGTATCTAAAAACCGGTGCAGTAAGTATTTGGCTTAAAAGAATACCGTGGCTTTTGTTACTTATGGTGTCGGCAACCGTAACCGGCGGAATAATCGGCTCGTTCGAGTCGGCATTGACAGCCTTTCCCGCACTTGTTGCCTTTATCCCAATGCTTATGGGAACGGGCGGTAATGCCGGAGGTCAAACCTCGGTAACGGTTATCCGCGGTCTTGCTATCGGCGAAATTAATATGGGTGACATTTTAAAGGTAGTCTGGAAAGAAATCCGCGTTTCGGTACTTTGCGGTGCGGCACTCAGCATAGTAGGATTTTTGAAAATATTGCTGATTGATAATTTACTGCTTTCGAGCGGGGTTTCGTTGCTTGAATCGGCGGTTGTATGTGTTACTCTTGCCGTAACCGTACTGATTGCAAATGTTATCGGTTGTACATTGCCGATTTTAGCCAAACGATTGGGACTTGACCCTGCGGTAATGGCAAGTCCGTTTATTACTACAATAGTTGATGCCGTATCATTGGCGGTCTATTTTGCAGTAGCAAGTAAAATTTTATGTATATAAAAACAGCCTCAGTCTTTTTTGGAAAGACTGAGGCTGTTTTTTAAAACTCTAATTTATCTTTAATAAATGCTGAAAGTTCGGTAATGGGAATTCTTGTTTGTTCCATTGTGTCGCGGTCGCGAACGGTTACGCAACCGTCGGTTTCGCTTTCAAAGTCATAGGTAATGCAGAAAGGAGTGCCGATTTCGTCTTGACGGCGGTATCTTTTACCTATAGATCCGGCATCGTCAAAGTCAATCATATAATCCTTGGCAAGTTGATTACGGATTTCTGCGGCCTTGTCGGAAAGTTTTTTCGAAAGCGGTAAAACGGCGGCTTTGAAAGGTGCTAATGCAGGGTGCAAACGAAGGACAACGCGGATATCGTTTTTGTCCTTATCGACAACCTCTTCATCATAAGCATCGCAAAGGAATGCGAGTAGAACGCGGTCGGCACCTAGCGACGGCTCAACAACATACGGAATGTATTTCTCGTTGGTTTCGGGGTCAAAGTACTCAAGCGATTTACCGCTTGCTTCTTGGTGACGGCCTAAGTCGTAGTTGGTACGGTCGGCAATACCCCAAAGTTCGCCCCAACCAAACGGAAACAAAAATTCAATATCTGTAGTGGCTTTTGAATAGAAAGAAAGTTCTTCCTTTTCGTGGTCACGCATACGTATGTTTTCTTCTTTGATACCTAAATCAAGTAACCAATTTTTGCAAAAGTCTTTCCAATAATAGAACCAGTCAAGGTCGGTGTCGGGTTTGCAGAAGAATTCACATTCCATCTGTTCAAATTCACGGGTACGGAAAATGAAGTTACCGGGTGTGATTTCGTTACGGAAAGATTTACCGATTTGGCAAACACCGAAAGGTAATTTCTTACGGGTTGTACGCTGAATGTTGGCAAAGTTTACAAAAATACCTTGTGCGGTTTCGGGACGGAGATAAACTTCGTTTTTGGCATCTTCAGTTACACCGATAAAGGTTTTAAACATAAGATTAAACTTTCTTATATCGGTGAAATTTTTGCTTCCGCAATCGGGACAGGCAATTTCGTTTTCCTTAATGTAGTCTTGCATCTGCTCAAAGGTCATACCTTCGGCATGACCGCCTATATCTTCAATAAGTTTGTCTGCTCTGTGGCGGGCATGACAGTCTTTACAGTCCATAAGCGGGTCGGAAAATCCGCCTACGTGACCGCTGGTTACCCATGTTTCGGGGTTCATTATAATAGCAGAATCAAGTCCAACATTATAAGGCGACTCTTGAACGAACTTTTTCATCCAAGCCTTTTTTATGTTATTCTTAAATTCAACACCTAAAGGACCGTAGTCCCAACTGTTTGAAAGACCGCCGTAAATTTCCGAGCCGGGATAAACATATCCGCGGTTTTTGGCAAGGTTTACGACCTGGTCCATAGTTTTATCTTGGTTAAGCATAATAATCTCCTACCTATACTTTAAATCATATACCTTTTTAGTATATTACATTTTTTGGTTTTGTCAAGAAATAGAACGTTTTTTATAAGAAAAAACTCATAATTGACGAAATATTTTTTAGGTGGTATACTTTATTAAGATTTAAGTAAGGCGGGTGACTGTATGATAGACACTATTATTATAGGCGGCGGTGCGGCAGGTCTTTGCACATCGATAATGTTAAAACAAAAAGTGCCGAATTTATCGGTTGCGGTACTTGAAAAGAATGACCGAGTAGGCAAAAAACTGTCCATCACCGGCAACGGCAGGTGTAACATAAGCAATAAGAATATTATTTATGAAAATTATCACGGTGACAGCGACCTTGCAATAAAACTGCTGTCACGGTTTGACGTTGAAAAGCAGAGAGATTTTTTTAGGTCTATAGGGGTTATTTTTACCGATATCGGTGACGATAGGTTGTATCCGTTATCTATGCAGGCTTCGTCGGTTACCGATGCTTTACGGTTTTATGCTGCCGAAAAAGGTGTTATAATTAAAACCGATTTTAAGGTAGAGTCCATAACCCGCGAAAACGGTTTGTTTCAAATAAACGAAGATGAAACACTGATTGCAAAAACTGTTGTGGTTGCCGCCGGCGGTACAGCGGGCGGTAAACTCGGTAACAGTGACGGATACGAACTGCTCAAAAAAATGGGACATAAAGTATTACCTACCTTTCCCGCGATTACCCAACTTAAGACCGAAACCGACTTTATAAAGCGATTAAAGGGCATAAAGACGGAGGCTAAAGTGACACTTTGCTCGTCGCTCGGACACCGTACCGAAAAGGGTGAATTGCTTTTTTGTGATTATGGAATTTCCGGTCCGCCTGTACTTCAAGTATCGCGTTTGGCAAACGGTGAAAATCCTTATGTATTGCTTGATTTAATTCCTACACTTGAAAAGGAAGAAATAATAGACGAACTTTCTTTCCGCAGCAGTGCCTTTAAAAACAGAAAATCAGAGGAACTGTTTACGGGGTTAATGAACAAAAAATTAGGTGCTGCCATACTTTTTAAATCGGGAGTAAAAGGTGGTACCTTGTGCGGTAATATAACTAAAGAAGATATACTTAAAACCGCCGATAATCTAAAAGAATTAAAACTTAAAGTCTTAGGCACTACAGGACTTAGTAATGCCCAAGTTACGGCAGGCGGTGCTGATACCGCACAGTTTTTCGATAACCTGATGTCAAAAAAAGCCAAAGGTCTTTTCGCCGTCGGAGAGGTGCTTAATGTCGACGGTGACTGCGGCGGCTTTAATCTTGCCTTTGCTTGGAGTTCGGCTTTTGCAGCGGCAGAGGGCATTATTTCGTATTTAGAAAAGTAGGTTTTTATGCTTATTGTAAGAAATGTAAAGGTACCGCTTAGCGGTGATTTTTCCGATATAAAATCACTGTTTTTGAGTGTTACCGGTCTAAAATTCAGTGATTTTACGGTTAAACTTCATAAAAAATCGGTTGACGCAAGGGATAAATGCAATGTTTATTTTAACTGTGCCTTTTTGCTTTGCGGCGATGACCAAAAACTTTTAAGGATACTTAAACGCTTTAAACCCGAAAGTTTTACCGAAAAAATATATACATATCCTAAAGCGGTAAACTGTGATACAAGACCTATTGTTGTAGGTTTCGGCCCTGCGGGAATGTTTGCAGCGTTAAGTTTAAGTATTGCGGGATTAAAACCCATTGTACTTGAACGAGGCAAAGACGCCGACTCAAGAAAACAAGATGTCGATGCGTTTTTTTGCGGCGGTGAACTTAATGTTAATTCCAATATTCAGTTCGGCGAAGGCGGTGCAGGTACATTTTCCGACGGCAAACTCAATACGGGTATTAAAGATGTAAGAATAAAAGAGGTATTGCGTGTTTTTGCTGAACACGGCGCAGGCGAAAATATTTTATACGACTCAAAACCGCATATAGGTACAGATGTTTTAATAAATGTGGTAAAGTCTATCCGAGAAAAAATCATTTCTCTTGGCGGTGAGGTAAGATTTCAAAGTAAACTTACCGATATTGAAATAAATAACGGCAGTGTAAAATCCGTTGCGGTTGAAACTCAAAATAACACCTATAAAATACCTTGTAACACACTTCTTTTGTGTATCGGTCATTCGGCAAGGGATACATTTTTAATGTTAAAGGAAAGGTCGGTAAAATTGGAGCCTAAACCTTTTGCCGTAGGAGTGAGAATTGAGCATTTGCAAGAGGATATAAACCGTTTTCAATACGGTAAATTTGCGAGTCACCCGTCACTTACTGCCGCCGACTATAGATTGGCTACCCATTTGGAAAACGGCAGGGGAGTTTTTACCTTTTGTATGTGCCCCGGCGGTGAGGTTGTCAATGCTTCAAGTGAACAAAACAGTGTTGCAGTAAATGGTATGAGTAACAGTTGGCGTGACGGTCAAAATGCCAACTCAGCGGTGCTTGTGGGCATTAGCGTTGAGGATTATTATAACGGTGATGTGCTTGACGGAATGTATTTTCAAGAGAAAATCGAGCAAAATGCATTTAAGGCTGGCTGCGGCAAACCCGTTTCACAGACTTTTGGTGATTTTTTGAATGGCGTTCCGTCTGATAATGAAAGTTTAAAAACTGTTATACCTACCGCTAAACCCAATGTAACAATGGGGGATATTACCGAAGTTTTACCTTTGTTTGTAACCGACTCTATAAAGCAGGGGATTTTGGATTTTGACCGAAAACTAAAAGGTTTTGCGTCACCTGATGCGGTACTGACGGCACCCGAAACCCGAAGTTCGTCACCTATAAGAATACTGCGTGATGAAAATTTTATTTCGTCGGTCAAAGGAATTTATCCTGTCGGTGAGGGTGCGGGATATGCCGGAGGAATAACATCGGCGGCGGTTGACGGACTTAAATGTGCCGAAAATGTTATCTTTAATTTAAGTGACAAAATCGTTATGTAGTAAAAAATGATAAAACTTTGCCGCATACAGTTAACTAATTTGATAAATTTGCCAACCAATTCCGCGTTTAAAAAATATTTTTACAAATTTCTGTTAAAAATTCTACAAAGGACTTGAAAATTCGGAAAAGTTAGTATAAAATACATGTGTAAAAAATTTTAGGAGGTAACTTCCAATGGTTAAAGTTGCTATCAATGGTTTTGGCCGTATAGGCCGTCTTGCGTTCCGTCAGATGTTTGGTGCAGAAGGTTATGAGGTTGTCGCTATTAACGACCTTACCAGTCCTTCTATGCTTGCTCATCTTCTTAAGTACGACTCTGCACAGGGCCGCTATGCTCTTGCTGATACCGTATCTGCTGATGACGAAGCCGGTACCATTACTGTAGGCGGTAAGACTATTAAAATTTATGCAGAGAAAAACGCTGCCGACCTCCCTTGGGGCGAAATCGGTGTTGACGTTGTTCTCGAGTGCACAGGTTTCTACTGCTCTAAAGAAAAGAGCCAGGCTCACATCGACGCCGGTGCAAAGAAGGTTGTTATTTCTGCTCCTGCAGGTAAAGACCTTAAAACAGTTGTTTTCAGCGTAAACGAGGATACTCTTACTGCTGATGATACTATCATTTCGGCTGCATCTTGCACCACCAACTGCTTGGCACCTATGGCTGATACTCTTAACAAGTTCGCTCCTATTCAGAGCGGTATCATGACCACTGTTCATGCTTGGACAGGTGACCAAATGGTACTTGACGGTCCCCACAGAAAGGGTGACCTTCGCCGTGCACGTGCTGCTGCTTGCAACATCGTTCCTAACTCTACCGGTGCTGCTAAGGCTATCGGTCTTGTTATCCCCGAACTCAACGGCAAACTTATCGGTTCTGCTCAGCGTGTTCCTGTTCCTACCGGTTCTACTACCATTCTTGTTGCTGTTGTTAAGGGCAAAGATGTTACCAAAGAAGGCATCAATGCTGCTATGAAGGCTGCATCTTCTGATTCTTTCGGTTACACCGAGGAAGAACTCGTATCTTCTGACATCATCGGCATTACCTACGGCTCATTGTTCGATGCTACTCAGACTATGGTTACTAAGATTGACGACGATACCTATCAGGTACAGGTTGTTGCTTGGTATGACAACGAGAACTCTTACACCAGCCAGATGGTTCGTACCATTAAGTACTTCGCTGAAATCTAAGATTTCTCAAAAACTTAAAGTTTTAAGTGTTCCGTCTTTTGACGGGACACTTTTTTTATGTATTTTTGATTAAATAGTCATACTTTTCTCCATAATACTAAAGCCTTTGCTTGACATAAGATGGATTTTAATGTAAAATATAATCTGTATAAATGTGTACTTTAAAGATTTAATACATAGATATATTTCATATATTTAATTACAGCATAAGAATAAATACACCCATTTTCAAAAGGAGTTAAAGAATGGTAAATAATTCGTCAAAGACTATAGGCGAAACAAAGCGTGCCGATAAGACACAAAATAACCGTAAAGTAAGTAAAAATACGGGTAAAAATTTCGACAAGAACTTTAAAGAAACAAAACAGAAAACCGGTAATTCGGCAAGCAAACCGAGAAGTCAAACGGCAAATGGCGGCACCCCAAGTAAGCAAAATTACAGACGCCGTAATGTAAGTAAGGAAGTTTTGAGTCCCTTAAGGGTTACACCGCTCGGCGGACTTGGTGAAATCGGTAAAAATATTACCTTGTACGAATACGGCAACGATGCAATTTTAGTTGATTGCGGTATGTCCTTCCCCGATGAGGAAATGCCGGGTATTGATATAGTAATACCCGATTTTACACATGTGATTAAAAATGCCGATAAAATCAAAGGCCTTATTGTTACCCACGGACATGAAGACCATATTGGTGCAATACCGTATCTTTTAAAAGAATGTAATATTCCCGTTTTTGGTACGGCACTTACAATCGGTCTTATTGAGGGCAAACTGCGTGAACATAAACTGCTTGACAGAGCGGTTTTGAAGGTTCAAAAACCCGGTGATAAGGTGAATTTGGGTGCTTTTAATGTTGAATTCATTCATGTGAATCACTCTATACCCGATGCGGTTGCACTGGCTATAGACACACCTGTAGGTACGGTTGTGCAAACAGGTGACTTTAAGATAGATACAACCCCGATAGACGGTGAGGTTATCGACCTTGCCCGTTTTGCCGAACTCGGTAAACGCGGTGTTTTGGCACTGCTCTCCGACTCTACCAATGCAGAGCGTTCGGGATTCACACCGAGCGAAAGCATTGTAGGCGAATCGTTTTCACATCTTTTTAAAAAGGCCGAAAACAAGAGAATAGTTGTTGCAACCTTTTCATCTAATATCCACCGCGTTCAGCAGATAATTGATGAGGCGGTAAGGTGCGGAAGAAAGGTTGCCGTGTCGGGCAGAAGCATGCTTAATGTCGTACAGGTCGCATCTGAACTCGGATACCTAAATGTACCCGACGGCGTGCTTATTGACATTGATATGATAAAACGTTATATGCCCGAACAACTTGTTATTATCACTACGGGCAGTCAAGGTGAGCCTATGTCGGCGTTACACCGTATGGCATTCGGCGACCACAGAAAGGTTGCTATAGGTACAGGCGATTTTATTATTATTTCGGCAACGCCTATTCCGGGCAACGAGAAGTTGGTAACCAAGGTTATCAATGAACTGCTCAAACTCGGTGCCGAGGTGGTTTATGAAAAAATGTATGATGTTCACGTTTCGGGACACGCGTGTCAGGAAGAACTTAAAATCATGCTTAATGTGGTTAAACCCAAGTTCTTTATACCCGTGCACGGTGAACAGAAGCATTTGGCAAAGCATATAGGTTTGGCTTTGGCTATGGGCGTGCCGAAAGAAAATACACTTATTGCAAATATCGGTAATGTTATAGAACTTAATACAAACTCCATGAAGGTTACAGAAGTTGTGACTGCAGGCAGTGTCTTGGTTGATGGATTTGGTGTCGGTGATGTAGGAAATGTTGTACTTCGCGATCGTAAACACTTGGCTGAAGACGGTATTATCGTTGTTGCAATTTCGGTTGACTCGGTATCAAGAGAGGTTCTTTCGGGACCCGAAGTGATTTCCCGCGGATTTGTCTATGTCAAAGAGTCGGAAAAACTGCTTGATGACATAAGAGAAACTGCCTGTGATATTTTGGAAAAGTGTTATATAACCAATGTAAGGGATTGGAGTACTGTTAAATCACGCGTGCGTGACGGACTGTCCCGTTATCTTCACGAACAGACAGGAAGAAGTCCTATGATTTTAACGGTAGTATTAGAGGTTTAAGGTTAAAGTTAAATAAAAGGGGGTACCGAATTGAAAAAAGTATGGGGTATAAGTAGGACTCTTTGGATTTTACTCGGAATTTTGTTCATTGGTGCAGTGATTTCCGTGTTTGCAGGTGATTGGACACCGTTTATTCTTTTTGCAATTACGGTTATCGGTGCGGTGTTTGTAACCGTTTCGGTAGTGGGACTTCATAAAAATATAGGCAAGATAATTTCGGGGGTTTCAAAAGGAATTTCAACTGCCCAATCAAAGGCATTGAATGAACTGAAAGTTCCGGTTATGATTGCCACCGAATACGGTGAAATAGTGTGGTATAATCCTGCTTTTGAAGAAAATATAGACAGTGCATCGGAAATGGTCGGTAAAAGCATCGACGTGATTTTCGGCAGTGACTTTTCTAAGGAACTTGAGGATAATGACAGTGCCGTACTTACATTTTCGGGTAAAGTTTATTCGGTTGCCGATTCAAATGTTGATGCCGAAGGCTCTTCCTTAAAGGTTTATTATCTTTTTGATATAACCGATTTAAGCGAAACCGCAGAAAATTATAAAAAAAGCCGTCCTGTTGTTGCTTTGGTTGCTGTTGATAATCTCGACGAAATCACCAAAAACGCCAAGGACAGCGAAATTGCATCATTTAGAGGTAATATCCAACAGCGTATTGAAAAGTGGTATTCACATATTAACGGTATTTGCCGTAAACTTTCGGGTGACCGTTATATGCTTGTGTTAGAGGCACAAAGTTACGAAAAACTTGCCGATGAGGGATTTAGTGTTTTAGACAGTGTAAGGGAACTTAAATTCGGCGACAGTTCGGCAACCCTTTCCATCGGTGTCGGCAGGTGTGGTGAAACATTTGCCGAATGTGAGGAAATGGCAAGCAGTGCACTTGATATGGCTTTAGGTCGCGGCGGTGACCAAGCCGTTGTAAAAAGTTCTGATACCGATTATAAATTTTACGGCGGCGTTGCAGGTGCTATCGAAAAGCATAACAAGGTGCGTGCTCGTATTATTTCCAATACATTAAAAGGTCTTATTCTGTCCAGCAGTAATGTTGTCTTGATGGGACATAGGTTTGCCGACCTTGACAGTTTGGGCTCATGTCTTGCACTTTCAAATGCTGTTCATACCTTAGGCAGAGAGGCTTACATAGTTATGGATAAATCCAAGACAATGGCTGCATCTCTTCAAAAAAGGGCAGAAGCATTGGAAACAAAATGCAATATTATGAGCGGTACTGAAGTGTTGCCGGTTATTGATAAGCAAACATTACTTATTATTACCGATGTTCACCGTCCGTCGTTCTTGGACTCGCCCGAAGTATATGACAACTGTCGCAATGTTGTGGTAATTGACCACCATCGTAAAGCAGTAGATTTTATTAACGATGCCGTTATTTTCTACCATGAAACCGCAGTTTCTTCAACCTGTGAAATGGTTGCCGAAATGTTGCAGTATATGTGTCCGAAAAGTGTCGGTCAGTTAGAGGCAGAGGCTCTGCTTGCGGGTATAATGCTTGACAGCCGTAATTTCGTGCTTAATACAGGTGTCCGCACCTTTGAGGCATCGGCGTTTTTACGCAACCGCGGTGCCGACCCCGTAACGGTTAAAAAACTGTTTTCCGGCTCTATGGAATCGTATAAACTGCGTGCTGAGATTGTTGCGTCTGCAATTATTCATGACATCGATTGTGCAATAGCGGTTAATGAACAGGCAGGACCTAATAGCCGAATTGCTTCGGCCCAAGCCGCCGACGAACTGCTTGGTATCAGCGGTATTTTAGGCTCGTTTGTGCTTTGTCGTTACGGCTCGGAAGTAAATATTTCCGCAAGGTCACTGGGCGGTATGAACGTTCAAATCATAATGGAAAAATTAAACGGCGGCGGTCACAGAACAATGGCTGCAGCCCAGTTACAGGTCGACAGTTTTGAGGCGGCGGTTAAACTGCTTAAAGAGGCTATTGACGAATATAAAAAAGAACTTAAAAAATAACCATTGAAAGGTTGATATAAATGAAGGTTATACTTAACGCCGACGTTAAAGGACTCGGTAAAAAAGGTGAAATGGTAACTGCATCAGACGGTTATGCAAGAAACTTTTTGTTTCCGAAAAAACTTGCGGTAGAGGCAAATGCTACCACTGTAAATGAGTTTAATAACCGAGAGTCTTCAAAGGCTCATCACCTTGCCGAAGAAAAGAAAGCAGCCGGAGAAAATGCCGCTAAGGTAGAGGGTAAGGAAATTGAAATTAAGGCAAAAGCAGGCACAGGCGGTAAACTTTTCGGTGCCGTCACTTCCAAAGAAATCGCTGCCGAAATTGAGAAAAAATTCGGCGTAGCGGTTGACAAGAAAAAGATTTCCTGTGCCGATATTAAATCTTACGGCGAGTATACTGCTGAGATTAAATTTTACAATGGTATTTCCGCTAATATTACAGTAAGAGTTACAGAATAATTTTTGAGGTGTATTATGGCCGACAGTTTAAACAGTCGTGATTTCGAGGGAACTTCTCTGCCGTTTTCCAATGAGGCAGAACAGTCGGTGCTCGGGGCAATTCTTATAGACCCGCCGAGCATTAATATGGTGCTTGATAAACTGAAAGCAGAGCATTTTTATGTTCCGCAAAACCGCAGAATTTATGAAGTGCTGTGCAGTATGAGTGCCGCAAACCAAACTATAGATTTTATAACCGTTCTTGAAAAAATCAAAGAGGACGGTCTATTTGACGCGGCAGGCGGTAAGGCTTATCTTACATCTTTGGCACAAAGCGTACCTACTTCGGCTAATATTATGACCTATGCCGATATTGTCAAAGAACGCTTTTATGTCCGTTCGCTCATTATTTCGTCGAGAGATATTATTGAAATGGCATCAAGCGGTGCTACCGATGCGAGTATGTTGCTTGAAACAGCCGAACAAAAAATTTACGAAATAAGACAGGGCAGAGATGTTACCGGATTAAAATTATTGCGTGATGTCATTGAAAGCGAAACCTTTGTCCGTCTTTCAAAAATCAGCGACCCTGAAACAAGAAAAGATTACATAGGTATCCCTACGGGATTTTCAGAACTTGATAAAACCATTACCGGTCTTAACCGTTCCGACCTTATTATTGTCGGTGCTCGTCCCGGTATGGGTAAAACCGCTTTTGCACTGAATATTGCACGAAATGTTGCGGTGCAGTCGGAGAAAAAGGTTTGTTTCTTCTCACTTGAAATGAGCCGCGACCAATTAGCACAGCGACTTTTATCAAGCGAAGCCATGATTGAAAGCAGTAAACTCCGCACAGGTAATTTATCTGACGACGAGTGGACAAGGCTTACCCAAGCGGGCAGGAACTTGGCTTCAACTAAACTTTACATAGACGAAACGTCGGGCATTACTGTGCCCGAAATGAAGGCAAAACTTCGCCGAATGAAGGATGTTGATTTGGTTATTGTCGACTACTTAGGTCTTATGCAGTCTGCAAAACGCACCGAAAACCGTGTACAAGAGGTTTCGGATATTACTCGTAACCTTAAAATTATGGCTAAAGAGTTGCAAATTCCGGTTATGGTTTGTGCACAGTTAGGCCGTGGTACCGAGGCTAAGGGTAAATCACACAAACCTGCACTTTCCGACCTGCGTGAATCGGGCTCTATTGAGCAGGATGCAGATATAGTTCTCTTTATGTACCGTGATAAGTACTATAATGACCAAGAAAACGACCCCAATAATCCGATTGACGAACATAAGGCTGAGTGTATTGTTGCCAAAAACCGCCATGGCGGTCTTGGCGAAATCCCGCTTTATTGGGATGGCGTTTACACCCGCTTTTCAACACTTGATGTGCTTAAATGATGATAAATTCGGTTAAAACCGCCATCGAGCGGTATAATATGTTAGACGGTGTAACCGAGGTCACCGTGGCATTGTCCGGCGGTGCAGACTCGGTTGCATTGCTTGTTGCTCTTAATATTTTAAAAGAGGAATATGAATTTAACCTTAGTGCCGCACATCTTAATCATATGTTGCGTGGTGTTGAGGCAGACGGCGACGAGGCCTTTTCGAAAGACCTTTGCAAAAGTTTGGGTATTCCTTTTGTTGCTGAACGAATTGATGTTAAAAACGTTTCGGCTATGACAGGCGACAGTATTGAACTTGCCGCAAGAAACGTAAGATACGAATTTTTAAAAAAGGTGTCCAAAGGTGTTATTGCCACTGCCCATACTGCGAGCGATAATATAGAAACCGTACTTTTTAATATGGCAAGAGGAACGGGGATTGACGGGCTCTGTGGTATTCCTCCTAAAAGAGGCAGAATTATAAGACCGCTTATATTGGTTACCCGCAGTGAGGTTGAGGACTTTTTAAGTGAAAAAGGGTATGTCTTTAAAACCGATTCAACCAATAATGACGACCTGTATTCAAGAAATAAAATTCGCCATTCGGCTGTTCCTACACTGCAAAGCGTAAACAGTGCTGCGGTGAAAAATGTTTCGGCACTAAGTGAAGGACTAAGGACAGATGCCGACTTTTTAAAGAATTCAGCAAAAAATTCGCTCGAATATTGTCTATCCCACAACGGACTAAGAGTTGACGGTTTGCTGTCGCTTCACACGGCAGTCAGTTCACGTGTTATAGCAATGCAATTTGAAAATGTCAGCGGAATAATACTCGAAAGAAAACATATATTGTCTGTTTTAAAAATGCTTGAAACAGGGGATAAAAGGGTTAGTTTAAAAGGTGATTACGAAGCGGTAAATTATAAAGGTCTTTTAAAGTTTAAAAAGGCTAAAACAAAGGTGCAGGATTACTGTATTGAGGTATCAGAGTTGCCGTTTTGTCAAAACGGCGTTACAATTAAAAAAATATCCGCAGAAGAATTAAAAAAGTTTCCTAAAGTTAACAGTTTGTTATTAAATAATGCTGTCGATTATGATAGAATATGTGGCAGATTGGTGCTCAGAAACCGTAAATTTGGGGACAAAATAACATTAAAGGGCAGAAAAATTACTAAAACCTTTAAAAAGTTGTTTAACGAAAACGGTATTGACTGTGAAGTAAGAGAAAAAATCCCCGTGCTTGCCGACGATAACGGCGTTGTGTGGTTGGGAAATTTCGGTGTTGATAACCGAGTAGCGGTAACCGATGAAACTAAAAACATTTTAATTGTGGAAATTTAAAGTTTAGGGGGTTTATAATGGGTATTTTGGACGACAATATTGAAAAGGTGCTGTTTTGCGAACAGGACATAGATAATATCGTTAAACGCTTAGGCAAGCAAATTTCCAAGGACTATGAAGGCAAAAAACTTCTGCTTGTCAGTGTCCTTAAAGGCTCGGTTGTCTTTATGGCAGACCTTATGAGAAGTATTACCGTACCGTGTGAAATTGATTTTATGGTTGTATCTTCTTACGGTTCGGGTACAAAAACAAGCGGTAACGTAAAAATTGTTAAGGATTTGAATATAGATGTAAAGGACTATGACCTTTTACTTGTAGAGGATATTCTTGACTCGGGTGTTACCTTGTCAACGCTGAAATCCATGTTAGAGGCAAGAGGACCGGCAAGTGTTAAAATTTGTACATTTTTTGATAAGCCGGAACGCAGAATTGCCGATATTAAAGCCGATTATTGCGGAGCCGAAGTTCCCGATGAATTTATTGTCGGATACGGCCTCGATTATAATGAAAAATTCAGAAACCTGCCTTATGTAGGGGTTTTAAAGCCCGAATGTTATTCCAAATAAGGCCGGAAGGGAGAAAAAGTTTTGAGTACATTAAAAAAAGTTTTGTTGTATGTCGGTATACCGCTCATACTCGTTGCGGTTATTGCCGGTGTTGTATACAGTTCTGATAAAGCACCTACTGCTAAGTATTCCGATGTTATCGAAATGGTGCGAGCAGGCGAGATAAGTGAGTTTGAACTTAACCGTTACAGCGGAAAACTCAAATATGTAACACGTGCCGACGGCAAGAAACACACCGTAACCGTACCGAGCGATTATTTTTACTCAGATGTATCGGAAGAAATAACCGAATATAATAACGCACAGACCGACCCTGCCATGAAAATCATTTATGATGTTAAGGTCGGCGATGAAAATTCGTGGCTTATAAGTCTGCTTCCGACCGTAATTATGATTGTGTTGCTTGTAATAATCTTCACCGTTTTCATGCGTCGCATGAATGCAACCATGGGCGGAGATAAAACCATGAGTTTCGGCAAGGCAAGAATAAAAAAGGCAGAGGACGATAAACGCAAGACTACTTTTGCCGATGTTGCCGGTGCTGACGAAGAAAAAGAGGAAATGGAAGAGATAGTCCAGTTCTTAAAAGATCCTAAAAAGTTTAATGAACTCGGTGCAAGAATTCCCAAAGGCGTATTGCTTGTAGGCCCTCCGGGAACGGGTAAAACATTGCTCGCCCGTGCTGTTGCAGGTGAGGCAGGCGTGCCGTTCTTCTCGATATCGGGCTCTGACTTTGTTGAAATGTTTGTCGGTGTCGGTGCCTCGCGTGTGCGTGACCTTTTCGACCAAGCCAAAAAGAATTCGCCCGCCATTATTTTCATCGACGAAATTGATGCAGTAGGTCGTCAAAGAGGTGCAGGTCTTGGCGGCGGTCATGATGAGCGTGAACAGACCTTAAACCAACTTCTTGTTGAAATGGACGGTTTCGGTGCTAACGAAGGTGTTATCATTATTGCCGCTACCAACCGCCCCGATATACTTGATAGGGCTTTACTTCGCCCGGGACGTTTCGACCGTCAAATCATGGTTAATTATCCTGATGTCAAGGGCAGAGAGGAAATTTTAAAGGTCCATTCAAGGGGTAAACCGTTAGGTCCCGACGTTGACCTTAAAACCATTGCAAGGTCTACTTCCGGCTTTACCGGTGCTGACCTTGAAAACCTGCTTAATGAGGCTGCATTGCTTGCCGCCCGTGCCGACCGCAAGGCTATTATCGAGCAGGATATTGAAGAGGCAACCGTTAAGGTTATGATGGGTGCCGAAAAGAAATCAAGGGTAATAAAGGAAAAGGATAAAAAAATAACATCTTATCATGAGGCAGGTCATGCTGTTGTGTCTTATTTCTTGCCCACACAGGACCCTGTACACCAAATTTCCATTATTCCCCGCGGTATGGCGGCAGGTTTCACAATGTATCTGCCCGATGAGGATAGCGGTCATATTACCAAGACCAAAATGGAAGAGGACATCTGCTCGTTACTCGGCGGCAGAGCGGCTGAGGAAATTACGCAGGACGATATCTGCACAGGTGCTTCAAATGATATTGAACGTGCTACCGAAATGGCACATAATATGGTTACAAAGTTCGGTATGAGTGCTAAGGTTGGTCTTGTGAAACTCGGCACAGGTAATAATGAGGTATTTTTAGGCAGGGACTTCTCATCAACGCCTAACTATTCCGAAAATATGGCGGCGGTTATTGACAGTGAAGTCCGCAGTATTATCATGGCTCAGTATGACCGTGCTAAAGACATTCTCAATAATAATTTGAGCAAGGTAAATCATGTTGCTAAGATTTTGTTTGAAAGCGAAAAAATAAGCGGTGACGATTTCAGAGCGATTATGAACGACGAAACAATTTAATTTAAAACGGCGGTGCGATATTATGCACCGCCGTTATTTTATTCTTGACTTTCACAGTTTATCGTGCTAAAATCTAACTAAAAGAAAGGGCGTGTTTTTAGTGGATAAACTTCATAATGAAAGCACTGATTTGTTGTTTGAATCTATACTTACCCTCAAAACGGTCGACGAGTGTTACGCACTGTTTGAGGATATTTGCACTATAAAGGAAATTCAGTCGATTGCACAGCGTGTTGTTGTTGCAAAAATGCTGACCGAGGGAAAGGTTTATAACGATATTGTTGCCGAAACCGGTGCCAGCACTGCCACAATAAGCCGCGTTAACCGTTCGCTTAACTATGGCAGTGACGGATATAAAATTGCTTTCGAGCGTCTTAAAGAAAAAAATGAGTTATAATAGTTTCGCTGACTGTTACGACGGTCTGCAGGCATCGGTTGATTATAAAGGATTTACCGAGTATTTGATTTCACTTTTTAAAAAGTATGACAAAATGCCTACTTTATTGCTTGATGTCGGTTGCGGTACGGGGCAGATAGCCCTGCTGTTCAAAAAAAGCGGTGTCGATGTCATAGGTGTTGACCAAAGTGCCGAAATGCTGGCTGTCGCAAGTACAAATGCCGCAAAGCAAGATACAAAACTTCTGCTGCTTAATCAATCGGCGGCAGAACTTGATTTGTACGGAACGGTTGACGGTGCGGTTTGCTGCCTTGATACGGTAAATCATATTATTGATAAAAAGGAACTTCAAAAGTCATTTGATAAAATTTCACTGTTTTTAGAAAGGGACAGACTGTTTATATTCGACGTTAATACTCTTTATAAACATAAGGAAGTTTTATCGGGTAATGTATTTGTTTATGATACCGAAGATGTTTATTGCGTTTGGAAAAATTCAAAATGTGATAAAAACGGCGTTGTAGACATTTGCCTTGACTTTTTTACAGAAACTGAAAACGGCACATATACGCGGTATTTAGAGGAATTCAGCGAACGTGCATATAGTGTAGACGTTTTAAAAGATATGCTTGATAAAGCGGGGTTCAATACAGTTGCAGTTTTGGGGGAAAAGACCAAAAAACCGCCTAAATCAACCGAAGAAAGAATATTTTTTGTAGCGAGAAAGAGATAGTAATGGGAAAACTTATAAGATGTATAACAAGCGAAGGTGCCGTTATGGCAACTTGTGTTGATACTACCGATATTGTGGCAAAGGCTGAACAGATACATGGAACTTCGGCCGTTATAACTGCTGCTCTGGGCAGATTGCTTACTGCAACATCTATGATGGGTAATATGTTAAAGGCTGAGAATGGAAGTGTTACCGTTCGTGTTGCGGGCGAGGGTGCCGCAGGTACAGTTGTCGCCGTATCAGATGTCGACGGCAATGTTAGAGGATATTCTACAAACCCTATAGTAGAACTGCCGCTTAATGATAAGGGCAAACTTGACGTCGGCGGTGCTATCGGCGGCGGTACGCTTTTTGTTATTAAAGATTTGGGATTAAAAGAGCCGTATGTCGGACAAATTCCATTAGTATCGGGCGAAATCGCCGAGGATATTACGGCGTATTATGCCGTCAGTGAGCAGATACCGACCGTTTGTGCATTGGGTGTGCTTGTAAATCCCGACCTTACCGTAAAAGCGGCGGGCGGTTTTATAATTCAGTTGTTACCCGGTGCTATGGACAGCGATATTACCAAACTCGAAGACTCGGTTAACGGTTTGGAATCGGTTACAAAAATGTTAAGTGACGGCAAGACTCCGCTTGATATTTTAGGGTTAGCACTTAAAAATTTTGAATTTGAGGTACTTTACGAACAGAAAATAGAATATAAATGTAATTGCAGCAGAGAACGTACCGAAAAGGTGCTATCGTCTATAGGTATAGACGATCTAGAAGAAATGGTAAGTGACGGTAAAGATGTAGAAACAGTTTGTCATTTTTGCAATAAACATTATATTTTTACCCCCAAAGAAGTGCAAAAAATAATCGAAAGAAAAAAATAAAAAAATTTAAAAATAAGTGTTGACAAATTAGATAGGATATGATATTATATCAAACGTCGCCGGTGGACAGTTACCTGCGGATATGGGAGCATAGCTCAGCTGGGAGAGCATCTGCCTTACAAGCAGAGGGTCACAGGTTCGAGCCCTGTTGTTCCCACCATCAGGTGGCCTGGTAGTTCAGTTGGTTAGAACGCTAGCCTGTCACGCTAGAGGTCGTGGGTTCGAGCCCCATCCAGGTCGCCACATATGCCTCTGTAGCTCAGTAGGTAGAGCAGGGGACTGAAAATCCCCGTGTCATTGGTTCGATTCCGATCGGAGGCACCATTTATTTGCGGATTTAGCTCATCTGGTAGAGCGCCACCTTGCCAAGGTGGAGGTAGCGAGTTCGAGCCTCGTAATCCGCTCCAAGAAAAAGGACGCTTAAACGCTTTTTAAGCGTCCTTTATTTTCTAAAATCAATACGGCGCCATCGCCAAGTGGTAAGGCAGAGGCCTGCAAAGCCTTTACCCCCAGTTCGAATCTGGGTGGCGCCTCCAGAAAAA
>JAZNLA010000021.1:0-16657 GCA_045578845.1 Acutalibacteraceae bacterium | reverse complement strand
TCGCTTCTCTCAGTCCAACACTTTTGCGTGTTGTCCCGTATACTTGAGTTTTTAAACTCTTAAAAATTTTCGGGTTATTTTAAGTTATCGTTGTTTAATTTTCAAGGTCCGCTTTTCGCTCCCCTTAACGGCTCCCGCCCTTAAAGGTGCCCGATTATATTACCACACACTGATTGCTTTGTCAACACTTTTTTTTATGTTTTTTGAAGTTTTTTGAAATTTATCTTTTTTTGCAAAACTTAACAGAAATTTAGCGAGTTTTGCACCTTTATAATACTGCCTCTTGCATTTTTGTTTTTTGTTTGCTATTATATAATGTATAAAATCATTTAGGAGTTTTTTATGCCTATCAAAATACCTGACAGTTTACCTGCCGCAAGAACTTTAGAGGCGGAAAATGTTTTTATAATGACCGAAAATAGGGCTATTCATCAAGATATTCGCCCGCTTAAAATAGCAATAATCAACCTTATGCCGACCAAGATTGACACCGAAACGCAACTTTTACGGTTGCTTGGTAACACACCGTTACAGGTCGAGGTTGAACTTATACAAATGGCAAGCCACATTTCCAAAAACACTTCGGCTGAACATTTACTTAAATTCTACAAGACCTTTGACGAAATCAAAGATGAGCGTTTTGACGGACTTATTATCACCGGTGCACCGGTTGAAAAATTGCCGTTTGAGGAAGTCACATATTGGAAAGAACTTTGCTCTATAATGGATTGGGCAAAAACCAATGTTTATTCCACACTTTACATTTGTTGGGGTTCGCAAGCGGGACTTTACTACAAATACGGTTTGAACAAAAAAGAATTACCAAAGAAACTCAGCGGAATATACCGTCACTTCCCGACCGACCGACACCACCCGCTGACCCGCGGTTTTGACGACGAGTTTTTTGCACCCCATTCGAGATACACCGAAGTACCGATTGAAGACATAAGAAAAAATGATGATTTGATGATTTTGGCAGAGTCAAAAGAAGCGGGTGCCTACATTGTCACCGACCGCGATTGCCGTAACATTTTTGTTTCAGGTCATGCCGAGTACAACCGCAACACCTTGGCAAACGAATATAACCGCGATGTGCTTAAAGGCATAAATCCCGATGTTCCCGTAAACTATTTTATAAATGATGACCCAACCACAAGACCGAAATTCCAATGGAAATCCCATTCAAGCATGTTATATGCCAACTGGTTAAACCACATTGTATATCTTCACACACCGTACGATTTGGCGGAATTGTAATTTAAAACCCTGATTGAATATAATCAATCGGGGTTTTGGTTTAATATTCCTCTTCATCGGGTGAGTATATTTCGAGATATGCTTTATAATTATTTGTTTCTTCACTGTATAGGTCTTTTCTGAAAATATTTATTACTCCCAATCCTTTTTTCTCGGCATATTCTACGGTACTGCCCGTACCGCCTGCTTTACCGTCAAAATAAGCAATTACACTGCACGACCTATCCACCATATAACGGTTACGGTTATGATATACACCTCTTTTATATGTATCACTTAAAGTCACAACACTGTAACATGAGTTTAATAACCTATTATATCTTTCCTGCCATTCTATTTCCCAAGAGTTCTCTTGACCCTTAAACGGCACAACGGCTATGAGTTTAATATCTTTATTAAATCGTGCAATAAGTTCAACATATTCGGCGGCGATAATATCAAACCCCCTTGCCATACCTGTATAAAACACTTTACAACCACTCGCAATACGGTCATTGACAGCGGCAGTCAAGCGTTCCATTAAAATACGGTAATTCGGATCGGAATCTATTAAAGGAAATCCGAACTTTTCGGGACGATATCCCGTAAAGCAACAGCCTTTTTCCGATATATCCATTAAACCCACCTCGATTTAAAAAAGTAAAAGTTATTGACAAAACCTTTAAAAAATAGTACAATTCACTTAATAAAATTAAGAATTTTCAGTATTTCACTTTTGAAAGGAATAATCATGGATAAAATTGACAATCATCTTATAAGCCTGCTCAAAGAAAACGCAAGAATGCCGTTAAAACAACTCGCCGAGAAGGTGTTTTTATCGTCACCCGCAACAGCTGCAAGACTTGAAAGACTTGAAAAGTTAGGAATAATCAGCGGTTACGGTGTAAAGGTTGACCACAAACTGCTCGGCTATCCCATTACCGCTTTTATTAATTTAGAAGTACAACCCCAGCAAAAGGCGGTTTTTTACCCGTTTATCACTGCACACCCAAATGTACTTGAGTGTTGCTGTGTAACCGGTCACTACTCAATGCTTATTAAGGTGGCCTTTGAAAGCACCGAAGCATTAGACGTATTTATAGGTCAGTTGCAGACGTTCGGCAGTACCCAAACACAAATAGTTTTCTCAACCGCCAAGGAAGAAACAAGCGTTGACCTTGAAAGCATTATTGCAGGCAAATATCCTGAGGTGCCTGAAATCAAATGAGTAAAAACGCTTTCGAAAGAATTTACAAGGTTGTAAAATCCATTCCAAAAGGTAAGGTCGCTACTTACGGTCAGGTTGCCCTTGCGGCGGGAAACCCGCGGTGGGCACGTGTTGTAGGATATGCGTTGCACGTAAATCCCGAGCCTAATTCTATCCCCTGTTACCGCGTTGTGACAAAAGACGGCAGAGTTTCGCCCGCATTTGCTTTCGGCGGTGAAAATATGCAGATAGAACTACTTAAATCCGACGGCGTGGGATTCAAAGAAGACGGCTATGTTGATATGGAAAAATATCAAGTTAAAAATTTGATTTCTTACGACGATATGCTGTAACTAAAGTTTAAACCGCATTAGCATTTATGCTGATGCGGTTTTTTTTACTTAAAAAATAGCGGCAGTTTTTCCAAAAATACAACATCGGTGCGGTCAGAGGCGTCACCCTCAGCAAGAATGGCACAACTATCCGAAATATTACCGCCTGCAACATTTACAAGTTTTTGCATAGCCTCAAGCGATTCGCCTGTACTGATAACATCATCAACAATAAGCACACGTTTACCCTTCATTTGTTCAACTTCATCTTGACCTAAATAAAGGTGTTGAACATGCTTCGTAGTAATAGATGTTTCCTCAACCGAAATGGGGTCACGCATATAAACCTTGGTACCTTTTCTTGCAACGATATAAGGTTTGCCCGACTGACGGGACATTTCATATGCCAAAGGTATGCTTTTTGCCTCGGGGGTAGCGATAACGTCAAACTCGCCAACCTTTTTAAGCAGTTCGGCTGCAGCGGCCACGGTAACTTCGACATCACCGAAAAGAATAAAAGCGGCAATATCCAAATTTTCGTTAACTTCACAAAGCGGAAGTTTACGTTTTAAACCGGCTATGGTCATTTCATAATACTTTTGCATTTTTACCACTCCTATAGTTTAAATCAGCCCGGAGGCCACGCTAAATTTCTTTTGCCTAAAACGTGGAAATGAATATGTCCTACGGTTTGCCCGCCGTCCTCACCGCAGTTGTTGACAACGCGGTATCCGTTACTTAAATTTTGTTCTTTGGCAATCACCGCTATTACCTCAAAAACCTTCGCTACATATAAACTGTTTTCCTCCGTAATGCAGTCGGCAGACTGAATATGTTTTTTAGGAATAACTATTGCGTGGAAAGGTGCTTGAGGGTCAATGTCGGCAAAAGCATAGACATCTTCATTTTCGTATATCTTAGTCGAGGGAATTTCGCCCGCAGCTATTTTACAAAATAAGCAATCCATATAAGCACTTCCCTATTTAATCATTGATTTTACAGTTTCTGCGACAGAATTCAAAGCGTCCTTAACCTTTGAAACGTCTTTTGCACCTGCCATGGCAAAGTCGGGACGACCGCCGCCTTTACCGCCTGCAACAGCAGAAACCTCCGCTACAAGTTTACCTGCCATTATACCTTTTGCACCTGCATCTTTGCCTACAGTTGCGGCAAATGTAACCGAGTCACCGTTAATATCGGCAAATACAGCAACCGCCAAAGGTTCTTTATCTCTGATTTTATCAGCCATGGTACGCATAGCCTCACTGCCTGTGGCTTTAAGTTCGGCAGTGATAAGTTTTACGCCGCTAACATCGGTTGCCGAAGCGATAAGGTCGTCAACCTTAGATGCCGCAAGTTTGGCATTTAAACGTTCATTTTCTTTTTCGGCACTTTTAAGTTCAGCCGTAATCTGTTCACAACGTTTAGCAATCTCTAACGGATTGTTAAGTTTAAGCACCGCAGCGGCAGTACCGATTTGCGACATATAACTGTTAAGCAAATCTAAAACGCCCTTGCCTGTGACCGCCTCAATACGGCGAACACCCGACGCAACCGAGGACTCAGAAACAATTTTAAAGAGTCCCAAAGCGGAAGTATTATCAATATGAGTACCGCCGCAAAGTTCTATTGAATACTTTGGAACATTTACAACCCTTACAACACTGCCGTACTTTTCACCGAACAGTGCCATAGCACCCAAAGCCTTTGCCTCGGCAATGGGCATTTCTTTATTTTCAACGGGAACAGCGGCAAAAATCGCCTCATTCACAAAACTTTCCACTGCCGCAATTTCGTCGCTTGTAAGTGCTTTAAAATGTGTAAAGTCAAAACGCACACTGTCGGCAGTAACAAGTTGACCTGCCTGCTCAACATGGTTGCCCAAAACTTTGCGAAGGCCTGCCTGCAAAAGGTGAGCGGCTGTATGGTTACGGCGGATTGCCATTTTGCGGTCATTGTTATATTTAACCTCAACCGTTTCGCCTATCGACAAACTGCCGTCAATATTAACACTGTGCATAAATACACCGCTTGCGTTTTTCTTAGTATCGGTAATAGTAAAGCAACCATTAGAGGTGCATATTTCACCCTCATCACCAACCTGACCGCCGCTTTCGGCATAGCATACGGTTTTATCGAACACCACAACAGCACTGCCCGAAGCGGTGTTCACATGTTCACCGTCACTTACAATATCAAGTACTGTAGCGGTGCATACCTTTTCGGTGTAACCCAAAAACTCGGTAGCGTGAATACCGTCAAAACTCAGTTCATTGCTTGTCCACGACTCGCCGTCGGCGGCTTTTCTGGCACCTCTGGCTCTGTCCTTTTGTTCTTTCATAAGGCGGTGGAACTCGTCCTCGTCAACGGTCCAACCTTTTTCCTCTAAAATATCACGGGTTAAATCAAGCGGGAACCCGTAAGTATCGTTAAGTTTAAATGCGTCGGCACCCGACAGCACTTTATCAGTACCGTTCAAAGTGATTTCTTCAAGCATTTTAAGACCCAAATCAATGGTTTTACCGAAGTTTTCCTCCTCAACCGCAATGACATTTTTAATCATAGCCTGTTTTGAATTAAGTTCGGTATAGGCGTCTTTATTTTCGCCGATAACCTTATCGCAAATATCACAAAGGAAAGGTTTATTTATACCGAGCAATTTACCGTGACGTGCGGCACGGCGAAGCAGACGGCGGAGAACATATCCTCTTCCCTCGTTAGACGGCAAAACACCGTCGCAAATCATAAATGTTGCACCTCTTACGTGGTCGGTTACAACACGAATGGAAATATCGTCTGCGGCATTTTCGCCGTACTTTTTGCCTGCAATGGCACAAACCTCATTAAGGATATTGCGAACAGTGTCAACCTCGAAAAGGTTGTCAACACCCTGCATTACGCAAGCAAGACGCTCAAGTCCCATACCGGTATCAATATTTTTATTTTTAAGTTCGGTATAATTGCCGTTACCGTCATTATTAAACTGCGAGAAAACATTGTTCCAAATTTCCATATAACGGTCACAGTCGCAACCGGGTTTGCAGTCGGGTTTACCGCAGCCGTACTTCTCTCCGCGGTCAAAGTAAATTTCCGAACACGGACCGCAAGGGCCCGAACCATGCTCCCAGAAATTATCGGCTTTGCCAAGCCTTACAACATGGGCGGGTGTCACACCGATTTTATTGACCCAAATATCATAAGCCTCGTCATCCTGCTCGTATATAGAAGGCCAAAGTTTATCCTCGGGAATTTCAAGTGTTTTAATCAAAAACTCCCAAGCCCACTCGATAGCCTCTTCCTTGAAATAATCGCCGAACGAGAAGTTACCGAGCATTTCAAAATATGTGCCGTGGCGTGCAGTATGGCCTACCCTTTCAAGGTCGGGTGTACGAATACACTTTTGGCAGGTTGTAACACGATTACGAGGCGGTGTTACCTCACCCGTAAAATATTTTTTCATAGGTGCCATACCTGAGTTTATAAGCAATAACGATTTATCGTTATCGGGCACTAACGGAAAACTATCCAAACGCAGGTGGCCTTTACTTTCAAAAAACGAGAGATATTTTTCTCTCAAAACATTCAGTGACATCCATTCCATATACTAAAACTCCTATCACATATAGGTTTATATCTTAGTTATTATAATCTTTGCTTTTTGTTTTGTCAACGGTTGCAATTACTTTTAAAATAATTTTAATAACCTAATATGAAAAATCACTTCAAAGTATCCAAAACCTTTAAAATAGACCGACGGTCTGCAAGTCCTTCGCTGAATGCGGTTGCGCTACCCGCCGCAGTACCCAAAGTCAAAGCGTAATCAAAATCACCTTTTTGTAAATACCCTGCAACAAAACCTGCGAGCATAGAGTCGCCCGCACCTACAGTGTTGACCGCTTTGCCTACTGCCGATTTTTTCGCATATTTATTTCCGTCGCTGTCAATGAGCACCGCACCGTCTTTTCCCATAGATACAAGCACGTTTTCAGCACCTAAATCTTGCAGTTTTTCGGCATATAAAAAACATTCTTCAACCGATTGGATTTCAACCCCGAAAACGGCACCTAATTCGTCGGTATTTGGTTTTATTAGAAACGGATTAAACTTAAGAGTTTCGGTAAGAAGCTCACCCTCGGCATCAACAACAAATTTGATATTTTTATGTTTAAGACTTTCCATAATATCCGCATAAACAGTTTTGCCGACACCTTTGGGCAGACTGCCCGAAAGCACGATAATGTCGCCGTCTTGTGCAGAGCCCAGTTTTAAAATCAACTGTGCGATTTCACTTTCCGAAACTTGTGGTCCTGCACTGTTTATATCGGTTTCGGTACCGTGGCGAAGTTTGACATTTATCCTTGTCAGTCCTTCGATATTTACAAAATCTGTTTTTATATATTCTGTTTTTATGCCATTGATAAGTGCCTGCCCTGTAAAACCACCGATAAATCCCGTTGCCACCGACGGCACCGAAAGTTCGCCTAAAACGGTCGAAACATTTATACCTTTCCCGCCGAAATGCACACTTTCGGCAACCGAACGGTTGATTTTACCCTGACAAAATTCCTTAGGTTTCATAACATAATCAATAGCGGGGTTTAGTGTAACAGTATAAATCATAAAACACCTTCAAATATCAAACTTTTATCCGACCAAAAAAAAGAAATGGCTTTCGGCACAAAATCACTTCCTTTGAAACCATTATACTATAAACTGACAAAAATATCAACGGCAAAGCCTTGCAGAAATATTTCTTCACTATTCACTATTACTTATTACTTCAAGCCGAAAGGACTTTTTAGTGAAGAGTGAATAGGTATAAGTGATGTTTTTAACGCAACATTTTTTGCTGACCGTTTCTTTCTGTTTCTGTTCTGCAACAGTATAATTTGTATTATGATTTCTAAAAACTTGAACTATATCAACAAGCCGTTTCTATCTGCATATTGCAGATAGAAACGGCTTGCACTCTCAAAAAAGGTTTTCATATATCGAAACGACGTTATTTGGAACTGTATCATTTCAATCAGACGGTCAAATTCATTTTGAAAATAACGAAATATTTTATAGCAAAAACAAACATAGATTTATTTAAATTTTTGCATATAATATTTTTGTAGAAAACTTTAGTCAAAGCATTTGTTAGCCTGCCTTCTTAACTTGACAAAAAATAAATATTTTGATATAATAACACAGTCATCGGAGGACAGTACACCGTAGTGTAGGGGATAGTAAAGTTTATGCTTTGCAGGCCGCCTGTTAGAGAAGATGTCGAGTGAGCTCGGTTAATTACTTTGAAGTAATAACCGGGCATTTTTCTTTTTTAGGAGGTTTTTATGGATTCCGAAATTTTTGAAAAGCTACCGCCAACAAAACTATTCTTCCGTTGTGCGATACCGTCTATGATTACAATGGTGTTCGGTGCTTTATATCAAATTGCTGACGGCTTATTTGTCGGACGATTTATTGGTGAAGATGCTCTTGCCGCAGTTAATATCGTTATGCCAATTATTATGATGGTGTTTTCCTTTTCCAATATGGTGGCAACGGGTGCATCTGTCCGTATTGCAGTCTTGTTGGGAGAAAAAAACCGAGAGGAAGCATCCAAAACATTCTCTTTTGCCATAAAGTTTATATTCTTCTTGTCTTGTGTGATTGGCATTATCGGCTTTTTCTTTGCGGAGTTTTTTGTAAGGCTATTAGCTCCGACCGCAACCGCTGGGGCCATTGAATACGGTGCAACCTATCTTCGTGTTTATGCTGTTTTCTCGCCGTTATCAACTCTATCCCATGCTACAGATAACTTCTTGCGAGTTTGCGGTAAAGAGAAATTAAGTATGTTTCTCGGTGTTGGAACACAGCTTTTGAATGTTGCACTTGATGTGATACTCATTGCCGTTCTCGGTCAAGGTGTTTGGGCGGCTGCTTTCACAAGTTGTTTTGCTATGGCATTATCTACCGTTATCACACTCTGCCTATTCCGAAAGAAAAGATTAGACCTCTACTACACAAGAAAGAATATCCTTGCAAGGATGTTCGGACACATTCTTGCTAATGGAAGTAGCGAGTTTTTCAGCAACATCTCCGTTTCCATTATGGCTATGGCATACAACTTCTTTTTGCTGAAATACGGCGGAACTACAGGTGTTGCTGCATTTTCGGTCATTATGTATGTAGATAGCATTATCGGTATGATGGTGTTCGGCATGTGCGATTCCTTGCAGCCTGCTATCAGCTATTGCTACGGTGCAGGACTGTATAAAAAGGTAAAATCCATATTCAAACGAATAGTGTTTAGTGCTATTGTGTTATCC
The DNA here is from genome assembly GCA_045578845.1 of Acutalibacteraceae bacterium. GTDB lineage: Bacteria > Bacillota > Clostridia > Oscillospirales > Acutalibacteraceae > UMGS172. Next base: position 7,568 of record JAZNLA010000021.1, on the reverse strand, counting down.
ATTGCTTCCATGCTCTTTATGATGTTCGCAGGGCGATATGTTGCACCTCTGTTTGTAAAGCCGGAAGATACGGAACTGCTTGCGGTCAGCATTGTCGGTATGGAGCTGTTTTCAATTTCCTACCTCACGGGTTGGGTGGATATGTGTTTCTCGTCTTATTTCACGGCACTTGAGCGACCTGTCCGTTCCTTGCTAACATCGTTCTTTGGAACGCTTGTGTTCCCGATTTTCTTCTTGTGTATCCTTACGCCTATCTTTGCCCTTAACGGTGTTTGGTACACAGCTATTGCGGCTTGTACGGCAAGTGCAATATTGACGATTATTTTTGCTGTAACTATGAAAAGCAAACGGACAAAGTTAAGTTAATATCAAACGGCGGCAAGGTTTTACTCCCTGCCGCCGTAAGTTTTGACACAAGCCGTTTGTTGCGTGAAATCACAATATTTTTTCAGTAATTACCTAATGTTGCGTTAAAAACATCACTTATAATAAGTAAGCCTCAAGAACTTTTGTCCTTGAGGCTTTGGCCTGCCCGGAGGGATTTGAACCCCCGTCCTTTGGAATCGGAATCCACTGCGATATCCAACTTCGCTACGGGCAGAAATATGTGCCCCTTTTTATAAAAAGGGGCAATTTTTAATTTATATTACCTGCGGCATCGGGCAGTTTTAAATCCACACCTTCTAAATTAGGATTACCCATAACCGCTTTAATAAATTTATCGGCTTCCTTAGAATATTCCGATACATTTTTCTTGTTTTCAATTGCCGTTCCGTCAACAACCCTTCGTATCATATAATACTCAAATTCATCTGCATAATCCTCGCTGACGGCATTAAAGGCTTGGTCAAACGCTGTTCCGTTAAGCGGAAAAGCCTTACCGTCATGCATCGGCAAATCCAACGAATCGTCTACAAATATACCGCCTGCCAAAGTATCAAGTTCCCCAAGGCTTTTTTCGTCAACAATGTAAACGATTGACTCACTACTTGCAAACTGAGCCATAAGACGGGTTTGTTTTGAATTCCTTACATCGGGATTACCCTCATTATCGGAAAGAGTACAGTCCATTACAAGGACATTTATTTCACCGTCACCGTTATAGTCCTCGCAATACTGCTCGGCAACAAGACCGATATTTTCAATCATGGAACTGCCGATAAAGTAATTAAACCTGACAACTATTGTCATATCATACTTTTTGCGGCCTGCACACTGCACAAACGCAATACTGAAAATAATTGCAACCACAACTGCAAACGCTATTGCATACTTACTGTAATGCCAAAAGTTTTTCAACTTTTGAGATTTAGTAAGCACCGGATTAGGTGCAGGTCCCTCCGGCACAAACGCATCGGGATTTTCCATGAATGCCTGTTTTTTTAATTTTAACTCTATCAGTTCTTTTTGATAATCGCGTTGATTTTTTCTATCGTTGTTATCAGACATACTTAATTACCTTTTCTAATATTAAATTGCTTGAAATACATTGTATCATAAAAAAATCATATTTTCAACAAGCAATTATTCACTTCTAAGTGCCACTACAGGGTCTTTGCGGGCAGCAACTTTAGCAGGAATAAGACCTGCAATAAAGGTCAAGAACATACTTATTGCAACAAGTCCAATACCGCCTATAACCGGCAGTGCAGACACGCCCTTTATATCGGCAAAATGTTCGATAATAATATTTATCGGTATATTTAGAAGCAGTGTTGCCAAAATGCCTATCAGTCCCGCAACAAAACCGACTATCAGCGTTTCGGCATTAAATACACGCGAAATATCCCTTTTCGATGCACCTATTGACCTTAAAATACCGATTTCCTTTGTGCGTTCCAAAACCGAAATATATGTGATAATACCTATCATGATTGACGATACCACAAGTGAAATGGAAACAAAAGCAATAAGAACATAAGAAATAACATCAATAATGGTACTTATAGACGACATCATAAGTGCAACATAGTCGGTATACGAAATAACATCGTCTTCTTCTGCCGATTTATTATATTTTTCAATAAGGCTTGCGACCTTATCCTTATCCTCAAAGGTTGCACAGTATATATTTATGCTTGACGGTTTGCTTTTGACGGTATAACCGAACTTTTCCAAGTTAGCCTTAAGGCTTGAGTCGGAGTAAGAATCGGGCATAAAACTGTCATACAAAACCGCTGTACCTACATCGTCAAGTGTTGCAAGCATACCCATAAGCGTTGCCGATTTCATATTGTCGTCCATTACCGCAAGATTTGCACCTATATTTTCGGCATACTGCTTTGACACAAAGGCGGTTAAAATTTCCTCTGTCATGGTGTCAATATTTTCATCATTCATATCGGCTATAAGCGACTTTACCTGTTCTTCGGTCATACCCGATTGTTCAATATAAACCTTAGTAATAAGTTCCTCTTTGGCAGTGCGGTCTGAATATCCCTTTAACGCTTCGGAAAGCATTGTGGCTAAGGTTACATCATCCGGCGTTGTGGCGATTTTCACATAAAGTTCAGCCTTTTCCTTGATATTTAAGGTTTCAACCCACTCGTTAAACAGTGCCTTTTTTTCGACAGCAGTAGGTTCTTTGTGCCCAGCTGTTTTAAATTCAAGTCCACTTAAAACATCTGTATTCTCATGGCTTAACTGATACTTTACAACCTCAGACTCGGCGATTTTTTCGATATACCAGTCGGTAAGGTCTGCTCTATACCCGACGGCACCGGTCATAACCGAGGCTACAACACCCACTTTCGGGCGAATAATACCGACAACGGTCAATTCTTCGGCACTGCCGAGTTTAAGTTTCATATAAGACTCATCGTCGCTTTTATCTTCCCATTTATCATTAACGCCGTCACCGTCGGTATCAATACCCATATAAATATCGGTTGGTAGTAAAAGGCGGAATTTAAGACCTAAAAGGTCGTCAAAATCCCAAGCCTGTTTTGTGTTTTCGGCAAAATTGTCCTTTGTGGTTTCGCCCGTCATCATGCCGAGCATTAAATCCTCAATCTTAGAACGGTCAAGCAAACCCAATGTATAGAGATATGTTTCGGCAATCTCGTTGTTTTTATCAACCACCAAAACGACCTCATTTTTATTTTCGGGCCATTTCATGTTATCCCCCACAAGTTCGTACTGTGAGTAAAGCATATCGCTTATGGGCTCGCCTGAGTCGCCTTGCAGCATTTCTTCAAATATTTTAATACTCGAACCGCCCGACATACCCGACATCATTTGTGTTGTTCCGTCGGTTGCCATGCCCTCAAACAATGCCATATAATCGTTGGCGGGCAAAACTCCGCTTGACAAATCGTGCACATAAGCTTTAAGCGGTGTAGCATATCCGTACTGAATAGCAGTAACATATTCGCCTATATTATTTGACGGGTCCTGGATCCAAGCCTTAAACTTTTCAAGATTGTTGGTCTTGATTTCGGGGTTCATGTATGCCTCCATCATATCGTACATATCGGTGTTGGCATAAACTTTACCGTCTTCGCGGTTAGCCTTTTCTTCCTCATTTTTTATAAGAGTATTTAAAAGTTCGGACATATCAACCGACTCAGCGGTAATTGATATAGGGTATGAACTGAGCGTTTCTTCCTGCACCTTGTTTATATACGCTTGAAAACCGCTTGAAAGCGACAGTATTAAAGCAATACCGATAATACCGATACTTCCGGCAAAAGAGGTCATAAAGGTACGTCCTTTTTTGGTCAGCAAATTATTAAGACTAAGTGACAAGGCGGTAAAAAAGGACATTGACGTACCTTTATCTTTGGCTTTTCGCTTTGGTGCTTCTTCAGCGAACTTCGGTTTTTCTTCGTTCGCTTCGCCGTCATAAGGATTGCTGTCACCTACCACACTGCCGTCTAAAAGTTTTATAATACGGGTAGAATAGCGGTCGGCAAGTTCGGGGTTATGGGTTACCATAATAACAAGTCGGTCAGAGGCAACCTCTTTAAGCAGTTGCATAATCTGTTCGCTTGTTTCCGAATCAAGTGCTCCTGTAGGCTCATCGGCGAGAAGTATTTCAGGGTCATTTATAAGGGCACGTGCTATTGCAACACGTTGCATTTGACCGCCCGACATTTGGTTAGGTTTTTTGTTGATTTGGTCGCCGAGTCCTACAGTTTGCAGTGCTTTTACAGCCCTCTCTTTACGTTCCTTTTTTGAAACGCCAGACAGGGTCAACGACAACTCTACATTGGACAGCACCGTTTGGTGCGGTATAAGATTATAACTTTGGAAAACAAAACCTATAGAATGGTTGCGGTAGGTATCCCAATCATGGTCATTATATTCGGCGGTCGACCTGCCGTTTATAATGAGGTCACCCGACGTATACCTGTCAAGTCCGCCTATAATATTAAGCAATGTCGTTTTTCCGCAACCCGACTGACCAAGCACCGACACAAATTCATTTTGTCTAAACTCAATATTTACACCTTTAAGTGCTCTTACAACCGAGTCGCCCGAATCATATTCCTTAGTAATGTTTATCAGTTTAAGCATAAATGTACCTCTTCCAATTTATGGTCATTGTAATATATTACCACAAATATATGAATAATGTGTTAAATCACATGAAATTTAAGAAAAACCGTCTTACGACGGTTTTCTTTTCTTTACTTTTTAAGAATTTTTCATAATAACACTTTCCACGGTGTCGGCAACATGTTCACAGGCATCAATGCATTTTTCAAAATAAATGTAAAGTTCACGCCAAGTGATAATCTCAATCGGGTCGGTAGAAGTAGTATGAAGATTACGCATACAGTTAACAAACAGCCCGTCTGCCTTTTCCTCGATATTATTTATCTCAATGATATGCTCCTTCAAATGCTTAGAGCGTTTGAAATCCTTAAACTCTATCATAAGAGATTTAACCTCATCACAACTGCGAACTACAAGTTCGGCAAGTTCTAACGCATCGGGGCGGACAGCTGCAATATTATTGCAGTACATTCTTATAAGAACATCTTCAATTTTGTCAACCGTTTCATCAATATTTTGGCTGAGTGTTAAAATATCCTCACGCTCAATCGGTGTGATAAATGCCTTAATAAGTGCATTAAGCAGTTCGTGTTTCTTATGGTCTGCGGAATGTTCCTCAGTGTGTATTTTATTAAGACAATCCTCAAGTGTATCGGGATTATAATTCTTTAAGGCATTATTTAAGATATTCGCCGCCTTACAAGCGTGGTCAACACAATCAACAAAGGTATCAAAATAATAAGCGTCCTGTTTTTTAGCCATTTTTATATCTCCTATACAATTATTTTATTTTTAGAATATCCACATGAATAGTTTTGCCATTAGAAAACTTATCAGTCCGCAACCCGGGAAAGTAAACACCCACGTCAGCACCATTTCTTTCACAACGCCGAAATTGATAGCCGAAAGACGTTGCACCGCACCTACACCCATTATAGCACTGGTTTTGGTATGAGTGGTAGAAACGGGAATACCGAAAAGACTGGACAAAAGCAGACAGAATGCTGCCGAAAGGTCAGCGGCAAAGCCTTGGTACTTATCGAGTTTTACCATATCCATACCAACCGACTTTATAATCTTTTCACCGCCTACACTTGTGCCGACACCCATTACAATACTGCAAAGAAGCATAAGCCAAACGGGAATTGCCAAATTTTCTGCCAAATCGGACTGACCGTTGCAAAAAGCAACACCCAACATTAAAACGCCGATAAACTTCTGTCCGTCTTGAGCACCATGCATGAAACTCATGGCGGCGGCACCGAAAATCTGAGCACCTTTAAAAAACGAATTGGTTTTTCTGCGGTCAAATCTTGCAAATACAATTGTAATAAGTTTACAGATAAGCCAACCTGTTATAAAACCCAAAGCAAGGCTCAGCACAAGTCCGTAAATAACCTTTACCCATTCGCCCATATTTACACCGCCGAAACCGCCGTGCAGTGCAATAGCAGCACCGGTAAGACCGGCTATAAGACTATGGCTTTCACTGGTCGGAATACCTAAATACGAAGCACCGACACTGTACACCACTATAGAAAACAAAGCCGCACAAAGTGCTATCAAAGCCTCTTCCGAATTACCTTTAAAATCAACCATTTTACTTATGGTGTTGGCTACCTTTTGGTTTACGCTGGTCATTATGAAAACACCTAAAAAGTTGAAAACTGCACTTAATATAATGGCAGTTCTGACCTTCATACAACGGGTAGCGATACAGGTCGCAATAGCATTAGGTGCATCGGTCCAACCGTTAACAAATATAACACCCAAAGTAAGCATTACGGTTATAAACAACATGGGATTAGTGAATACTTCACTGAAAAATCCTATAAAATCCATATTACCTCCTACTTTCTGTCAGTTAAAGTTTATATGAAGCCAAAAGGCTGATTTTTAAATTTAAACCTTTACAAATATACCATATATTTCATTTTTGGTCAAGATTTTTTGATACATATAATTGCTGTTTGCATTTTTTTGTCTAATAAATATCATTTGACGAAAAAATGTAAAAATTTTCTGTAAAATTGTTTCAAAAATTATCTTGACAAAGTGATTATTATCATGTATTATTTATTTGTAATCATTACAAATTTAAAATGATTACAAGAAAGGACAGCCGAATGGAACAAAAACTAGCAGTTGAAAGGCTGATTGCTTGCGGCATAAGACCTACTCAACAACGCATAGCCGTTTACGACTATCTGTGTCGGCACCGCACACATCCGTCTGCCGAAACAGTTTACGGTGATTTAATTAAACTGTATCCTGCTTTTTCGCGGACAACGGTTTATAACACACTGCACTTGCTTGTTAACGCGGGACTTGTGAAAGAACTGTCACTTAGCAGCGAAGAAAAGCATTATGACGGTGATACCTCGGTACACGGTCACTTTTGCTGTGACAAATGCGGTAAAATACTTGATGTATGGCTTGACTCTTCGGTTATTGAGTCTTTAACACCGAAAGACTGCCGAATAAAAAGTCAAAACATCAGTTTCAGCGGAGTATGTCCTACCTGCGGCGGTGCCGCTTAAATTCAGTATTAAAATTTTTATTTAACGGAGGAAATTTAAAATGAAAAAGTTTGTTTGCAGTATTTGCGGTTATGTTCATGATGGCGACAGTGCTCCCGAGGCTTGCCCTGTTTGCCGTGCAGGTGCCGATAAGTTCACAGAACAGGCAGCCGACCGCAGTTGGGCAGCCGAGCACGTAGTAGGCGTAGCAAAGGACGTTGACCCCGAAATTATACAAGGTCTTCGCGAGAACTTTAACGGCGAATGTACCGAAGTCGGTATGTACCTAGCAATGGCACGCGTAGCACACCGCGAGGGTTATCCCGAAATCGGCCTTTATTGGGAAAAAGCAGCCTATGAAGAGGCAGAACACGCTGCTAAATTTGCCGAACTTTTAGGTGAAGTTGTTACAAACAGCACCAAGAAAAACCTCGAAATGCGTGTTGACGCCGAGTGCGGTGCAACTGCAGGCAAAATGGCACTTGCCAAGAAGGCAAAAGAACTCAACCTCGACGCTATCCATGATACAGTGCATGAAATGGCACGCGA
>JAZNLA010000020.1:0-2435 GCA_045578845.1 Acutalibacteraceae bacterium | reverse complement strand
ACAGGTAACAATGTGGTTAGCAATTTGCTGACTTTAAGTATTACCAATGTTACAAACGAATCTCAGGCGGCGAGTACGTCTGTTAACGTGCGGGGTACGCTGAATTTAAGACGTCAGCAAGGTAAGTTTATCGGTTCTTTTTCGACCTACGGATACCTAAAAGATCCGGATGATAAACACCACCTTATTATTGACGAGGAAACAGCACCGATAGTGCGAATGATTTTTGAACGCTTTATTGCTGGTGAAAGTATAATAGGTATTACTAAAGACTTGAACGAAATGGGTATACCAAATCCGTCGATGTATAAAAAGCAAAAGGGGCTTAACTATAGGCATCCGTCAGGAAGAAGCAACGACGGTTTGTGGCCCGACAGTTCAGTGCGCCGCATTTTGCAAAACCGAATGTATGTTGGCGATATGGTGCAGGGCAAAAATACTACCTACAGTTATAAAATCAAGCAGTGCCGTGCAATTCCTAAGGACGAGTGGATTATTGTCGAGGGAACCCATGAGCCTATTATCAGTCATGAAACTTTTGACAACGCACAGGCACTATTTAACAAGCATATTCGAAAGAGTCCCAAGAAAAACAGTGTTGATTTGTTTTCGGGACTTGTAAGATGTGCCGACTGTAAGCGTGTTATGAATAAAAAGACCAACCAGCACTCGTATGGCACTTATCACTATTACCGTTGTGTTACGGCTCGAAAACTTAAAAAATCGGCATGTACAAATCACACCATCCGCATTGATAAGTTGGAAGAGGTTGTTCTTTTGACTATTCAAAATATGATTAATACGGCGGTTACAATGAGTGATATGCTTGAATTAATAAATAATAACGCTAAAAGGAAAAAGGAATCAAGTCATATTCAAAAAGCATTGAATTCTCAAGTTGCTGAACGAGAGAAGTTGGTAGCAATGATTGCCGACCTTTATCCTGATTGGAAAAGTGGCGTTATTACTCAAGATGAGTACCAGGTGTTAAAGGAACGGCTAAATGAGAAATTGAGTGTTCTGGACGAAAAAATTGCCGCACTAAATAAATCGGCAGAGGAGTTCAAAAACGGTATTACCGAAGAGAACGACTTTGTAGCACATTTTAAGAAGTACGGTAACATTGAGGCTTTAACAAGACCGTTGCTTACCGAACTTGTGCAAGAAATTTTCGTACACGAGGGCGGAGACATTGAGGTTGTGTTCAAATTTCAAGATGCTTATGAACAGGCAGTTGAATATATCGAACTCAACAAGCAACTTATCGAACCAGAAAAGCCAGACAAAAAGAAAAAATCGGCGTAAAGTTAAAGCGTGTGTCATTTTGGCACACGCTTTTATCTATCTGAAATATTTACCATATACTTCGTTAATGGTTTCGATGTATACTATAAAGGATGGGTGATTGTGATCATTTCTTCTTAGGTACATATTTTTCTTTTCAAGATAAATTTTCCTTACCTCAAGCCAACAATCATTATTTTTAAGTGTTTTAACCTTTCGCGTTAAGTCTTTCGAGTGAGGTGTTTCATTCCAAAACCACTTATCATTATATGTAAACCCTGTTTTTTCGTGGATTAATCTATGCCAAACATTATATTTATCCTCATGTGTAATGGCGAGGTCAATACTGAATCTAGTAGGATTACCTTGGGTGAAATATATTTCACCGGAAGTCAGAACAGATTTCGAATCATGACAGTCATCTAATTCATTCCTATCTAATACGATATTATACTGTTCACGAATATACTCCTTTATTGTTTCACCGTCATTAATGTTAATGCCACGGCATTTAAGGATGCACAAGTTATAGTCGAGATCTATCGGTTCATTTGCATTTTGAGTTATGAGATTCTTTGCACCGCTACCAACCAAATGGATATCGACCTGCATAACCGAGTCATTATTGATTTGTTGTTTGAGTTGATTCATAATGTCTGAACAAAGATTTTTCATTCTTCCTAAAAACTCTTTGTCCTTGATGTAATGATACATAAACTTTTCTCCTTCTTTGCCCATACCAACCCATTTAACATCGTGGTTAAATCGTTATAGTATAATCAATAGGGTGCCAATAGTCAAGAACTTTTTTAATATTATAGCAAAAAATTAGCGTATGGTCTACCTTTCACATCTACCTACCCATAGCAGCACCCATAAATAATCTCCCGAAACCCGCTTAAACAAAGGAAAAAATAAATTTCAAAAAATTTATGGTGTTCTCTTGACATTTTCCCCGTCTGCTGCATCTACCATAAAGCATTTTTTAGAAGATACAAATACAACGCTGCATGATTATGATTTGGTAATTACGGGCGATTTAGGTAAAGTGGGTACTGATTTACTTTATGAGTTGCTCGAAAAAGACGGAATTGATATCAGATGTCGACACAGTGACTGTGGGCTGCTTATTTTTAACCGTGAAGAGCAGG
>JAZNLA010000019.1:0-16175 GCA_045578845.1 Acutalibacteraceae bacterium | reverse complement strand
TGCAGTTGCATTGTCTTGCGGTACATCGGCTCTTCATTTGGCTATAAAACTTGCCGGTGTAAAAGCAGGAGATAAGGTTTTTTGTACCGATATGACCTTTGCCGCAACCGTTAATCCCGTTATTTATGAAAAGGCTGAACCGATTTTTATTGATAGTGAATACGACACTTGGAATATGGACCCAAAAGCACTTGAAAAGGCATTTATGAAATTTCCCGATGTTAAGGTTATTGTCCTTGCAAATCTTTACGGTACACCTGCAAAAATGGATGAAATTTGTGCTATTGCCGATAAACATAATGCAGTAATTGTTGAAGATGCGGCTGAGTCTTTAGGAGCAACATACAAGGGTATACAAACCGGAACATTCGGAACATATAATGCAATTTCTTTCAATGGAAACAAAATTATTACCGGCTCATCGGGCGGTATGTTGTTAACCGATGATTCAAAAGCGGCTGATAAGGCTCGCAAGTGGTCGACTCAGTCCAGAGAAAACGCACCTTGGTATCAGCATGAAGATTTGGGATATAACTATCGAATGAGTAATGTAATTGCCGGTGTAGTACGCGGTCAGTTCCCTTATCTTTATGAACATATTACAAGTAAAAAGGCAATTTATGAAAGATATAAAGCAGGTTTTAAGGATTTACCTGTACAAATGAATCCTTATATTGAGGATATTATGGAACCGAATTTTTGGCTTTCCTGCTTATTGATAGATAAAGATGCAATGTGCAATCAGGTCAGAACTGAATGCTCAGCGACATACAAAACCGAAAAAGGCAAATCATGTCCAACTGAAATTTTAGAGGCTCTTAATAATATTAACGCTGAGGGCAGACCGATTTGGAAACCCATGCACGCTCAACCGATTTATAAAAACAATTTGTTTGTTTCTTTTGATGGTCAAGATGTCGGTATGGATATTTTTGATAGAGGGTTATGTCTGCCGAGTGATAATAAAATGACCGAGGAACAACAGGATATAATTATTGAAACAATTAAAAAATGTTTTAATTAGGTGAGTTATGAAAAAGGGGATATACGAGAGATACATAAAGCGAATTTTAGATATAGTTTGTGCCTTATTGGCAATCATAGTTTTTTCATGGTTGTATTTAATTGTAGCAATACTTGTTCGTATAAAACTCGGAAGTCCTGTAATTTTTAAGCAAGAGCGACCGGGTAAAAATGAGAAAATTTTCAAACTTTATAAATTTCGCACTATGACCGATAAACGCGATGAAAACGGTGAATTACTGTCGGATGATTTAAGGTTGACAAAATTCGGGAAAATACTTCGTTCCACAAGTCTTGATGAGTTACCTGAAGCATTTAATATTCTAAAAGGCGATATGAGTGTTGTCGGGCCAAGACCTCTTTTGGTTAAGTATCTGCCTTTGTATAACGATGAACAAAGACATCGGCATGATGTAAGACCCGGATTGTCCGGTTGGGCACAGGTCAACGGAAGAAACAATGCTTCTTGGGAAGAAAAATTCAGATTAGATGTCGAATATGTCCAAAATATAAATTTCTTTCTTGATGTCAAAATTATTTACATAACCGTTATTAAAGCGTTTTTTAAGAGGGATGGTATTTCATCAGATACGTCTGTTACTATGGAGGAATTCATGGGCAGTAAAAGCGAGGAAAAGTTAAATGCATAATAAACTTGTAATTGTCGGATGTGGCGGTCACGGCAAGGTGATCGCCGACATAGCGATAAAAAACGGATACCAAGACATCTCTTTCGTTGATGACAACGAAAAGGGTGAATGCATAGGTTTTCCGATTATCGGTACTACTGAAATTTTGAACTCCTTAAATGACGGTAAGACCGATTTTGTAATTGCTGTGGGAAATAATGTAATCCGTAAGAGTATTTCAAAGCAATATAGTGTTAATTGGGTTACTTTAATTCATCCGTCAGCACAAATAGGCTTAAATACTGTTATCGGTAAAGGTACGGTTGTTATGGCAGGTGCTGTTATAAATGCTTGTGCTTTTATAGGCGAACATTGTATTATCAATACTTGTGCAATAGTTGAGCATGATAATTATTTAAATGATTATGTTCATATTTCTCCAAATGCTACACTTGGGGGAACTGTGACTGTCGGTGAAACAACACATATAGGTCTTGGTGCTTTAATTAAAAATAACATTGAAATTTGCGGTGGTTGTACGATAGGTATAGGTTCGGTTGTAATAAATGATATTAAGGAGAAAGGAACTTATGTCGGAGTGCCAAGCAGAAAAATCAAATAAAATTTTGATTCTTTCCAATAATGATGTTGGTCTTTATAAATTCCGCAAAGAACTGTTGGAAAAATTTATCTCGTTAAATTTAGATGTTACCGTAGCGTTACCGAATGGCGAGTTTGTCGATAAAATTAAAGATATAGGTTGCAATTTTATCGAGATAAATGTTGACAGACGCGGTATAAATCCTATAAAGGATATTAAGTTGTTTTTTTCTTATTTGAAAATTATTTTAAAAAATAAGCCGGACTGTGTGTTAACCTATACAATTAAACCAAATGTATATGGAGGATTTGCGTGTACCGTAACCAAGACACCGTATTATGCCACTATTACAGGTTTAGGTACAAGCATTCAAAATCCCGGTATTTTGCAAAAAATTTCTCTTTTTTTGTACCGTATAGGAATTAAGAATGCACAGTGTACTTTTTTTCAAAATATGTTCAATATGAATTTTATGCATGAACATAAAGTCGTCGGTGATAATAGGTGTTTGATTCCCGGTTCGGGAGTCGATGTTTTGATGCACCCTTACTGTGAATATCCGGCTGAAACCGAAGAAATCCGTTTTTTGTCTATTATGAGGATAATGCACGATAAAGGAATTTATGAACTTTTATCCTGTGCGGAAATAATCAAAAACCAATACCCAAATGTTACTTTTACAATAGTAGGCGATTACGAAGAAGATGAATGCCGTAAAGCGGTTGAGTCGGCTGAGATCAAAGGGTTAGTACAACATATAGGATTCAGTAATGATGTTGATTCGTTAATTAAAACGCATCATTGCATTATTCATCCATCTCACCATGAGGGAATGTCAAATGTTTTGTTAGAATCAAGTGCTTGCGGACGTCCCGTTATTGCAAGTAATATACCGGGATGTATTGAGACCTTTGACGAAGGCAAAACGGGATTTAGCTTTGAAGTAAAAAATGTTGATGAATTAGTCGAATGTGTTAAAAAGTTTATCAATTTAAGTTATATTGAAAAAGAAGAAATGGGTATGTCTGCACGTAAAAAAATGGAAAATGAGTTTGACCGAAAAATTGTTGTTAATACATATCTTCAATATATAAATAAACATTTAAACCAGGAGAGATAAAAATGAAACTTTTTGAAAAAATTAAATCACAAGAAGAATCAATTTCACTCGTAGGACTTGGATATGTTGGAATGCCTATAGCGATCGAATTTGCAAAACGAGGTGTTAAGGTTATAGGTTACGACCTGAACAAAGCAAAGATTGAAACCTATAAGTCGGGTATTGACCCAACTAACGAAGTGGGTGACGATGTTATTAAAAATACGACAGTAGAATTTACTGCCGATGAAACCCGACTTCGCGATGCGAAATTTCACATTGTCGCTGTGCCGACTCCCGTTAACGATGACCACACACCTGACCTCACTCCTGTGGAAGGTGCAAGCCGTATTGTCGGAAGAAATTTAACAAAAGGTGCGATAGTTGTTTTTGAATCAACGGTTTATCCGGGTGTAACCGAGGATATTTGTGTTCCGATTATGGAAAAAGAATCGGGTCTTAAATGCGGTGTCGATTTTAAGGTCGGTTACTCACCTGAGCGTATCAATCCGGGTGATAAAGTTCATCGCCTCAATACAATTACTAAAATTGTTTCGGGTATGGATGAAGAAACACTTGAAGAAGTTGCAAGTGTTTACGAAATTGTTGTTGATGCAGGTGTGCACAGAGCACCTTCAATCAAGGTCGCCGAGGCTGCCAAGGTTATTGAAAACAGCCAAAGAGATATAAATATTGCTTTTATGAATGAATTGTCAATCATTTTCAATAAAATGGGAATTGATACTAAGTCTGTTTTAGAAGCAGCAGGTACAAAGTGGAATTTCCTTAAATTCTACCCCGGTCTTGTTGGCGGTCACTGTATTGGTGTTGACCCTTATTATCTTACATACAAGGCTGAGCAGTTAGGTTATCATAGTCAGGTTATTCTTTCGGGCAGACGAATTAACGATGATATGGGAAAATATGTTGCCGAAAGTGTTGTTAAAAATCTTATAAAAGCCGACTGTCCGATTAAAACAGCCAAGGTTGCTATTTTAGGATTCACTTTTAAGGAAAACTGTCCCGATACACGTAACACAAAAATTATTGATATTTATAACGAATTAATGGAGTACGGTATTACTGCAACCGTTGCCGACCCAGCAGCCGATATTGAAGAAGCAAAGCGTCTTTACGGTATGGAATTTGCTGATATAAGTGATATTAAAGACTGTGATGCTGTTATTTTGGCGGTTGCCCACGAACAATTTAAAGAACTTACAGAATATGATTTTGATAAGATGTTTAAATCATGCGATAACTCTAAAAAGGTACTTGCCGATATTAAGGGTCTTCTTGACCGTAAGGCTTATGAAAAAGCCGGATATTTGTATTGGAGATTGTAATTATGGGTTATAAACACTTGAAATTTCCCGAAAACACCCTCTTTTTAGTAACAGGCGGTGCCGGTTTTATCGGCAGTAATCTATGCGAAGCAATTTTAGATTTGGGTTATAAGGTGCGTTGCCTTGATGATTTATCAACGGGTAAACAGTCAAATGTTGATTTGTTTTTAAATAATTCTAATTATGAGTTTATTAAAGGTGACATTAAGGACCTTGATACCTGTATGAAGGCGTGCGAGGGTGTTGATTATGTGCTTAATCAAGCCGCGTGGGGAAGTGTTCCGCGTTCTCTGGAAATGCCTTTGTTTTACAGTCTTAACAATATACAGGGTACACTTAATATGCTTGAGGCTGCTCGTCAAAACGGTGTTAAAAAGTTTGTTTATGCATCAAGTTCAAGTGTTTATGGTGATGAGCCTAATTTGCCTAAAACTGAGGGAAGGGAAGGCAATCTATTATCACCGTATGCACTTACCAAACGTTGTGATGAAGAATGGGCAAAACAATATACAATGCATTACGGATTGCCTACTATCGGTATGCGTTATTTTAATGTATTCGGCCGCCGTCAAACACCTGACGGAGCGTATGCTGCGGTAATACCGAAGTTTATTAAAATGCTTATAAACGGCGAAGTTCCCACAATTAACGGTGACGGTAAACAAAGCCGTGATTTCACTTATATTGAAAATGTAATTGAGGCAAATTTAAAGGCGTGCTTGGCACCCTCAGAAGCAGACGGACAAGCATATAATATTGCCTATGGCGGACGTGAATATCTTATAGATATTTATTACGGACTCACTAATGCACTTAATGTTGATATTGAACCTAATTTCGGTCCTGACCGTAAAGGCGATATTAAGCATAGTAATGCGGATATAACAAAGGCAAAAATGCTACTTGGTTATGACCCCGAATGGGATTTTGACCGCGGAATTTCTGCTGCAATCCAGTGGTATAAAGAAAACTTATAACGAAAGAAAGTGCTGTATGACTGAACCTATTCGTGTTCTTCAGGTTATGGGACTTATGAACCGCGGCGGTGCGGAAACCATGGTTATGAACCTTTACCGAGTTATTGATAAGAGTAAAATTCAGTTTGATTTTGTAGTTCATAATTCGGGTGAAGGTGCTTATGACCGGGAAATAACCGAACTTGGCGGACGTATTTTTAAGGCACCAAAATATAATGGTAAAAATCATTTTATCTATAAAAATTGGTGGAATTTGTTTTTCAAAGAACACCCCGAGTACAAAGTTATACACAGTCATATAAGAAGCACTGCGGCAATAATTTTAAAAATTGCCAAAAAATATGGATGTACCACTATTGTGCATAGTCACAGTACATCTTCGGGCTGCGGTATAAGTGCACTTGTTAAAAATTTGTATCAGTGTCCTATTAGGTATATATCTGATTATTTTATGGGTTGTTCTCAAGTTGCGGGCGAATGGCTGTTCGGTAAAAAGATTTGTTCGACAGATCGATATATAAATATGAGAAATGCCATTGATACATCTAAATATGTTTATGATAAGTCAGTTGCACACGAAGTACGAAGTGAGTTTAATTATTTAAACAGTGATTTCGTAATAGGACACGTTGGACGTTTTTCAGAGCCTAAAAATCATATGTTTTTGCTTGAAATTTTCAAAGAATTGCACGATAAAGATTCAAATTGCAAACTATTATTAGTAGGCGACGGAGAACTGCGTAGCAAGATTGAAGGGAAAATATGTGAACTTGGTTTAAATAACTGTGTGAAACTTGCAGGTTCTCGCAGTGATGTAAACAGAGTATTGATGGCTATGGATTTGTTTTTGTTCCCTTCTCTTTGGGAGGGACTGCCGGTTTCTGTTGTTGAAGCACAAGCATCCGGTCTTCCTTGTGTTGTTTCGTCATCTGTTACCAATGAAGTTTGTTTAAGTGAACTTGTGACAAGTATTTCTTTATCGGATGATGAGATGATTTGGTGTGATAAAATATTTAAAATGATAGTTGAAATAAAAAAATCAGAAAGACATAATATGCAAGAAACCATCGTAAATGCAGGTTATGATGTGTTTGAAACATCAAAATGGTTATCCGATTTTTATAAAAAATGTTATAACGAAGCAATTTAACAAGGAGATTTGACTTCAAATGCAAAAAAAGATTCTTTTTTACATAAATTCACTCAACCGCGGTGGTGCAGAACGTGTTTTTTCGGTTTTGGCAAATGAATTTAATAAAACAGGTTACAAAACTGTTTTTGTAACTTCTTTTAAAGCATCATTAGAATATACTCTTGATGCTAATGTAAAAAGATATTCTATTGAAGAAAATGAAATAAAAGATGGATTTTTAAAGAAAAATATCAGACGTACTAAGACTCTTAGAAAAATAATCAAGTCGGAAAAACCCGATTTTGTTGTATCAACGTCACCTGAAGCAAATTTTCGTTTGCTTTTTTCGACAATCGGTATTAAATGTAAAAAAGTTATTACAATTATAAGTGATTGCAAGCATGAATATGCCGGTAAGGTTTACGCTTTTTTAGCGAAAACACTTTACCGACGTGCGAATGGTATTATTTGTCAAACTAACGAAGAGAAAATATGGTTTCCGAAGAGTATTCAAAAAAAATGCACTATTATTTATAACCCTATAGATGAGCGTTTTTTTGAATTTGAACAACCGAAAGTTCGTAATGGAATTGTTGCTGTAGGCCGTTTGGTGCCCTTAAAACGGCATATTGATATTATAAATGCTTTCAATAAAATTCATGATAAAGTTCATGATGATTTAATAATATACGGTGACGGACCGTGTAAACAGGAGTTATTACAACGCATAAATGAATTAGGCCTTGAAAATAGAGTTTGTCTTGCAGGCAAGGTTGATGATGTTGCCGTAAAGATATATGATGCAAAATTATTTGTACATGCATCAGAATATGAGGGACTGTCTAATGCAATTATGGAAGCAATGACGTTAGGTCTTCCGTGTTTACTTACCGATTGTGACGGCGGTTGTGCCCGCGAATTGCTTGAAGACCAAAAAAACGGTTTCTTAGTAAAAGTCGGCGATGTGAATGATTTAGCAAAAAAAATGTCATTGATACTTAATAATGATGATTTAATTAATGAGTTATCATATAAATCAAAGAAAAAAGCAGAAGAATTCAGAGGGGGACGAGTTTTTGAACAATGGAAATGTTACATTGAAAAATTGTAATAACGTTGTCAAAGAAAATAGAATATCGCTCGTAGCCCTTCTTTTTGCTGTGTATGTGGCACTAACTCCCATACATCAGGCATTATTAACCTCGTCCGGTGGAACAGTAACAAAATATCTTGTTGTTTTAATTATCGGGGTTATGATGTTAGGCTACAAAAATATTTGCTTTGAAAAAAAGATAGTGAATATTGTACTTGTTTTTGCTGTATGGATAGGATTGACTGCAATTTGGTCGAGTAACCGTTCCGGTACAATATCATCATTTATAACGATTTATTCACATCTTATAATGTTTTTGATGTGTTCAACATATCCATTTACCGCAAGAGAAAAACGGTTAATAAGATATTCTTTAATTATAGCGTCGTTGATATATGCTGTATTGTTGATTAACGGTATGCTAAGCGGCGAAGAGTTACGAGCAACCATTTCCGTCGGAATGAACGATAAATCATCAGACCAAAATTTACTGTCTGTTAATATTGGTGTTGCTGTTTTATTTGCATTTGATAATTTCAAAAAAGAAAGTAAAACATGGTTAAAAGTTTTTAATATTGTATCAATTATAATTATTCAAATTGGTATGTATTCCACAGGTTCAAGAGGCGGTATTATTGCGACTTTAGTTGCATTTATATATTTATTGTTCAAATTATATCCCGGTTTTACATTTAAAAAAGTAATGTGGATTGTTTTTATACTTGTATTTACATTTTACATTTTATCTGACAATTCTATATTAACTGAATATATAATAAATAGATATAATAATGCGGATTCGCTCAGCGGTAATTCAGGAAGATCAGATATATGGCTTCAGTATTTTAAAATGCTTATTGAAAATCCGTATATGATTTTGATAGGCGGAGGTTACGGTGTGGAAAGCAGTTCGTACTCGATTTTTTACGGCACCAGATGGCCTCCTGCTACCCATAACGATTATGTATCTTTATTAACTTCTACCGGTTTATTCGGTCTTTTTGCAATAGGAAAATTAGTACATTTTTGTTGGAATAAATCAAAGATAAATGACAACTATTTAACAAAAGCGTGTATAATTTTATCTTTAATTGCCGCTATGAGTCTTAATACTTTTTCACGTTACGGATTTTGGAATATTTTAATTTTTGCTGTAATTAACATATAAGGTGATTTAATAATATTTATTGATTGTAGGAGAAATTATGAAAAAAATTTTAATGATTCATCCTTATTTCGGTAAAACTCCTGAGTGGTTTTCTGAATGGCTGTGTACGGTAAATCAATTAAAAGATTCAAGATTTAATTTTCTTATTGTAACCGATATTGATATGACGCCCTTTTATGTTGAAAAACATATAAAAATTTTAAATACAACCCTTTCTGAACTCAAGGAAAAAATAAGTAAAACTATGGGTTTTAATGCTGCACTGGGATTCCCGTATAAACTTTGTGACTATAAACCCGCGTATGGTTTAATATTTTACGATTATGTGAAAGATTATGATTTTTGGGGTTATGGTGATATTGATATCTTATGGGGCCGATTAGATAAATATATTACTGACGATATGTTAGAAAGTTATGACAGAATCGGATACCTCGGTCATTTTTCTCTTTACCATAACGATGATACAGTAAATCACCTGTTTATGAAACGCGGAATGTTTAGTTATAAAAAGGTGTATTCCGATGATTATGTTTACGGTTTTGACGAACAGAGCGGAATGATGTACATAACCTTAAAAAACGGTGTAAAAACATATTTAGATGAACACTTTTTGAATTTGGACTGGCGTTCTAAAGAATTTGTTGCAGGCGGTATTAAGAATTATAAATATCAAGTTTTTTATTGGGAAAACGGAGGAGTTTACAGGGCGTATATAGATAATGATAATTCTTTGAAGACCGAAGAGTATATGTACCTGCATTTCCAAGGTAAAAAACCAAAGTCAATTAATGCCGATAAATTAAAACCGCAAGGATTTTTTATAACTAAAGATAAGTTTATAGTTAAAGACTCTTTATTGACAGCAGAAAAAATCAAGGAACTGTCTTCAAATAAAGATACATTACCTGTAGATTCTGCAAATCCAAGTAATCGTTCTATTAAGAAAAAATTTATTGATTTGTTGAATAAATTAAAAAAACAAAAGAATTTCAAACAGAGAATTATCATTATAAAGAAAAAAATCGCACAGAGATATGTTCAAAAAAATATTTATTCTTAAAGTTTAGAGGTGAAACACATGGAACCACTCAAAGTATTATTTATCATGGGCAGTATGGAAATCGGCGGTGTACAATCAGGTATTATGAATTTTGCCAAGGTTGTTTCACCTGATAATGCAAAAATTGATGTTTTAGTCCAGAGTGCGGATATAGGTTTCCATGAAGAAGAATTTAAGAAATACGGTAATATATACCACTTGCCTATTGATGTGGGAAATGGAAGATTAGCCTGTGCAGTAAACTTAATACGAAACAATTTCAGTTTTAAAAATAAACTAATTGCATTTTTAAAAGAACATAATTATGATGTTGTTCATTGTAAATCACTGTACTATTGTGCGGCGGCGGCAGAAGCGGCTAAAAAAGCCGGTGTACCTGTTCGTGTTGTACAAAGTCATGTGGACAAGCCGGAACGCATGCATTGGTTTTTTAAGTGGTATTTTAATTGGTGTGCCAAACGTATACAAAAATCTGCAACCGTAAAACTTGCTGTATCTGAAAAAGCCGCGGATTATTTGTATGGAAAATACGGCGGTAGGGTGATAAAAAATCCTACAATAAGCCTTGAACGCTTAAATCCTCATAAATATCCTAATGTCCCGCATGATGATATAAGACTTATTCAAATAGGTACATTTTCAAAACGTAAAAATCAGTGCTTTTCTATTGAAATTCTTAAATCGCTTTTGGATAAAGGTTATGAGTCGAGGTTGACGATTATCGGGTTTTCTTTAGATGACCCTACATATATTGACCAAATTAATGAAATCATAAACTCTGGTAATTTAGAAAATTATGTTGAATTTTTGCCTAAAGATGCAGATGTCCCAAAAGCATTGTCTGAGTCGGATTATATGCTTATACCGTCTTTAAGAGAAGGTCTGCCGAATGTCGCTTTAGAGTCACAGGCAATGGGTGTTCCGTGTTTTATTTCGGAAAACGTTTGGAAGGCAACTGATTGCGGTCTGTGTCAGTTTTTGGCATTGGAACTCGGTGCCGAAAAATGGGCAGATTCGATTATTACCTACAGAAACGAGCATGGAAATGAAAAGACATATATTGATATGTCGGATTGGGACAACCGTAATGTTTGTAAAGAATATATAGAAATTTGGCGAGGAAATTATAAAAATATTTAATTGTTACCTTATGTAAAGAGGAGTTAATATGGATATTACTGTTAACTTAATTTCAAATGCACATCATTGCAGTCAAATTTTAACCGGTTTGATTTTACTTTCTAAGCAAAACGGTTTTAGTCTTAATATAAATAATTGTTTTAACAATCCCATGTATAAACACATAGCGGTTGTCGAAGTTTTAGCCGGCGGAAAACGTATTATTTATGATATGATGGACGGTTATCTTGCAATCGACAGTATGAGAAATTATATCGAAAACTCCGATTTTTATTTTAAAAGAAGTTTTTCTGAAGATAAAAATACCGAGTTGTTTCCGGATTTAAAAGACAAGATTTATCCGTTGGGAATGAATTATGATGTAAGTTGTATCGGTAATCCGTATTCAAATTTAAGTTTAAAAGAAATTGTAAAATATATATTGGGTATTAAACCTTTTGCGTGGTTTACACCCGAAAGATTTGAAACTAAAATCAAAAATCCCGCCGAAAATTTTAAAATTTGCTTCTTTACACAGGTTTGGGACCCGGAGTCAAATATAGATAAAAACGTAGAAAAATTAAACTCTGACAGGATTAAAATTGTTCGTGTTTTAAAGGAACGTTACGAAAATAGATTTATTGGCGGTCTTAAAGATACAAAACTGTCGCAGACTTTGGCACCTGATTTAATTATTCCCAAAAATATTACCGAACGAGGAAAATATTTAAAGAATATGCAATCATGTGATATTTGCATCGGTACTTTGGGACTGCATAAAAGCACAGGTTGGAAAACTGCTGAATATGTAGCAGCGTCTAAGGCTATAGTTCAAGAAAAACTCTTTTATTCTGACGGCGGACATTTCGAAGCGGAGAAAAATTATATTGAATTTACCGACGCCGATTCGTGCATAGAAGCAGTAGATAGATTAATTAATGACCCTAAACTTCTATATGAAATAAAACTTAACAATTCAATCTATTATAATAAATACTTACGGCCTGATATGTTAGTTTTAAATACATTTAAAACTGCAAAAGTTTTGTTTTAAAAATTATCAATAAAATTCAAAGGGAGAGTAAAATGTGAATATTTTAATATCAGCAAATAAACCGTTTTTAAATCCGGCGTTTGTCATGATTAGTTCACTTAGAAGATATAATAGCGAAAACATAGATGTGTATTTTTTAAATAGTTCAATAGATAGTAAATTTTTAGGAAAATTTAATAAAAGGTTAAGTAAATTGGATGATGTTAAATTACATATCATTGATATAAATAAAACTAATTTCAGTGATATGCCTGTCCCGACACAATGGAGTATTGAAGTATATAATAGAGTTTTGGCACAGTTTCTTCTTCCAAATGATTTGGACCGTGTTCTTTATCTTGACGCTGATATTGTAATTAAGAAAGATTTATCTGAGTTTTATTACCAGTCCTTTGATGATAATTGGGTGGTGGCCTGTACAGATAATATGTGTAAACGTGAAATAATGAGGCAGCATAAAGATAATTTGGGACTTTCACCTGAACACAGGTATTTTAATTCGGGCGTTATATTGTTTAATTTAGATGCTTTACGAAAAAACACTTCAATAGAACAAATTTTAGATACCTCATTTAATTTGAAAGATAAAATTAAATTCCCTGACCAAGATATATTAAATTACTTATATCAAGGAAAAGTAAAGTATGTGGATAAACATCAATATAATTGCCAAGTCCGTAAAAATGAAGTTTCAGTAAATGATGATACTGCAATAATTCACTTCGTTGGACGTCATAAACCTTGGTCAAGGTTAACCGGATTTTCAAAATACTGGTGGAAAGAAGCATTAAATAATTCAGCGGGGGGGGGTAGAGGCTTTTATTTGTCATTTGTTTGGTTTTTGGCAAAAAATTGCGTTATACATCCGTTGTATTTAGTAAAGACTAAAATAAATCAACTGAAAAAATAAAAATTATTCAGATAAATTAAGGAATGATAGATATTATTAACAAAATAATGAAATACGTAACCGAGCCTTGGCGACTGGTAGTGGCCTTTGACAGACATGTGCTAAGTATTGTGCCGGACAAATTGTTTTTAAAATGTTATTATCGCAGTATAAACGGCGAAAAATTAGACCTTAAAAATCCTAAAACATTTACTGATAAAATAAATTGGTTGAAACTATACGGCTGTCGTGAAAATTATAAAAATTTCACAGATAAATATACAGTAAAACAGTACATTAGACAGTATGTTGATGACCCTGAACTTAACATTATACCGCTTATCTCTGCATGGGATTCGCCTGAAGAAATTGATTTTTCGGTTTTGCCCGATAAATTTGTGTTAAAATGTTCTCACGATTCCGGCAGTTCGGTAATTTGCACCGATAAAAATAATCTCGACTGTGAAAATATAAAAAAGAAATTTAAAGAACAATTAAAATGCGATTATTGGAAAAGACAGCGTGAAACGGCGTATAAGGGGATTAAACCCAGAATTATTGCTGAAGAGTATATGTCAGAACTCGGTGATGAAAGACTTATTGATTATAAATTCTTTTGTTTTGACTCAAGTCCTGAAATAGTATTGGCACTGTCAAGAGAAAACGGATGTGTAAAGTATGATTATTTTGACACAATGTGGAATCACTTGAATATAACTCACCGTATTTTCAAAAATGCTGAAAAAGCACCTGTTAAGCCTGACGGGTTGGAAAAGATGATAGAATATGCGAAAAAACTTTCTCTTGGAATACCGCATGTCCGTGTTGATTTTTACAATATAAATAATAAAATATATTTTGGCGAAATGACCTTTTATAATGACGGCGGGACAGTACCTTTTGAGCCTGAATGGAATAAGAGGTTAGGTGATTTAATTAAACTTCCTGATAAGTAATAGTTTTAAAGAGGTATATTTATGTTTTTCAGTGTTTTAATTCCTGTATATAATGTTGAAAAATACTTAATTACATGCATTGAGTCGGTTTTATCTCAAGATGAGAAAGATTATGAAATTGTTTTGGTTGATGACGGTTCGACCGATTCTAGCGGAAAAATATGTGATGAATATGCAGAAAAATACTCTTCTGTTATAAGAGTAATACATAAGGAAAACGAGGGACTTTTACTTACAAGACGCCGTGCGATAAAAGAGGCAAAAGGGGATTATTTTGTTCATTTGGATTCGGATGATTATTTACTTCCGAATGCATTATCAGATATAAAACAGGCTTTGATAAAAAATTCTGCCGATATGGCAATTATAAAGATAACATATGGTCAATTAAATAAAAATGATGAGTTCGTTTCTCGTTTACCGTTTTCAGACGGTCAAATTTTCGAGGCTGACAACAAAAAATTATTGTACCGTCAACAATTGCTTGGTGGTTTTATGACCTCTTTAGTTCAAAAAATCGCACACCGTTCGATAGTTAACATAGATTCCGATTATGACCGATATCGCGGGATTGTGAGCAACGCAGAAGACCATTTACAATCATTGCCTCTGCTGTATAATTGTAAAAAAGCAGTGTTTTTGGATAAGGCGTACTATTATTATCGCTATAATGGTCAAAGTATAACAAAAAAAGTAAGTTTGGATAATTTGTTAAAAGGAATTATATCGGTAAAAACTGTATTTCAACAAGAAACTGAATATTATGAAAAATATTCCTTTAGTAATATTGAAATATCTATATTGTCAGCGAAACATATCAACAGCATCGGCAGAAGACTGTTTGAAGCCTTTTCGGCAGTTGATAATAAACAAGATAAAGAAAAATTACTAAATTTTTCAAAACAACTTTCAAAAGATGATTTTGTTAAAACTTTGTGGAAAAAATCCGATAAAAATATTGTGTCCAAAACTGTTAAAATAGGATTTAGACTTATATATTTGCGTCAAATAAGATTATTTTATTCTTTTATAAAATATTTAAATAAAAGGAGTACAAAAAACAAATGAAATTCAGTATTGTTGTTGCCGCATACAATGTGCAGCAATATATAGAACAATGTTTTGACTCTCTGTTAAATCAAACTTTCAACGATTTTAATATTATAGTTGTTAATGACGGTTCGACCGATAATACACTTGAAATCTGTAAAAGTTATGAAGAAAAATATATGGGTAAGTTTAAAATTTTCACACAGGAAAATGCAGGTCTGCTTTTAGCAAGGCGTAAAGGTTATGAACTTGCCGACGGGGATTACATAGTTAATGTTGATGCTGATGATTGGCTTAAAAATAATGCTTTGGAACTATTGAATAAAGTTATATTGAAAACCAATGCGGATATGGTTATATATAATCTTGAATGTATAGGTACCGACGGAAAATCGGTCGTATTTAAAGCACCATTTGAAAGTGAAAAATCACAAGATAAACAAGCAGTTTTAAAACGTTTATTGTTTAATGACGATATAAACAGTATGTGTCAAAAGGTTATCAAAAGAGAAGTTTTTGATAAAGACGAAGATTATACACCTTGGAAAACTGTCCGACGTGCTACTGATAAATTTCAGTCTTTTCCGTTGGTTTCAAGAGCGGAAAAAATTGTTTATTTAGATGAGGTCTTGTATTACTACAGAAAAACAGAAGGAAGCATTACTACTACCGCTAAACTTTCCGATTATGCAATTTATTTAAAATTGTGGGAATGGGAACAGCGTTTTTTAAAGTTTGCAGATTTAAACGAATACGAAATTTCAAAACTGTATTCTTCGCATATCGGCTTTTTGTTTGGTTATGTTTTAACAGCTGCACATAAAGCAAAAGAAGATAAAAACTATGCTTGTTTTACTGAGTTTATTAAAGAAATTACTTCTCAGGAAATTTATTCTTTAATGTCAAAAAAAGTACAGATAAAATCAGTCAATTTAACATACAGATATGGGGTCAAACTTCTTTTAAAAGGAAGATA
>JAZNLA010000018.1:0-3478 GCA_045578845.1 Acutalibacteraceae bacterium | reverse complement strand
AGAAAATCAAATTGAAAAAGCTCATTAATATTTAAGACCACAGACGAAATGCGTCTGTGGTCTTAGCTCAATTATATTCAAATTCAAAACTAGCCTTATCTGTGGTGAATTCACATAATACTCTGTCTTTATGCGAAAAATGATAATATGCTTCACAAGCTGCACTTTCGTGTATCGTTCTGCACATATTACCGTTCGTGGGCGCTGCCAGTGGTTGTGCGTTCTTATTTAATAACTTGGCAGTAAACTCAAAACTTCCTTGCTTTACTGTAACCGTGTTTTTGTCAACTTGTTTTATTCTAGCGCCAAGATAGGTTGCAATTCTATATTCCTTTCCTTTAATGAAAACTACACCGATAATACCTGTAAAATGAATTCCTAAAAAAGGTATGTCCGCTACCGATAACATCAGTGAGTTGTTTTTAAAACAACATTGTGTCCAAATATATTTTTTCGGGAAAGAATGTCCGCGATCACCCTCAACATATCCTATACCATTTTCAAATTTGTAAAGTTGATCGTTTACCGTAATTTGACCATTTATTTTATGACGCATACTGTATACGCTGTGTCTACATTGCATAAACGGTACATACTTAAAAGGTCCCATAATATCATAGCCGATAGGAGAAAAGTCTTTAAAATCAAGTACTCCTTTAAGTGTTAAATCATTACTCTGAAAATCCAGGGTTATTCCTCTCTCAGAAAAGATACAATTACCTATTTTTACATATAACGGTTTTTCGGTATACTCTAATTTTTCAAAAGGTATATTAAAAGCTTTTTCATCGGTTATTATCTGTAGAGAAGCAGATTTTTTGTTATTGCTATAATGATACGCAGGTATAAATGCAATTGTTTTGTCCTTTGTACTGCATTTAAAGTACCAACCTTTAAAATATCCTATATTAACCAACCTTGCTTTCATAATTTTATAATTATATAATTTCCTAATATTGGTAATATATACAGAAACATAGGATTTTGCGGTTTTACGAAGAATTTTCCCGCCAAACAAAATTAACCTACAAATTTTCAATTAATTGTTGATTTGTAGGTTATTTTATGATATACTATTAGTAATCAGGAGGTAATAGTATGACTGATATTATTTTTGAGTATAAAGAATTACTTGCAACAAAACTTGAAATTGAGCAAAAGCTTAGTGTTTTGCCAAAGGGATATATTTCTAAAAAGACGATTGGCGGTAAGCAATATTTATATTTGCAAACTCGCAACGGTGATACTGTTGAAAGTAAATATATTAAGGCGGAAGAAGCTCAAGATATAATAAATCAACTTTCCATAAGGAAAGAATATGAATCACAGTTGCCTGAGATTTTAATCAGACTTGCCGATATTGAAACCGCCGCAGAGTTGTTGGATAAAGCATTACTTCGTAAATTAAAAATGCTTAAACTCACAAGCGGTATGGATAGCATTTCTGCTGACGAAAAAGAAAAACGAATTTCCTTTTCAGATGCTATGACTTCAATCGAGGGCGTTCCCGTAAGTGATAAGGTTAAAACTGACCTTGCCAATTGGAAAAAAGGCAATATAACATTCTTGTCTGTGTTTGAGCAAACGCTAAGAAGATACGGCTTTGTAACGGAGGTATAACAAATGCGTGACCCTTATTTATATGATGATGTTGACGTCCTTAAAAATTTAGCAGATATAAAAGATTCGGAATTACTGCGCAAAGCAGAGGCTGATATTACCGGTCTTTCTATGGCGGCGATTTATGATTATAAATATGATAAGTTTAATACCGAAACCCTGCAGGATATTCACCGCAATATCTTTGGTCAAATATTTGATTGGGCGGGAGAATTCCGTACCATTCAAATGGTGAAATACGAAGACGTTCTCGGCGGTGATACTGTTCGTTATGCTTATCCCAAAGAAATTAAAAAGCAACTGAACGAAACAATGAAAGAAATCGCCAAGCTCAAAAGAACCGGCGACAATGATAAGGATATAGTTTTCAAGCTTGTTCGCATAATCGCAAGTATCTGGCAAACACACCCCTTCCGTGAAGGCAATACACGAACAGTTATAGTGTTTGCTGTACTTCTTGCAAAATCAATGGGATTTGAAGTTGAACACGAACTTTTTAAAACCAACTCGGCCTACGTTCGTAACGCTCTCGTTTGGGCATCGCAAGGTATATATTCAAAATATGAATACCTTGAACGCATCTTCTTCGATGCAATCCTCGGCGAAGATAACGACACCAACACCCCAACCGAAACCAAAGCAAGTAAATACGATACCATCGGCGAGTATAAGGTCAAGGACTATAAAGAACGCCCGCATGAGTATACGGAAGAATAGCGAATATTACCTTCCCAAAGTGCAGTGACAAAATTGATAATGGCACTTTGGATGTCACTTTTCACTTAATTACTAAAAAGGAGGATGAATATGCAACAGACACCTTTTCATGTGTATTATACTGCACGTATGTTAGATGCAGCTATACAAGACAACGATTTTGCACCCGTGTTTGCATCCTCCGGAATTGAAATATACCCATTCCAAATTGCGGCAGCCTCTTTTGCTTTACATTCTAATCAAAAAGGTGCCATTTTGTGCGATGAAGCAGGTATGGGTAAAAGCCATGAAGCTATGCTTGTAATGGTTCAAAAATGGTTAGAAGGTTGCCGTAGGATTCTTCTTTGTATCCCAAATGCCGATTTATTAAACCAATGGCTTGAACTATTAAACGAATACTATACGGTTCCTTTTGTTAGCATGGTCAATACGAATGACTGGAATAACAACAGAAAAACTTTCGAACAGGACGGTATTGTTATAACGACCTATGACTTTGCTTGTGAACATTTTAATGAAGCCCAAGCAGTTGACTGGGAATTAACTGTGTTTGAAGAAGCAAATGTTTTATCCAGCGTATATCTGCCTGATAACAAACAGGCAAAAACACTTAAAAACATATCAAAAAACTCTTTTAAGTTACTGCTTACAGGCACCCCAATTGAAAAGAATATAATGGATCTTTATGGTCTTGTATGGTTTATTGACGAAACCGTTTTACCTAATGAACAGGATTTTTTAAAACGGTATCTAAGGAGACCTGAAAATTATCCCGAACTCTCAGCAAAGGTCTCTAAATTTTGCTTTAGAACACTTCGTTCTCAGGCGAGGTCATACGCAAAAATCACCGACCGCATTTTGTTGACCTATGAATATGCCTTAACGTCTGCGGAACAAGAGCTATATAATAAACTTTATACCTACATAAATAAGCCTAACAAAATTGCTTTTCCAGAGATGGATTCTTATGATCTTGCTCTGAGAATTTTGGGACTGCAAAGTTCTTCTACTGCTGCGATATTGCAAACCGTTAAAGGAATTATCAAGCGTTTGCAAAATAGCCCAAATGCAATAGACGAATTAAAAGAATGGCAAGAAATAAAACACTTGTGTGAATCTATTGAGACAGACAGTAAACTTA
>JAZNLA010000017.1:0-33786 GCA_045578845.1 Acutalibacteraceae bacterium | reverse complement strand
GTTATAGTATTTTGAGAATTTTTTGGAGGTAGTGTAATGCTTAAGGAATTCAGTAAAAAAGAGACTAACCGTTATGAGTTAGTCATCACTGTTGATGCACAAGAGTTTGCAGAGGCAGTAAAAAAGGCTTACAAACAAAACAGTAAAAAAATCAATGTCCCGGGTTTTAGACGCGGAAAGGCTCCTATGAGCATCATTGAGAAGTATTACGGCGAGTCGGTATTCTATGAGGACGCCCTCAATATTATCTATCCCGACGCTGTCGGTAAGGCTATCGAAGAGTCTAAACTTGACTATGTTGACGATAAAATTGACTTTGATTTAGTTTCTATTGATAAGGCTACCGGTGTAGAGTTTAAAATTGTTATCACAGTTAAACCCGAAGTTGAAATTGACGGATACAAAGGTCTTACCGCTGAAAAGGTAAAGTCTGTTGTAACCGACGAGGAAATTGACGCTGAAGTTAACGCAGTTGCAGACCGTAACTCAAGAATGATTACCATAGAAGACCGTGCAGCAGCAATGGGTGATACCGCAGTTATAGACTACGAAGGATTTAATGACGGTGTTGCTTTCGACGGCGGCAAAGGTGAGTCTTATTCTCTTACCTTGGGCTCAGGTTCGTTTATTCCGGGTTTTGAAGACCAAATCGTAGGTCATAATACCGGTGACGAATTTGACGTTAACGTAACATTCCCCGAGGAATATCATGCTAAAGACCTTGCTGGAAAACCTGTAGTATTCAAGGTTAAACTTCATGAAATTAAGGCTAAAGAACTTCCCGCTATTGATGACGAATTTGCCAAAGATGTAAGTGAGTTTGATACTCTTGACGAATATAAGGCAGACCTCAAAGTTAAGGCTTTAGACCGCAAAGAAAAATCTGCTGATGCAGATGTTGAAAACCAACTCGTTGAGCAACTTATCGGTCTTGTCAAGGCAGAAATTCCTGCCGCTATGATTGAACGCCGTGCCGAGCAGAGCGTTGAGGAGTTTGCTTACAGACTTCAGTCGCAGGGTATGGATATGAACACATATCTTAAGTATATGGGCGGCAGCATTGATGATTTCAAAAAGACTTTTATGCCTCAGGCTGAAAGTCAGGTTAAGATTCGCCTTGCTCTTGAAAAAATTGTTGAACTCGAGAAGATTGAAGTTACCGATGAGGACTTAAATGTCGAGTTTGAAAAAATGGCAAAGGATTACGGCATGGAAATCGACCAGATTAAGGCCGCTATTCCTGAAAAAGAATTGGTTAAAGACCTCGCCGTTTCTAAGGCTATGGAACTTGTTAAGGCAAATGCTAAAATTGCCGAGGTTGACAAGAAGACCGAAAAGACTGAGGAGAAGCCAGCCGCTAAAAAGCCAGCTGCTAAGAAGCCTGCTGCTAAAAAAACTGCAGCCGCTTCTAAGGCAGAAAAGGCAGAAAAGGCAGAAAAGCCTGATGCAAAGGCTACAAGTGCAAAGCCTGCCGCTAAGAAGACCACTGCGTCTAAAGCAACCGGCGAAAAGAAGACCACCGCAAAAAGCACAGCCGCTAAAAAGCCTGTTGCTAAAAAGCCTGTTGCTAAAAAAACTGCAGAATAATTTTTTAAAAGATACTGTTTATAATTGTAATTTTGGCAGCATACTTATTTTTGTAGCATGCCGATTTTAGTCAAACCTAATGCGGCAGAAACATACAAATTTCTGTCGCATTTTGTTTAACTTAAAATATTTGTTTTGCTTTTTCGCCGCAGAACAATTTATTAACTTTTGGCGAAAGAATAGGAGTATAAAAAATGAGTAGTTTAGTACCTATGGTAGTTGAGCAGACCGGTGCAGGTGAGCGTTCCTATGATATTTTTTCTAGGCTCTTAAATGACCGTATTGTTATGCTTTGTGACCAAGTAAATGATGCAACTGCAAGTTTAGTTATTGCACAAATGCTTTATCTTGAGGGAAAAGACCCCGAGAAGGATATTCATTTTTACATTAACAGCCCCGGAGGCAGTGTTTCCGCTGGTCTTGCTATTTATGACACAATGAATTATATAAAATGCGATGTCAATACAATTTGTATGGGTATGGCGGCATCAATGGGTGCATTTTTGCTTTCTTCCGGTACAAAGGGTAAAAGAATGGCTTTGCCTAACAGTGAAATCATGATTCATCAACCTTTGGGTGCGGCAGAAGGTCAGGCTACAGATATTCTTATTCATGCTAAACATATTGAACAGACCCGTGAAAAACTCAATCGTATACTTGCTGAAAATACAGGTAAACCTATAGAAACTATAAGAATTGACACTGAGCGTGACAATTTTATGTCGGCTGCCGATGCGGCTGCTTACGGCCTTGTTGATAAGGTGATTGAAAGAAGATAATTTAGATAACGGAGAATACGGATGGCAAACAATAATAATAAAAACCGTCCTGTTTGTGCCTTTTGCGGCAGGGATGAGAATGAGGTTGACCACCTTATAGCGGGCAACGGCGTGTTTATCTGCGATGAGTGTATCGAAATATGCTACTCATTGCTTAATCATGATGATATGCCGCAAACCGTTGCTAAATCTAAAGGAAAGAATAAGCCAAATGCTGATTTTAAACTTCCTGCACCTAAAGAAATAAAGGCTCATCTTGACGAATATGTTATCGGTCAAGACGATGCCAAAAAAACTTTGAGTGTTGCGGTTTATAACCATTATAAAAGGATTTTCTGTGCTGAAAATTCAGAAGTTGAACTCGGTAAAAGTAATGTGCTTATGTTAGGTCCTACAGGTGTAGGTAAAACCTTGCTTGCCCAAACTTTGGCAAGATTTTTGGAGGTCCCTATAGCCATTGCCGACGCCACCACACTGACCGAAGCGGGTTATGTTGGTGAAGATGTTGAAAATATTTTGCTAAGACTTATTCAAGCCGCCGATTTTGATATTGAAAAGGCCGAACGCGGTATAATCTATGTCGACGAAATTGACAAGATTGCAAGAAAGTCCGAAAATGTATCAATTACACGTGATGTCAGCGGTGAGGGTGTTCAACAGGCGTTGCTTAAAATATTAGAGGGCACCGTTGCCAATGTTCCGCCCCAAGGCGGCAGAAAACATCCTCAGCAAGAATTTATACAGATAAATACTTCCAATATCTTGTTTATCTGTGCAGGTGCTTTTGATGGTATTGAAAAAATAGTCGCCAAAAGACAGGGTGACAGTGGTTTGGGTTTTGGTGCTGATGTTAAGTCAAAAAAACAACTTGAAGAGGAAACCGGCTCAAATAATGTAATTCACCATGACCTTGTAAAGTTTGGGCTTATACCTGAACTTGTCGGTAGATTGCCGGTTATTGCTTCTTTAGAGCCTATGACCGAGGATATGCTTTTTAGGATTACTACTGAGCCTAAAAATTCCATTATAAAGCAGTATAAAGAACTTTTTAAAATGGACAATATTGAACTTGAGTTTTCAGAAGATGCCTTGCATAAAATCGCTAAAGTAACTGTAGAACGTAAGACCGGTGCAAGAGGTCTTAGGTCAACGGTTGAGGGCATTTTACGTGACCTTATGTATGAAACTCCGTCGGATAAAACGATTTCTAAAATAGTTATTACCGAGGAAACCGTCAATGGCGGCGAGCCGCAAATTATTCACGATGAAAAAAGGTCAAAAAAAGAAAGCAAGAAAAAGGATATAGATATCCCCGTTGCATAAAAAACTTCCCGAGTGAAAACTCGGGAAGTTTTAATTTTAATAACGTCTTCTTCGGCGTTTTTTAGGTGAGTTAATTATCATACATATTGCGACAAATATTATGGTTACAAGTGCCGCAATCGCTAAAATAATTAATAATATAATCATCACAATTCTATTCGAGAAGAAACGTTTTACACTGCGTGCGGCGTATAAGAGCATATTTCTGTCAATATCCGAAGTTGCTACAAGTGTCACTGTATCAATAACCTCACCTGCATAAATAACATCACATTCGCCTAAAATATCACCTTTTTTTATAGGTGCATCATATGATTCTTTATACCAACGAATTTCGGTGCTTACCGATGAAGAGTCCAATGCTTTCGGTACTATGGCAGATAATCCTTCCGACGGACAGGCGGATACATGGTCGGTTTCCATGGAAAGTTCAACCTTTGCTTCGCCGATAATTTCACCGTTAGACATTACATTTTTATATTCAAAGTCCTTAAAAGCCCACTCGTAAAGTGCTTTTGAGTCACCAAACTCAATTCGTATATTTTTGCCTGAGTCGTCTTTTACTGGACTGTTCATTATAATGCAAAGATAGTTGTAACCGTTCTTAGATGCGGTGGAAATAAGGCACCTGCCTGCCTTGTCGGTATAACCTGTTTTAACACCTTTGCCGTAACGGTAATAGTAGGCTTGACCTTTATATTTGTCGGCATCGCATTTCATTCCGTTGTTTAACATTAAAAGGTTGGTTGTAGTAAATGTTTTAGCTGAACTTAAATTTGTTGCGGGCAGTTTATATTTTGTTGTATAGGAAATTTCTTTTAGAAGGTCAACCGATAAAAATGCTTTAGAGAGCAAATACATATCATTTACCGTAGTATAATGGTTTTCATCGTGCAGACCGTGGGGATTTGCATAACTTGTATTGTTCATACCGAGTTCTTGTGCTTTTGTATTCATTTTCTCAACAAAACCGTCAATAGTGCCCGAGATGTGCTCTGCTATTGCGTTTGCACCATCATTTGCCGATGAGATAAGTAAAACATTAAGCATCTGTCGTACAGTTAAGGTTTCGCCTGCTTTTAATCCGCCTACTGACGAGCCGGTGCCTTGTAATATTTTTAAAGCGTTTTCGGAAACGGTTATTGTTTCGCTATCCAAGTCATTTGTTGACTCGTAAAGGATTAGTGCAGTCATGAGTTTTGTGAGCGAGGCAGGGTATAGTTTTTTATCAATGTTTTTCTTGTATAAAATGTCACCCGAATCTAAATTAACTAACATAGCACCTTCTGCCGACACTTCAAAATTGGTCGGGGTATAAGCACTTATGGGTATAGCGGTCAAAAGAACCAAAAATACTATTGAAATTAAAATACATAATAATCTTTTTAACATTATTAACATTCCTTAAATCTATTTTAAACTTACTGCTTGAAAAAAATAACAAATAATAGTATCATATAACTATATTTTATTATATCAATATCTAAGTGAAATTTAAAGTAGTAATTATTAATTTTTTAATTTTAAAGGAGGCCGTCCGTAAATGATATATGTAACAGGGGATATGCATGGCGATGAGTCGCGGCTTTATGATGCACAGTGGCGAAAACTCAAAGCCAATGATATACTTATAGTTTGCGGTGATTTCGGCTATCTTTGGGACGGCGGAAAGCGTGAAAAAAGCGTTATTGAATATTTGGGCAGCCGCAAATTTACGGTTTGCTTTGTTGACGGCACGCATGAGAATTTCACTAAAATCAACCGTTGTAGAGAAACTATATGGAAAGGCGGCCGCGTTCACAGAATTTCGGGTAATCTTTTCCACCTTATGAGAGGACAGATTTTCAGTATTGACGGTGTTACTATTTTTACATTTGGCGGCGGCGAAAGTGACGACCGCGAAGTGCGTAATACCGAAGAATATGGTATTTGGTTTAGGGAAGAACTGCCAACCCCTGCACAGTTGGCCGAAGGTGCCAATAATCTTGACGAAGCAGGGTTAAAGGTAGATTACATTATCACCCATGAACCGCCTTTGCTTGTAAAAAGTTCAATGTTACTCAGAAAAGGCCAACCCGAAAAGGTCAATAAACTTAACGGCTACTTCGAGGAATTGGCAAAATCCGTTAAGTTTAACCATTGGTACTTCGGCAGTTTGCATGAAGACCGGCTCATTACGGCGGACTACACCTGCATTTTTGAAAAAATAATACCGTTAGGCAGTAAGGAACAGCCGTAAAGAGGGTAATATAATGGGTATTTTTGATAAATATTTGCTTATTTGTGATATGGACGGAACACTTGTAAATTCAAAATCCGAAATAGGCGAAAAATCCATAGAGGCAATTAAATATTTTATCGCAAACGGCGGTTCTTTTTCATTTGCAACGGGAAGAAATCCCAAAACAATGAAAAAGTACCATAATATGATTGGTGTTAATGCTGTCGCTATACTTTATAACGGCGGTATGCTTTACGATTTTAACACCGATAACATAATTAAACAGTTAAATATTGATAATTCGGTTATAGATGTGCTTTATAAAATATCTGAAAAATTTAAAGATGTCGCCATCGAAATACATAAAGACAGCGAGATTTTTCAGTTTAACGGCAACACTTACAGTGACCAACATCTAAAAGCCGTTGACAGTCCCATAAATAAACTCGAAAATTTATCCGATGTTCCGTTTCCTTGGAACAAGGTCGGCTTTTGGTTTAGAAAAGAAGTTTATGACGACTTAAAAGAATTTACAATATCAATTCCAAATGATAAAATTCGTTTTATAAGAAGCCATGAATACAGCGGTGAGTTTTTGAGTGCCGATTGTGACAAGGGAATTATGTTAGACGAACTGAGGTCGCTTTATCCCGACAAGTGCATTGTAGCCTGCGGTGACAATGAAAACGATATTTTAATGCTTAAAAAATGCGATATCGCCTTTGCTCCGAAAAATGCTTTTAAATGTGCCAAAGATGTTGTCACATTTGTTACCGAACTCGACTGCGATAATGACTTTATTATTGATGTAATCGAAACACTTGAATCCTTATAACAGTTTTTCAATTATGCTTACAAACAGTGCCGACAGACAGGAAAAAAGTGCCACAGTGACAAGACCTTTTTCAAAAAATGCCAAAATTACTGCGATTACAACCCCTGCCGCCGCCGACCAAATACTTCCCGTAGACGAGAATACGGCTGGAAAGGTCATGGCGGCAAGTACGGCATACGGTATGTAGTAAAGAAATGAACGTATAAAACGGTTTTTGATTTTTTTTTGGAAGATTATCATTGGCAACATTCTGACAATGTAGGTAACAATCGCCATTACACCTATATGCAACAGATAAGTTTTCATAGTTCATCCTCCTTGTCGTCTACGGGCTTTATTACGGCACCGATAATTGCCGCAAAAGCGGCACAAATTATAATGACAAACCCTGAGGAAACCTTATTTAAAAGTGGTAAAAAATTAAAGCAACAACTGAGTACTGCCGCAATTACTACAACCAAGGTTACTGACATTGAACTTTTCATGGGCGGCAGGAAAATAGCAATAAACATACCGTAGATTGCAAGTCCCAAAGCGGATTGTACCATAGCAGGTAACAGTGTGCTTGCTACGGCACCGAGCAATGTTCCCAACGCCCAGCCGATATAGGGCAGCAGTATCAGTCCGTACAAATATTTTTTGCCGACCTCTTCGCGGTTTTTACACGTGACCGCAAATATTTCGTCGGTCATACCAAAGGAAATTAAAAATCGGTCGCGAAGTGTGACACTTTCGTGTAATTTTTGTGAAACCGACACCGACATGAGCGAGTAACGCAGGTTTATGATAAGTTGTGTGAATGCGGTTTCAATTAAACTTCCGCTTTTTAACATTATTGACAGTCCCGCAACCTGACCTGCCGAAGTGAGGTTGGTCATGGAAATAAGCAGGGCAAGACCTATCGGCAAACCGCCGCTTACTGCGGTCATACCGAATGCGAACGATACCGATAAATAACCGAGTGCGATAGGGATACCGTCTTTAACACCTGTTTTAAAACTGTTTTGAAACTTTAAGTTTTGCATTATTTAAACCTTCAAACTAATAAAATCAAATGAATTGTAACACAAAATTGAGTCAAATTCAATAATTTACCCGTTAAATAGCATAATTTCGCCAAAATTTTACTTGTTATACGCAATATAATGTGTTACAATAATAAAAGACTAAAAACCGATTGGAGATATGGTTTATGAAATGTCCGTATTGTTCGTATGAAGAAAGCAAGGTTATTGACTCAAGACCGACCGACGAGGGCGAACGTATCCGCCGCCGCAGAGAGTGTCTTAAATGCCAAAAGCGTTTTACTACATATGAAATTATCGAAAGCCTGCCGGTTGTTGTTATTAAAAAGGATAAGTCCCGTGAAGTGTTCAGCCGCGATAAACTTATCAACGGTATGTTAAAGGCTTGTGAAAAACGGCCTGTTTCCATAAACGATATTGAACATGCGGTTGACGATATTGAGGTTATTCTCCAAAACTCGCTTGACCGTGAGGTTACAAGTGAAAAAATCGGCGAACTTGTTATGGATAAACTCAAAGGTTTAGACGAGGTTGCATATGTAAGATTTGCATCGGTTTACCGTCAGTTTAAGGATATAAGTACCTTTATGGACGAACTTAATAAACTTTTAACCGATAAATAAAATATTTAAAATAATTTAAAATTATCCTTGACAACAGTATGAAGTTATAGTAAAATACATGATGTTGTCAATATGCTGTTATGGCTCAGGTGGTAGAGCACATCCTTGGTAAGGATGAGGTCGGCAGTTCGAGTCTGCCTAACAGCTCCAAAAAACTCTCGTTCTTCGGAACGAGAGTTTTTTTATCCAAGCCGACAGGCTTGGTATATCATCACGACGTAGTCGTGTATATCATCGCCGAAGGCGTATATCATCACACGAAGTGTGCATTTCTGTCGGCTTGATGATATACAAAACTAAAGTTTTGATGATATGCAATTCCTTGCGGAATTGATGAGATACAATGCTTCGCATTGATTTTTTTCCGCTTTTATGCTATAATACACCCAAGGCGGTGATGATAAATGCTAACACACAAAGGCACACAAAATTTATATACTGATAGATTAGTTTTACGCAGATTTACGGTTGATGATGCTAATGATATGTTTTTTAACTGGGCAAACGATGAAAAAGTAACTCGTTTTTTGACTTGGCAACCACACGAATCAGCAGATGCGACAAGGCAATTATTAGAGGGTTGGGTTGGAGCATATGACAATATAAAAACATATAATTGGGTTATTCAATTTGACGAAAAAGCAATTGGTTCAATAAGTGTTGTTCGAATTAGTGATAAGTGCGAATATGCTGAACTTGGTTATTGTTTGGGTTATTCTTATTGGAATAAAGGATTTATGTCAGAGGCAGCAAAAGCAGTTATTGATTATCTGTTTTCTGAAATAGGTGTTAATCGTGTGGGCATATCTCATGCTGTTGAAAATCCTGGTTCGGGTAAGGTCGCTCAAAAATGTGGTATGACTTACGAGGGAACTAAACG
The DNA here is from genome assembly GCA_045578845.1 of Acutalibacteraceae bacterium. Lineage (GTDB taxonomy): Bacteria > Bacillota > Clostridia > Oscillospirales > Acutalibacteraceae > UMGS172. The sequence continues at coordinate 24,513 of JAZNLA010000017.1, read as the reverse complement.
AGAATATTTTAAAACCTCAACAGGTAAATTTGTTGATATAGCAGACTACGGTATTTTAAGAAGTGAGTGGAAAATTAATAAATAAATCTTGGTTTTCAGGCACATTTCATTCGTGTCATTAAGTTCAAAACACCCAAAAAATCCCTAATGCGTAAGCATTGGGGATTTTTGTGTTTTACCTATTCACTCTTGACTAAAATTCGCATTAGGGATTTTTGGAAGGTAATAAGTATAAATGATGATTTTAACGCAACACGAAATAATTGTTTATTTCTAAAAATAAACTCACAGATGAAATTCTTTGATCTATATTGCGAAAGATAGCGTTTTGTGATATAATTACAATCGTTAAGGAGTGATTCTATTATGAACAGAATAATGAATTTAATCGAAGATTTTAAATCAGAGTGCCCTTGCGGTTTAAAACACGAAACGACAATCAAAGATATACGGATAGACTCAGGACTTGTCAGCAGTGTCGGCGAAATATTAAACAGTAACGGCTTCCCCAATAGACTTTTGCTTGTTGCCGACAAAAACACATTAAAGGCATCAAAGGGAATAGAAAATTCGCTTGACGGCTTTGAAGTGGAATATAAAATTTATGACGATATTCGTGTTGCAACTATGGAGCATGTTGAAGAGCTGGAAGAGTTGGTTAAAAATAAAGAAGTCGCTATTCTGTCTGTAGGTTCCGGCTCTGTTAATGACCCTTGTCGTTTGGCAGCGGCAAGACAAGATAAAATGCTTTGCATTTTTGCCACAGCACCTTCTATGGATGGCTTTGCATCATATTCCTCACCAATAGTATCAAACGGATTTAAAGAGAGTTTTCCTGCCAAAAGCCCTGAGGTTATCATAGGTGATACCAAGATTTTAGCGAATGCCCCAACAGTACTGAAGTCAGCCGGTTTTGGCGATATGATTGCAAAATACATAGCCTTGGTTGATTGGCAAATTTCGGCGCTTTTGACCGATGAAATATATTGTGAACGCGTTGGAAAACTAACGAGAGATGCCGTAGATAAATTAATGGGAATGGCTGACCGAGTTACCATTAATGATGAGGAAACTGCGGGCGAAATATTCAAAGCCCTTTTAATGACAGGAATAGGTATGAGCTTTATGCAAAATTCCAGACCTGCCAGTGGTAGTGAGCATATAATTGCTCACCTAATAGAATGTATTGAGCTTCGTGACGGTATTATTCCGAATTTTCACGGTGAAGATGTCGGCGTTTGCACTCTTTTGATGCTCAAATATTACAGAGATTTGGCAGAAAAAGAAAGCATTACCGCACAAAAGGAAAATATCGATTGGGGAAAAATTTATGATTTCTATGGAGAAATGGCAGATGATGTAAAGCGACTTAATGAACCTAATACCATAACAGATTCTGTAAATGCTTCCGACATAGAGAAAAAATGGAGTCAAATTAAAAAAATTATAGATAGTATTCCTTCCTATGAGGAGTGCTTAACGGCAATGAAAAAAGCAGGATGTAAATTAACAATAGATGATATAGAAAAGTCCGAAAAACTGGTAAATGACTGCATTGAATATTCACCTTTTATGAGAAGAAGGTTAACCCTCTTACGACTAAAAAATATGATAAGATTTTTTAAATTTGATATATGATACGCATTTCGAGAGAGTCATCCGTTTCTATCGGCAGAATGCAGATAGAAACGGATGGTTGATACTGTTCAAATTCTTAGAAATTACAAGATAAAATATACTGTTGCAGAATAGAAACAGAAAAAACGATCAGCAAATATGTTGCGTTATAATGTTACTGTATGATAGTGAATAGTGAAGAAGTATTTTTGTAAGGCTCCGCCTTGATTTGTTCTAAAAAATACTTTACTTTTATTTTTAAATATTATATAATTAATCATGCGACACAACTGAATACTACGAACTTTGGGAGAAGTGTTTTTATTTTGGCAAAAATGCATTCTCTATTTTGGCTTTCTCTTGGAGTTCGTCAAAGTTGTGTCGCAGCAATTGGAGTTATGCGTTTTGCGGTGTGTGTAACTTTGGTTGCACACACTTTTTTATTTTTTTGGGGGAATGGAAAATGAAAAAACCATTTGCGGTTTTAATGGCTTTGCTAATGATTTTCTTTTTGTCGGCTTGTGGTGAAATAAAAAATACAGTTTCAACTCCGGAAGATAGTATTGTGAACATTGCAATTACTGCCTTGAAGCAACAATGGAAAGAATTATACTCTGAAGATATGTATGATGTCACTAATGATAAAAGATTAGAAATTATTCACACCCAGGTTTTGACTATTGATGCCGATACGGATGATGAGTTTTCTAAAATTGTTGAAAACGGAGAAAATATTTCATATATAGTGGAATTTGAATTGCTTACTAATTGGTTTAATTCGGCACCTTATTATACAAATAATAAGATTTATGATACTGTTATTATATACAAAGATGCAACTACTAAGGTTACTTCAAATCTTTCATCAATTTATTCAAAAAAGGCATTTAATTATAACTTCGAAGATTTTTTAGTTAAAATAAATGATTATGGCTCGTCATTTAACGAAGTGTATAATTTTAATTAAAGAAAATCTATGTTCTTGTGTCAGTTTTTTTACGTACATTAAATCAAAAAAAGCACTTCTTCGGAAGTGCTTTTTTTGGAAACTAAGTTTACCCTAAAGGCTAAATGAAGTTGCCTACTGCAGTGAAGTTCACTAAAGTGAGGGAAGTTGTCCTTGCGGTACAGGGGCAAACTTAACTTCACCATTATCTCGCCTTGATTTGTTTTTAAAAATATAGTACAATATTTATATTAAGAGGGTGATTTTTTGAACGTGGAAAAGTGGTTAAATTCAAACACATCGTCGCTTAAAGGCAAAACCGTTGCCGTTACGGGTGCTACGGGCGGACTTGGCAGGCAACTCACCATGTATTTAAGCAGGTGCGGTGCTGAACTTTTACTGCTTGACCGCAATAAAACAAAATCACTAAACCTTAAAAATAATATTTTGAAAGAATATCCTAACACTGTTATTGGTAATTTTACTGTTGACCTTGAGGATATAAATTCGGTAAAAACATTATGTGATGATTTAAAAACCCAAAAGATAGATATTCTTATACTTAACGCAGGTGCCTATAAAATACCGAGAAAAATATGTGATACGGGATTTGACAATGTATTTCAAATAAACTTTGTGTCGCAGTATTATTTGATTAAAAAATTATTACCGCAAATGCCAAACGGCGGCAGAGTGGTGGTTGTCGGCAGTATTGCACACAATTATTCAAAGATAGATAAAAACGATATAGATTTTAGCACAAGACGTCAACCGTCTTTGGTTTACGGTAACGCGAAGCGGTATTTAATGTTTTCCGCTTATGAACTGTTTAAAAATGTACCAAACGTCAGCCTTTCTGTCGTTCACCCGGGAATAACGCTGACCGGTATCACGGCACACTATCCCAAATTTATATTTGCGGTTATAAAATATCCCATGAAGGTGATTTTTATGCACCCTAAGAAGGCGGCTTTGAGTTTAATAAGTGGCGTTTTTAACGGGTGCGGTTATAAAGAATGGATAGGACCGAGAGTTTTTAATGTTTGGGGTTCACCCAAAAAGAAAACAATTAAAACCTGCCAAGAAGAAAGCAAAGAGATTTTTTCGGTTGCGGAAAAAATTTACAGTAAAATAGAAAGTAGCGATAATAATGAAACTGTTATTTAAACAACGTCTGTTTTCATGGTTTGACAGTTATGATATTTATGACGAATACGGTAATACTGTATACACCGTAAAGGGTCAACTTTCATGGGGACATATGTTTAAAATCTACAACGTGGTAGGGCAAGAGGTCGGCACTGTAAAACAAAAGATTTTTACACTTTTACCTAAATTCGAACTGTATTTTGGTGAGCGGTATGCAGGTTCGATAAACCGCGAGTTTACCTTTTTTAAACCGACCTATAACATTGATTTTATGGGTTGGACTGTGCAAGGCAATTTGTTTGAGTGGGATTATGAAATTTTTGACCGCAACAACATATGTCAAGCCACCGTTTCAAAGGAACTTTTTAATTTTACCGATACATATTCGATATATATTGAAAATCCTGCAAATGCTTTGTATGCACTTATGTTGGTGCTGGCTATTGATGCCGAAAAATGCTCAAGGGACTAATTTAAACTACTGCTAAAGGGGGTGCATAAAGTGACTGACAGTGAACGGCTTGAAATTTTAAAACAAAAGGCAAATAAACTGCCGCTTTTACCCGGTGTTTACATTATGCATTCTTCTTCGGGTGAAATTATATATGTAGGCAAGGCCAAAAAACTTAAAAACAGGGTTACACAGTATTTCGGCAGCGGAAATCAGCACAACGATAAAGTGCGTAAAATGGTTTCTAAGGTGGCAGATTTTGAATATATTATCTGCGACAGTGAGTTTGAAGCGTTGATACTTGAATGTTCGCTTATTAAACAACATTCGCCGAAATATAATATATTACTTAAAGACGACAAAGGTTACCATTATATAAAGGTTACAAAGGACAAATGGCCGACCATTTCGGCGTCGTTTGACGATAACGATAAATCGTCGGAATATATAGGACCTTATATGTCGGGATTTGTGGTAAACCAAACCATTGACGAGGTAAGAAAGATTTTTCGTCTGCCGCACTGCTCGAAAAATTTTCCGCAGTGTATTTCGAGGTCAAATAGACCTTGTCTTAACTATCATATAAAAAACTGCTCGGCACCGTGTTGCGGTAAAATGAGTGCCGAGGAATACGCCGATACCGTAAAACAAGCGGTGGAATTTTTAAAGGGCAGTGTCGGTCAGTCGGTTTCGGCACTAAAAGAGCAAATGAATATTGCAGCGGAAAATTTGCAGTTTGAAAAAGCGGCAAAACTTCGCGACCGTATAGCGGCGATAGAAAAAATCAAGGACCGCCAAAAGATATACAGTTCCATATACAAACGGCAGGATGTTATCGCATTGGCGGTGGCACCCGAATCGGCGTGTTTTGAAGTTTTTGTTTTTAAAGACGGCAAACTTTGTGACCGCGAGGAATTTTTACTCGATACCGTATATGATTCTAACTCGGCAAGAGGTGAATTTATACGCCGATATTATTCAATGAGGAGCAATATCCCGCCGAGGGTGACAGTTGATGGCGAGGTTGAGGATAAAGAACTTTTGGAAAAATGGCTCAGCGAAAGGGCAGGAAAACAGGTTTCTATTGTTGTTCCGGAACGCGGCGAGCAGGAACATTTGGTTACAATGTGCCGAAAAAATGCTTCCGAAAGACTTGCACAGTCATTAGGCCGTAAAATGGGACAAACTGCAGGACTTGACGAGTTGGCGAGGTTGTTGGGATTGCCTTCGCCGCCTGAAATTATCGAGGCTTACGATGTTTCCAATACCGCGGGTGAAGAAAATGTCGCAGGTATGGTTGTTTTTAAAGACGGTAAACCCTATAAACCGTACTATAAAAAGTTCAAAATTAAAAGTTTTTCGGGGCAAGACGATTTTCGTTCAATGGCTGAGGTCTTGGAACGCAGATTAAAAGAGTCCCAAAATCCCGACGCTGACGAAGGCTTTAAAAACTTGCCCGATTTAATTCTGCTTGACGGCGGAAAAGGTCAACTGTCAGCTGTAACCGAAGTCATGGAAAGGCTAAATATAAATATTCCGATATTCGGCATGGTTAAGGACTCTAAGCATAAAACAAGGGCGGTTACATCTTTAGGTGAGGAAATCGGCATAAAGGCAAACCGCAGTGCGTACACCCTTGTATCAACCATTCAAGAGGAAGTCCACCGTTTTGCAGTAGGTTATCACCGCAGGTCGAGAAGTAAAAATGCTTACGTTTTAAAATTGACCGAGATTGAGGGTGTCGGCGAAAGCAGAGCAAAGAAACTGCTTGCCAAGTTCAAGACGATAAGTGCCATTGCTAAAGCCGATTTGCAAGAACTTAAGTCAGCAGGTATCCCCGAAAACACAGCAAAAAACATTTTGATGTATTTTAGTAAATAAAAAAGACCGCTAACGCGGTCTTTTAATCTTTTATAACAATCACGCCGTTGGTGAATTCTGTTCCGCAGTCGTCGGGGTTTAGCATTGAAAGGGAATATATATCGGTGGCTTTGTCTTCAAATTTAAATACTTCGTTTTCTTTAAGTGATATTGCACGCATAATAATCGGTAAATTTGAAGTTTTGCGGGCAAGTGATAAAACCTCGGCACCTGTACTGTTGCAGCCAAGCACCCTAATATACGGCACCGATTTGGGTATTCTATCTTTATCGGCACCCAAAGCCGCCGAAATAATCAATCGGCGAAGTCTTGCGTTTGTGTATCTTTTGGAAGCAGTGTAATTGAAAAGGTCGTCTAAACTGCTGCTCATTCTTACGGCGGAAAAAATCCTGTTTTCAATGCCTTCGCTGATATCAGGCAACTTTTTATAGTGCTCGGCAGTGGCGGTGCGAAGAAACGCCAATATAGGCTTTTCAAGACGTTTTAAATCGGAAATTTTTCCGTTTTCATAAGATTCTTTTAAAATTTCATATGCTTTTTTGGGCATATATTTTGCTGTATCGCAAAGTTTGCCTTTTGAAATCAAATCACGCAACATACCTGCCGAGCAGATGTCACCTTGAGGTACGGTACTGTCATGGTTAACGCCGATTCGTTTAACAGCATGAAATGTTATTTCGTTGTTATATTCTTTAGCTGCACGGATATATTCAACCGCTAATATGTCGTTTGAATTTCTCAGATGTTCACCGCCGCGGCATAAGGTTTCAGCCGCCTGTTCACGTGCTTTAGCAAGAGAAGTACCGCTTGCCAAATGTGTTTTTACCAATGCATCAAATTCGGGCGAACGTACAGTGTAGGCGGTTTTTATCAGCGACGGCGTGTCGCCGCATTCACTGCCGAATACAAGCATATTTGCACCTAAATTCATCGCAATTTCAACGGCACCGTCGGCAAAGGTCATAGCAGTTGACATAGCCCAGTGGGTGGGAAGTTCGGCTACAAGGTCATAACCGTTTTTCAGTGCTTGGCGAGTACGACTGAATTTAGAAATAACGGCAGTGTCACCGCGTTGTACCCAGTTACCGCTCATAACCGCTATTACGGTATCGGCACCTAAAACCCTTGCTTGGTCACAAAGGTACTTATGCCCGTTATGGAACGGATTGAATTCTGCAATAACTGCCGCTATCTTCATATAGTCACTTTCTTTCTGATTTTAACTTAAAATTACTTGAAAAATTTTAAACGATGATGTATTATATATATTTGGAAAATATATATATTTATTTTACCCTATGTTTTCGCTTATTTCAATAGCGAGGAAGAAAATTTATAATTCAATGTGCTGTAAATCAGTGCAAGAGGGAGTAGAAATTATGAAAATTTTGGTTGTAAATGCAGGAAGTTCGTCACTTAAATATCAACTTATTGATATGGATAACGAACAGGTTATAGCAAAAGGTCTTTGTGATAAAATAGGTCTTGCTGACAGTAATATCAGTCATAAAGCAGGCGACGGCAGACAGTATGCAGCAGAGATTTCCATGCCTACACATTCGGAGGCTTTTGAGGCTTTAATGTACGCTCTTATCGAGAGTGATGCTAAGGTCATCAGTTCTACTAAGGAAATCGGTGCTATCGGTCACCGCGTTGTTCACGGCGGCACATATTTTGACAAATCTTGCCTTGTTGACGATGATGTTGCACTTAAAGTTGAGGAACTTAAAGAGTTGGCACCTCTTCATAACCACCCTCATTATTTGGGTATTGTTGCCTGCACCGAAACTTTCGGCAAAGATGTTCCGCAGGTTGTTGTATTTGATACCGCTTTCCACCAAACAATGCCCGAAAAGGCTTATATTTTCGGTATTCCATACGAATACTATGAGAAATATCAAGTTCGCCGTTACGGTGCACACGGTACATCGCATAAGTATGTAAGTGAACGTTGTGCTGAGATTATGGGTAAAGATAAAAAGGATTTGAAGATTGTTACCTGCCATATCGGTAACGGTGCTTCTATCACTGCCGTTGAGGGCGGAAAATGTGTTGATACCTCTATGGGCTTTACTCCGCTTGACGGCTTTATTATGGGTACCCGCTCGGGCGGCGTTGACCCCTCGGCTCTTACCTACATTGCAAATAAGGAAAACATTTCTCCCGACCAAATGTCTGATATTTTAAATAAAAAATCGGGACTGCTCGGTATTTCGGGTGTTTCGAGCGATAACCGTGATGTTTCTGCCGCTGCTGCCGAAGGAAATCACCGTGCCGCTCTTGCCAACGAAATTCAAAGATATGAGATTGCTAAGTTTGTAGGCTCTTATATTGCTGCTATGAACGGTGCTGATGCAATCGTATTCACTGCAGGTATCGGTGAAAATGACCCTGTACTTCGTGCCGAAGTTTGCAAACACTTTGGCTATATGGGTATTAAGATTGATGAGGAAAAGAACCAACTTCGCGGTGAAGAGGTTGAAATTTCTACCCCCGACTCAACCGTTAAGGTATATGTAATTCCCACCAATGAAGAACTTGCTATCGCAAAAGATACACTCGCTATTGTTAATTCAATGAAATAAGGTGTAATATCATGGTAAATATTAAGAATGATATTTTAACAGGGAAGTATGATCTGATTTTTGGTCAAATGTACAACGATGTTGCCGCTGCCCGTGACAGATATATCGCTGCCGTTCAGGAGTTTGAAAAACTTTACGGAACACATGAAGTAAGGCTTTTCAGTGCTCCCGGACGTACTGAGGTCGGCGGTAATCATACTGACCACCAACACGGCTGTGTTTTGGCAGGCAGTGTAAATTTAGATGTTATTGCCGTCGTCGCTAAAACCAATGACGGGACTATTAGGGTTAAATCTGAAGGATATGACGAGGATGTTTTAAGTGTAAATGAACTCGAAGTAAACCCCAAAGAAAACGGCAAAGCTATTTCGCTTATAAGAGGAATGTGCGGTGAGTTCAAAAAAGACGGTTATTTAGTCGGCGGTTTTTTGGCTTATACAACATCTAATGTTTTGAAAGGGTCGGGACTTTCTTCCTCTGCTGCATTTGAAGTGCTTATCGGTAATATTTTAAGCGGTCTTTATAACGACGGTAAGGTCAGTGCGGTAGAAATAGCAAAACTTGCAAAGCGGGCAGAGAATGTTTATTTCGGTAAACCTTGCGGTCTTATGGACCAAATGGCAAGTTCAGTTGGCGGATTTACGGCTATTGATTTTAATAACCCGGAAAACCCTGTTATCGAAAAGGTTGTTTTTGACCTTGCTGCAAAAGCCCATAAACTTGTTATAGTAAATACAGGCGGTAACCATGCCGACCTTACAGGTGATTATGCCGATATTACGGTTGAATGCCGTAAAGTTTCCGAATATTTCGGTAAACAGTTCTTAAGAGATGTTGATATTGATGAATTCTATAATAATATTGCCAATGTGAGAGAGTGTGCTGGCGACCGTGCTGTGCTTCGAGCAATTCACTTCTTTAATGATAACAAAAGGGCAGTGGATGAAAAAAAGGCACTTATGGAAAACAGATTTGATGACTTCTTAAATATTTCCAAAGAGTCGGGTCGTTCGTCATTCCAATATCTTCAAAATGTGTATTCGCCGTCTAATCCTAATGAGCAAGGTTTATCTTTGGCACTTGCACTTGCTGAGAAAGTGCTTTGTAATCGCGGTGCGTTTAGAGTACATGGCGGTGGTTTTGCAGGTACTATCCAAGCGTTTGTACCTGACGATTTACTCAACGAATATTTAAGCACTATGACCGCTATGTTCGGCGAAGGTGCTTGTTATGTTTTGAATATACGTCAAGTCGGCGGTACTGAAGTAAAATAATTTATTTAATTTTTATAGTATGCCCAAAGGCACTTTGCCTTTGGGCATACTGTTTATAAAAGATATTTTAAAAAAATGTTAAATAAATGTTGAATTTGCTAAAAGTATAATGTATAATATTATGGATTAAGTCAGTGTTTTTTGTGCTGTCAATATTTTTTAGAGGTTTAAATTATGATTAATGTTTTAACCCTTGCCGTAGAAAGCGGAACGGTGCTTGAAAATTTTAAGAAATGGGCAGGTACGGTAACATTAAGCGGACTGCTTATTGTTTTTGCCATGCTTATTTTATTGGTAATTTTAATTATGGTTTTCGGTAAAATTATGCAAAGTTTATCGGGTGAGGCTAAACCTAAGGCACCCGTACAAACGGCTAAAGTTACACCGATTGCCAAACCGTCGGTTTCTGTCGTTGAAGATGATACTGACGGCGAAATAATTGCCGCAATTTCTGCTGCGGTTATGATGATGTACGAGGGTACAGGGGTCGTTCCCGTTATACGCTCGGTAAAACGTGCCCAAAGCGGCAGTTTCAATGCTTGGCGTGCCGCAGGTATTGCCAATAATACACGTTCGTTTTAAATTTATCATAGCACTTGCTTGGGAGATGTAGATAATGACTATTTTAAAAACAGTATGGGATATACTGTTAGATTCCGGTTTTGCTCAATTTTTTGTAGGCGAATACTGGAAAAACGCAGTTATGATATTAGTTGCTTGCGGATTGCTTGTTTTAGCGATTCACCCCAAGTTTCAGTTTGAGCCGCTTTTACTTTTACCGATAGCGTTCGGTATGTTGCTCGCTAACCTGCCTAATGCAGGTATATTCCACGCAGAAATTTGGGAAATACCGACCGATGTTGTTGCAGGTACGCCGCAAATGTTTGACTATTGGTCATATGACGGCTCGGCTTTTCATATTTTAGCAGGTAAAGTTTTACAGCATGGCGGTTTGCTTGATATATTGTATTTAGGTGTTAAACTTGGTATTTATCCGCCGCTTATTTTCCTTGGCGTCGGTGCCATGACCGACTTCGGGCCGCTTATTGCGAATCCTAAAAGTTTCTTGCTCGGTGCCGCCGCACAGTTTGGCATCTTTGCTGCTTTCATAGGTGCGTTATTGCTTGGTATGACACCTGCAGAAGCGGGCTCTATCGGTATTATCGGCGGTGCAGACGGTCCTACCGCTATATTTGTAACATCAATCTTAGCACCTCAAAAATTAGGTCCTATAGCCGTTGCGGCATATTCGTATATGGCACTTGTTCCTATTATTCAGCCGCCTATTATGAGAGCACTTACCACCAAAAAAGAACGTGCTGTAAAAATGGAGCAACTTCGTACTGTTACTAAAACCGAAAAAATCATTTTCCCGATTTTGGTAACAATTATCGTATCTTTGCTTTTGCCCGATGCCGCAGTTTTAGTCGGTATGCTTATGCTTGGCAACCTCTTTAAAGAATCGGGTGTTGTTGACCGTCTTGGTAAAACCGCACAGAACGAACTTATGAATATCGTTGTTATATTCTTAGGTCTTACCGTCGGTGCTACTACAAACGGTGCGAGTTTCCTTAATGTTGATACTTTGAAGATTATTGCTTTAGGTCTTTGTGCCTTTGCTATCGGTACTGCAAGTGGTGTACTTTTCGGCAAACTTATGTATATCTTTACTAAAGGCAAGGTTAACCCGCTTATCGGTGCCGCAGGTGTTTCTGCTGTTCCTATGGCAGCACGTGTTGCACAAAAGGTTGGCCGTGAAGAAAACCCCAACAACTATTTGCTCATGCACGCTATGGGTCCGAACGTTGCCGGTGTTATTGGCTCGGCTGTTGCCGCTGGTGTGCTTATCAACCTGTTAGGATAATTTGAGTAATTAAAAACGCTCTGCAAAAATTTTTGCAGAGCGTTTTTTATTTATTTATATGTTTTCAATTTTAGAAAAGTGACATTCTGAAATAGGTATTTCGGGGAATGCACCGGCAATGTCGCGGCAAAGCGGTGCTATTATTACATCTTCTGTATTAAAGTGACCTGCGTCAAAGAGCGAGATACCGTATTCGCCCGCATCTATAAACACATTGTGTTTAACATCTGCCGTCACAAGTGCATCGGCTTTGTATTTTACGGCATCGGCTAAATAGTCACCGCCTGAGCCTGAGCATACCATAACGGTTTTAATGTCGGTTTTACCGGCAACAAACTTTATACCGCCGCCTAAAACCTCTTTTAAATGCTTCGCAAAACTGTATGGGTCTTCCGGTTCATCAAGTGTGCCCAAACGGAGTAAAACGCCGTCGTGCGACTCTACAGCTTCGGTGTCATAAAGACCGATTGCCTCGGCAAGTGCATCATTTACACCGCCCTCGGCAAAGTCGAGATTGGTGTGAAGTGAAATCACCGAAATGTTTTTTCTTATCAGTTTATGCTGTAAACTGTCAGAAAGGATATTTTTTAAAGGATTAAAGATAATAGGGTGATGGGTTATTATAAGGTTGGCACCTAAATCTTCAGCACGGTCAATGACCTCGTCGAAACAGTCAAGTGCAACTAAAATGCCCTTAACATCACATTGAGGATTGCCGATAAGCAGTCCGACATTGTCAAAATCCAATGCGGTAGAGTAGGGTGCAACACCGTCTAAAAAGGTCACGAAATCCTTTACCTTCATAATTTACTCCTTAAAAATTATTTTTTAGGGGTGAAAGAATCTTTTAGTGCTACTGTGCGGTTGATTACAATGTGGTCGGGGGTTGAGTCGGTATCAATGCAGAAGTAACCTTGACGCATGAATTGATACTTGTCGCCGACCTTGGCATTTTTTATAAATGCTTCGCATTTGCAGTTGTTGAGTACTGTCAATGACTCGGGATTAAGGTTGTCTTTAAAACTTGAAACACCCTCTTCGTCTGACGGGTTTTCAACATTGAAAAGACGGTCATAAAGCCTTATTTCTGCAACTACTGCCGTATGTGCCGAGACCCAATGCAAGGTGCCTTTAACCTTTCTGCCGTCGGGCGAGTCACCGCCTTTGGTTTGAGGGTCGTATGTGCAGTGAACTGCGGTAATATTGCCATCGTCATCACTTTCATGCGATACGTATTTTATAAAGTAAGCACCTTTGAGTCTTACCTCTTTCTCAGGGCAAAGTCGGAAATATTTAGGCGGCGGCACTAATGCAAAGTCGTCGCTTTCAATATATATTTCCTTGGAAAACTCGATTTTTCGGGTACCGAGTTCGGGTTTGTTGGGGTTGATTTCAACCTCTAATTCTTCATATTTTCCCTCTGGGTAGTTATCAATAATAACCTTTAAAGGACGAAGGACGGTCATGGCACGCTCGGCGTTAATGTTAAGGTAATCTCTAACGCAAGACTCGAGTAATGCGTAGTCAATGACACTGTAAGCCTTAGATACGCCGATTTTTTCACAGAAGTTGCGGATTGCCTCGGCAGGATAACCTCTGCGACGCATACCGCTTATGGTTGCCATTCTCGGGTCGTTCCAACCGCTTACAACCGAGTCGGTCACAAGTTTCAAGCACTTTCTTTTACTTGTTAAGGTATAGTTTACATTCATTCTTGCAAACTCAATTTGTCTTGGCGGTGTGGGAATGTCCAGAACTTCCAAGAACCAGTTATACAAAGGGCGGTGATTTTCAAACTCTAATGAGCAGAGCGAATGTGTAACGCCTTCGTAAGCATCGGACAAAGGATGTGCAAAGTCATACATGGGGTATACACACCATTTATCACCCGTTCTGTGGTGCGTTGCTTTAAGCACGCGGTAGATTACGGGGTCACGCATATTAAGGTTAGGCGATGACATGTCAATTTTAGCACGAAGTACCATCGAGCCGTTAGGGAATTCACCCTCGGTCATACGGCGGAAAAGGTCTTTGGTTTCGGCAACAGGGCGGTCGCGGTAAGGACTGTTATTACCGGCTTCAGTCAGTGTGCCACGCATTTCTCTGATTGTATCTGCATCCGACTCGTCAACATATGCCAACCCTTTGTCAATAAGTTTTAATGCACATTCATAGATAAAATCAAAATAGTCTGAGGCAAAATAAATGTTGTCCCAATCAAATCCAAGCCAATTTATATCTTCTTTAATTGCATCAACATATTCGACATCTTCTTTTGTAGGGTTTGTATCGTCAAGACGGAGATTGCATTTTCCGCCATATTTTTCGGCAGTGCCGAAGTTTATGCAGATAGCCTTGGCGTGACCTATGTGAAGATAACCGTTAGGCTCGGGTGGAAAACGGGTTTGCACCTTTTCATAAACACCTTCGGCTAAATCTTGGTCAATAAAATCGTGTATAAAGTTTGAGGGCAGTGTAACCTCGGGAATGTTGTTGTTTTCCATTATATTAAAATCTCCTTCAAACGTTTTTATAATATTCAATAGCCGAGTCAATTCGGGAAATTGTGCGTGTTTTGCCTAAAACCTTCATAATACTGCAAAGGTCGGGCGTATTAGTTCTGCCGGTTACGGCTACTCTTATAATAGTTGATGCATCACCGGGATTGCCGTTATACTTTGACGGGTCGGCTTTATATTCTTTTGTATCGGCGGCAAAGTTTGCGGCAGGACATACCGATTTAACGGTTTCGAACCATTCTTGATTATCGTGCTGCGGGTTATAAACCTCTTTATAAGCCTCAAGAATTTTTATTGCACTGTCAGCACTAATGTGTTCAGGTAAGCAGAAACAGGGGACAAATAGTTCGTCATAAAGATACGAGCAGTAATTCTTTGCATCGCTCCATTTTACTATATCTTTACGAGGTTTGGGAACGTCGCGGTCAATGGCAAAAACCTTTTTTGTGTATTCGACATCGGATTTGAGTATTTCGGCAAACGCTCGGTCAAATTCTTCTGCCCAAGCAATAAGTTCCGATACAACCTCATCCGAAGTCATGCGTGAAATAACGGTTTTTGAAACATCGTTTAGTTTATTTGTGTCAAACAATGCACCCGATGCACTCATTTTTTTGATGTTAAATTTAAACTTTTTGTAATCCACGGTAGGATTTGCTCTACGCCAGTCCTCAAAATCACTTGCTGCAATGGTCATAAGATATTCAATGACACTTAAATTGCGGTAACCTTCTTCGGCAAAATAGTGTACTGCTGCCTCGGGGTCTTTGCGTTTTGAAATTTTGCGTTTTGCACCGTTGTCAAGTTTCATAATAGGGGAAACATGAACGTATTTGGGCGGTTTAAAACCTAAAAGTTTAAAAAGTTGCAGATGTTTAGGTGTTGACGAAATCCACTCGTCACCGCGGATAACATGGGTTGTCCGCATCAAATGGTCATCAACAGCATGTGCGAAATGATAGGTGGGGATACCGTCGGACTTTAATATGACAAAATCCTCGTCATTTTCGGGCATTTCGATTTTACCTTTTATGCCGTCTTCAAATATGACCTTATTTTCTTCGTTTCCGGGTGATTTTAGTCTTACAACAAAGGGTTTGCCATCGGCTATTAAACTTTCGGCTTCTTCTACCGTTATGTCGCGGTGTTTTGCCCATTCGCCATGGTATCCGGTGCGAATTTTATTTGCCTCCTGCTTTTCTCTTATAGCCGATAAATCTTCTTCGGTGCAAAAACAGGGGTAGGCTAAACCTTGTTTAATTAAACTTTTTGCATAAGTGCGGTAAATTTCACCTCTCAGTGACTGCTTGTACGGCCCGTATTTGCCTTCTTCTTTTTCTGCCGAGGTAAAACCTTCGTCAATTTTAATGCCGTAACGTTTTATCCCGTTAATAATATCGGCAATACCGCCTTCAACCTCACGCTTTTTGTCGGTATCTTCAATGCGTGTGTAGAAAATACCGCCGGTGCTTTCAGCAACAATGCGGTTAATAAGCGACACGAAAAGCGTGCCCAAATGAAGATAACCGGTAGGACTCGGTGCTACTCTTGTAACCCTTGCACCTTCGGGTAAATTTCTTTGAGGGTACAGGTTTTCGTAATACTCAGGCTCTTTTTTAATATCGGGCAGTAACAGTTCTGCCATCTTGTTGTAATCGGTCATCTTAGACCCTCCGTATTTAAAAGGCTAAAAATACATAATTTCTCACCTTAATATTTTATTTACTTATTATCACATATTTTGGCTATAATTACAACCTTTTTAATCGAAAAAAATTAACTTAAATTGTTGTTTTTTTAAAAATAATATGATATAATGCTTAAAAAGTGTTTCTTAAATATAACTTTTATGTATAAAAGAGGTTTGTTATGAAAAAAATTGTCTGCATATTACTTGCCTTGATGTTTGTGTTTTCTCTTTGTGCTTGTGGGGGAAATGGCGGCGAAAGTTCAGGCACTAATTCCGAATATAATGTTGACAGCAATACTGTAAATTTAGTTAATGATGCTTATAAAAAAACCGGCGAGGCTTTAAAGAGTTCTGCCTCTTTAGGATATAATGTTGATTATAAAAAGACTATGACGGTTGATGAAAATTCTGTCGCCGTTAGACTTACAACCGGACTTGATTATATCAAGTCTGAAGAAGGAAATATTATTTCTTATAATGAAGTTTTAAAGTCGGATGATCTTAATACCGAACTTAAAATATATGATGATAAAACAAGAATTTACGGTTTATTTGCAGATACACCGTATATAATTACCCGTAATGATGCCGCTAAAGAGCGTTTTGAAAAATGGTTTGGTCAAGTTGTCCATGTTGACGCTTCGACCTTTAAGGTTATTGATACTGTAGTTGTTGATACTGCGGGCGGCGGTCATGGTTTTGTTTTAGAATATGACCCTGCCGAAACCGGCTTTGATGTTGCCGGTATTTACGGTGACCTTTATAATGAAAAAGATTTAGGCGTTAAACCTACGGGTATTCGTATAAGCGGTATTATTGATACCGATGGAAGACTAACCTCTGAAATAGTCACATACACCTATAGTTATGAGTTTGAACAAGAGGTTGAAAACCCTGATGTGGACCCCGATAACACAGGTGCAAATTCTACTGTAACGGTTAAAAAGACCGTTGTTTGCGAACTCGTTGCCGAATTTACATTTGATTACGGTATTACCGAAATTGGTGTTCCCGACGGTATTACTGTTTACCCTGCAGAGCCTACTGCTGATGTAAAGTTACCAAAAGAACTGTCAATCAGCGACTTTGAGAAACTTGCAAATAGTAACGGAGAAGACCAAGAAGGTAATAAAACCGAGGACAAAAAGAATAATACGTAAACATATTAAAACCGGCTTGTTTAGCCGGTTTTATTGAGGATAAAGGAGTTTTAA
The DNA here is from genome assembly GCA_045578845.1 of Acutalibacteraceae bacterium. Lineage (GTDB taxonomy): Bacteria > Bacillota > Clostridia > Oscillospirales > Acutalibacteraceae > UMGS172. The sequence goes on along the minus strand of JAZNLA010000017.1, from coordinate 7,323 downwards.
AAATGCAAAACGAAAGAAAATGTAATGATACTTCCTGTAATGGGGATTGCAGTAACTGCGCAAGTGCAAGTAAACATGAGCCGCAGGATTTTATCGAAAAACTGAATGCACACAGCAGTGTTAAACACGTTATCGGTGTTGTCAGCGGTAAGGGCGGCGTCGGTAAATCAATGGTTACCGCCATGCTTGCTGTTCTTATGAGCCGTAAAGGATATAAGGTAGGTATTTTAGATGCTGATATTACAGGCCCTTCTATTCCTAAAATGTTCGGTATAAATTCAAGAGCCAAAATGAACGATATGGGGATTTTACCCGAAGAAACCGCTAACGGTATTAAAATCATGTCCTGCAATTTGCTTTTAGACAGTCCCGACGCACCGGTTGTTTGGCGTGGACCTGTTTTGGCAGGTGCAGTAAAGCAGTTTTGGACCGATGTTTATTGGGGCGAAATTGACTATATGTTTGTCGATATGCCTCCGGGTACAGGCGATGTTCCTCTTACTGTTTATCAGTCGTTGCCGATTGACGGTGCGGTCATTGTAACCTCGCCTCAGGATTTGGTTTCGCTCATTGTTAAAAAGGCGTGCAACATGGCTTCTATGATGAATATTCCCGTACTCGGTATGGTTGAAAATATGAGTTATGTCAAATGTCCCGATTGCGGCAAAGAAATTAATATTTTCGGTGAAAGTCATTTTGAGGAACTTTGCAGTGAAATTCAGATTATGCCCATGGGTAAAATGCCCATCGACCCGAAACTTACCGAACTTTGTAATGCTGGTGAGTTTGAACGCTTTGCCGTTCCGTATTTAGAGCCTGCCGCATCAATGATTGAAACTGCACTTAAGTGATTTTCTCTTGTGTGTCAAAAATTTTATAATACTATATATTGTGACAAATATTTTTTTCGACCCGCCTAAGTTTTTTGTTTAGGCGGGTTTTTCCTTTGTTTTATGCGGTTTTGTGCTTTTTTTGTACTGCAAAAATACTACAATATGTTGTGTTTGCACTAAAAATCTACTACAAAATGTACGAAATGACATATTGACAAGTATAAAAATATCTGCTACAATGAATTGCAGTTGACGAAGGAAGGTAAAAAAATATGAAAATTATGAAGAGAAACGGCTCGGAAGCAATATTCGAGGCGGAAAAAATCGAAAACGCTATTTCAAAAGCAAATTTGGCTACCGAGGGTAAACCGGAACTTATCCCCGAGCAAATTCATGCCATAGCCGCCATTATTGAAAATTACTGTTCAGGTATCGGCCGTGCATTATCGGTTGAGGAAATTCAAGAACTTGTCGAAACTCAACTTATGAAACATGGTGCATATGAAACTGCAAAAAGGTATATCCGTTACCGTTATACCCGTAATATTGTACGTGCATCTAATACTACTGATGATAAAATCCTTTCACTTATTGAATGTAATAATGAAGAGGCAAAGCAGGAAAATTCAAATAAAAATCCTACCGTCAACAGCGTTCAGCGTGACTACATGGCGGGTGAAGTCAGCCGTGATATTACCGAAAGAATTTTGTTGCCTGAGGAAATTGTAAAAGCACACCGCGACGGTATTATTCATTTCCATGACAGTGACTATTATGCTCAGCATATGCATAACTGTGACCTTGTAAACCTTGAAGATATGCTTCAAAACGGTACCGTCATCAGCGGCACTATGATAGAAAAACCTCACAGTTTTTCGACCGCTTGCAATATTTCAACACAAATTATAGCACAGGTTGCTTCCAACCAATACGGCGGACAAAGTATAAGCCTCACACATTTGGCACCTTTTGTTAATGTTTCGCGTGAGAAAATCAGAGGTGAAGTTTTAGAAGAATGTGCTTTGTCGGGGACTACACTTGACGATAAGGCAATGGATGAAATTGTTGAGAAAAGACTTCGCAGTGAGATTAAAAAAGGCGTACAAACCCTGCAGTATCAGGTTGTAACATTGCTTACAACCAACGGTCAAGCACCGTTTATTACAGTATTTATGTATCTCGGAGAGGCAAGGGACCCCGGTGAGAAAAAAGACCTTGCAATGATTATTGAGGAAATGCTCAATCAAAGAATTGTGGGCGTCAAGAACGAGTCCGGCGTTTATGTAACACCTGCTTTCCCGAAACTTATTTATGTTCTTGAAGATGATAATATCACCGAAAATTCGCCTTATTGGTATCTTACCGAATTGGCTGCAAAATGTACTGCAAAACGTATGGTTCCCGATTATATTTCGGAAAAAATCATGCTTAAACTTAAAATTGACCAAAACGGCAACGGCAATTGCTATACCTGTATGGGTTGCCGCAGTTTCTTGACTCCGTTTGTTGACGAAAACGGCAAGCCTAAATACTACGGAAGATTTAACCAAGGCGTTGTAACAATTAACCTTGTTGACGTTGCATGTACCGCTTGCAGAGAAGGTAAAAACGAAGAAAAATTCTGGGAAGTATTAGATGAGCGTCTTGAACTTTGTCACCAAGCACTTCGCTGCCGTCATGAACGTTTAGAGGGCACTCTTTCCGATGCCGCACCTATTTTGTGGCAGTACGGAGCGTTGGCAAGACTCGATAAAGGCGAGTGTATCGACAAACTTCTTCACGGCGGTTATTCTACCATTTCACTTGGATATGCAGGCCTTTGGGAATGTGTATATGCCGTAACCGGCAGAAAACTTACCGAAGCAGAAGGTGAGGCATTTGGCTTAAAGGTTATGCAAAAACTTAATGATGCCTGCCTTAAATGGCGTAATGACGAGAACATTCATTATTCTCTTTACGGCACTCCGCTTGAGTCGACCACCTATAAATTCGCAAAATCACTTCAAAAACGTTTTGGCATAATCCCCGGTGTTACCGATAAAAACTACATCACCAACTCTTACCATATTCATGTAACTGAGGAAATTGATGCATTCGAAAAACTGGCACTGGAAAGCAAGTTCCAAGCATTATCACCGGGCGGAGCTATAAGTTATGTTGAAGTTCCCAACATGCAGGATAATATTGAGGCGGTTTTACAGGTTATGAAGTTCATTTATGACAACATTATGTATGCTGAACTCAATACCAAGAGTGACTACTGTCAAGAGTGCGGATATGACGGCGAAATTGTCATTAAAACCGACGAAGACGGAAAACTTGTTTGGGAATGTCCTAAGTGCGGAAACCAAGACCAAAATAAAATGAATGTCGCCCGCCGTACCTGCGGATATATCGGTACTCAGTATTGGAACCAAGGCAGAACGCAGGAAATTAAGGAAAGAGTTTTACATCTATAAAATGTTAAAATTCGCACCGTGTAAAAATGGTGCGAATTTTTATAAACAAAGGTGATTTTTATGAACTACGCAAAGATAAATAAATGTGATATTGCTAACGGAATAGGTGTAAGGGTTACACTGTTTGTTTCGGGATGCACACATTTTTGTAAAGGATGTTTTAATACGGAAGCGTGGGATTTTGACTTCGGAAACCCTTTTACAAAAGAAGTTGAGAATGAACTCATTGAAGCGTTAAACCCTTCGTATATAGACGGTTTGACACTGCTTGGCGGTGAGCCGTTTGAACCATGCAACCAAAGAGGTCTTCTGCCTTTCTTAAAAAGTGTAAAAAAATTATATCACGATAAATCGATTTGGTGTTTTTCGGGATATACACTCGAAGAATTAAAAGGGGACAGCAGAGCAAGGTGTGAAGTGACCGACGAAATGTTGTCGCTTATTGATGTACTTGTAGACGGCGAGTTTGTTGAAGAATTAAAGGACATCAGCCTTAGGTTTAAAGGCTCGTCAAATCAAAGAATTATAGATTTGAAACCGACACTTGAATCGGGCAAAATTGTTATTTGGAACTCTAAAGCATAAATTAAAAGACACAATGCGGTTGTGTCTTTTTTTTATTGTTTATTTGTTGTTTACAGAATTTATTTGTCTTATATCGTTTCCGAAAAACGGGCAGATAGTGTAACTGCCGACTATTCTTGATGCGATACGGTCATTGTATATCTCACTGATTTCATTGACACTTAAATTTGTACTTATAATTGTAGAAAGACCTTTAAGCAATCTTGTGTTTATAATGTTATAAACTACCGAAACGCTGAGAGGTGTTGCAAATTCAGTGCCGAGGTCGTCTAAAATCAGCAGGTCGCAAGAAGTAAGACTGTCAATAACGGCGGTACTTCCTTGGCGGTCAAAGGTTTCACGGCTGACCTTATTTATAAGATTTTGTGCCGAGCCGTATATAACGCCGTAGTCTTTACCGATTATTTCATTGGCTATTGCGAGCGATAAATGTGTTTTACCAAGTCCGCAACCGCCTGTAAACAGTAGATTTTCACCGCTTGGGAAATCATTTACAAACTGTTTGCAGGTTTTGAGCCTTGCCGACATCTGCTTATAGGGTGATACACCTATAGAATTTTTTTCGACAGGGTAGAGCGTTAAATCAAACGTTTCAAAGGTCGAGGTTTCTATCGGCATATCGCTTATGAGCGATGCGTAACTGAGTTTAGACGCTATATCTTTAACACAGTTGCAAAGAACAGAGTCTGCATAACCCGTATCGTTGCACATTTTACAGGTGTACTGCGGTCCGTTGGGTAAAGAGGCTAAAGCGGCGGTTTTGTCATAAGCCGTTCTTACAGTTTCTATCTGCTCTTTTAATTCTGCAACTGCATTTTCGTTGCCCGATAAAGCGGTAAGTGCTAATTTCGCACTGAGTTTTTGAAGTTTGGTTTCATTAACTTCAAGGTCGGGATAAAGTGAGTAAATGTCGGCTTTCAGTTGTTCGTATTTTCGCTCGGCGATTTTACGGCGTTCTAAAACACTGTTTAGTGCTTTGCTTAAAGTTTCGTTCGATAAAGCCATTATTTGTCCTCCTCATCCTTAAGTATAATATTGTTAATAAAATCAGTGTACTTGTCCTTTTTATCATCATTAAGTACAGCACTGCTTTTAAATTCATTGTCAAGTTTTATAATATCATCAAGCGTTTTAACGCCTGCTTTGTGCCATTTCTCGATAATTTTCTTTATGTAGGGCATTGAAAATTTTGAGGTTGTATCAACGCAAATTTCATAGGCTTCATTAAATATTTCTCTGCCGTAACCCCATTCGTTTACCCATTTGTCGGCAGCCTCAAGTTCGGATTTTGAGGGTTTGCGTCGTTCGATACCCATGGCGGTTTCGACGGTATACCACGCCGATTGCTGTGACTTCATTTTTACAAGTCTTTCCTCGGCAGTGACAATATCTGTAACGCCGTCGGTTGCCCATTCAACGGCTGTACGCTCGATAAATCCTATATTGGCTCTGCCTTCGCTTACGGCATAGCCAATAATCATAAGTAATAACGAAGCCGATAAACCTTGGTCATCGTAAAGCCAAACAAGGGTTGTGATTTCGTTCGCCCTTAAAACCCTGCCTAATTTCTGTTCGGCATTTTGAAGTATAAAGGCAATTTCGGGGGATTCCAGTCCGCGTCTTGTGGCTTCTTCTCTTGTCGGTTTTACCGAGTTGCCTTGGATAACTTTCGGCAGGTTTTCCGGCTCTGTTTTCAATTCGGCAACCTCTTCGGTTGTGTTAAGCATACCGCGGTCACACCAAAATCCGAAAGCATCTAAAACTTCCGATGAGTCAATATTAAGTGTTTCCGATACTAAATCGGAATTAAAACCTTTATCCGTATTTTTTAAACACCATAACAGTATCTTTAACTGTGTAGGTGTTGCAAGTTTTAAATGTTTGTCCACAACCGAGGTCGGTACGACAAACATCGAACAAAGTTCGTTAGGATTTACATAATAGCCCATAATCTACCCCGCATAATATTCTATTTTAAAGTATAACATCTAAGTCGGCATTTTACAAGATAATAGTTAAAACAAAAATAATTTTAATAATTTTTGTAAAATTAAAAGTTAGAAAATGAGAGTAAATCGAAGAAAACAGAAGAAAAACAGAGATTGTGTAATGTAAATTAAAAAAATTAAAAAAAGGTGTTGACAATGATAATTTACTGTGATATTATACATGGGCTGAAAAAAATTATATGTTGGAGGAAATATTATGTCTACTTACATGGCTAAAGCAGGCGAAGTAACCCGTAAGTGGTATATTATCGACGCCGAAGGTAAACCTCTCGGTCGCGTTGCTACTATTGCTGCTGATGTTCTTCGCGGTAAAAACAAACCTACATTCACACCCCATGTTGACTGTGGCGACCACGTTATTATCATTAACTGTGAAAAAGTCGTTCTCACAGGTAAAAAGTTAGAGAAGAAGTACTATATTCGTCACACCGGTTATATCGGCGGACTTAAAAAGGTACAGTATGCAACTCTTATGAACGAAAACCCCGAACTCGCAATGACACTTGCAGTTAAGGGTATGGTTCCTGATACCACTATCGGCAGAGCGGCACTTACAAGACTTCGCGTTTACAAGGGCAGCGAGCATGTTCATGCCGCACAAAAGCCCGAGTTACTGTAATAGGAGGGAATACTGATGTTTGAAGGAAAGCCTTATTTTTACGGAACAGGCAGAAGAAAAAGTTCTGTTGCCCGTGTAAGAGTATATAACGGTACCGGTAAAATCACCATCAACGACCGCGATATCGATGAGTATTTTGGTCTTGAAACCTTAAAACTTATCGTTCGTCAGCCGCTCAATCTTACCGATACAATGGATAAGTTCGATATAGTTTGCCGTGTTGCAGGCGGCGGTGTTACTGGTCAAGCCGGTGCAATTCGTCACGGCCTTTCACGTGCACTTCTTCAGTACAATGAAGAACTCCGTCCCGAACTTAAAAAAGCAGGTTTCTTAACCAGAGACCCGAGAATGAAAGAGCGTAAGAAATACGGTCTTAAAGGTGCCCGTCGTGCACCCCAGTTTTCGAAGAGATAATTTGCATATTATCAATTTCACAGCACTCAAACTTCGGTTTGGGTGCTGTTTTTATTCTCATTTGATATGGATTTATCTTAAATTTGTCATATTAAGTTTTATAATGTCAAATTATATAAATATATTGCGGAAAAACGAAGTATATGTTAATATGATTTTAGTTATTGGAAAAATTGTGGAAATTATCCGTTTTTTCAGTGATGATTATATTAAAAAGGTGATATTATGCAAAATGATATATTAAAAAAATCTCTAAAAATAAATGTTGGTTTAATTGTAGCATCTGTCATTTTTTTGTTGCTTTTTATATTTAATTATTTCGTATATATTTTGAGTTATTTTTTGTCGTTTTCTTCTGAGGGATTAAGCGTTTTCTATCCTCGCAGTGTTAAGGAAATTATATA
>JAZNLA010000016.1:0-1987 GCA_045578845.1 Acutalibacteraceae bacterium | reverse complement strand
ATCAAGTTTAGGTAACATATCCTTCATATACGCACGAGCCTGCTCAGAAGAAAAGTGCTCATTTGCCATATTCTGCACGCAGACCTCTATTAAATCGTCCATATTATGATACATATATTCACCGTCTGCATAGCACCATTTACAGTATTCTTCATTGAAAAAGCCGTCTTTTTCGCGACTTGTATTAGAATCTTCAAGAGGCATACCGCAGCATTGACAAATTAGTTTTTGCGGAGAGCCGAGAAGCGTATTGATAGATACATCAAATAGTTTTGATAACAGTTTTAATGTTTCGGTATTCGGCGTAGTTTCACCGTTTTCCCAACGAGAAACAGCCTGACGGGTTACGAATACTTTTTCCGCAAGTTCGTCTTGCGATAATCCTTTTTTAGTCCTGAGTTCTAAAATAATATCTTTTGTTTCCATATGCAAAACCGCCTTTTATCATTGTAATAGTATTATATCATCCTTGACAGTTAATCACAAGCAACACGCTGTTGCTGTTTTGGTCGATAAAGCATCACCACATTACTGCGCCACCGTTGAGGAGGGGTGCGTGTCTAGGATTGAACATAAGGTTTAAAGAGAGAGCAATTAGGAATACGAGTGCGATAAAGCAACCATTGACGATGAGTATTTTTGACATTTTATCCTTTGTTGCTTTATCGGTGAATATTACATAGTAGATAAAACCGACAATAGCACAAAAAATAAGAGAAAATCCGAAAGGTCGGCGCCAATAGATAGCGTAAAACACGCCCCACAGGCAGACAGCGGTCAGTATAAGGTAGACAAGAAAACGCACCGCTTTTGATTTTGCATCTACAAGGACGAGAACTGCGGGGATATACAACATTGAAAGTGCAAACCTCATCACAATGGCATCGTCAAGATAGATAAATATGTACCCTGTCATTACTCCTGCTACAAGTTCGATTAGATATGTACAAACCATACAACTATTACTGCGGGACACGGTAGATCACCTCGCTTTCAATTAGATTTCGGCAGGTCTTATCGGGAAAGTACGGTATGTATTTGGTGATTTGCCTTTGGGTAATACGGTTATTGGTGATATAATCAGCGATTAGTTTTCGTTTATACTCGTCAAGAGTTTCGGTATCTATGCCGTTCATTAGTTCTAGAAAGCAAAGAACAGATGCATTAAATTTATCGATTTTGGTTCGTGGTTTACGGAGAGCAATTTGATAATTGCCTAACTTAACCTTGTGCAAATCTCGGCTTTCTTCATTGGTATAGATTTCGATAGTGGCGGGTTTGAGTTTAGATATGCCGAGTTCGTATTGCAGATAACTTCCTGAATAGTATCCGAAAACATTTTCGCCATCTTTTATAAATTTCTTTTCAATTACCTTTTTAGGATTAAAATGTGCAACTCCAAACGGTGTTGTTTTTGGTATGTAGTAAATACCTGTATCAAATCTTACCACGAATTTTTTAGCGCATAGTCTGCTCAATTCTCTATAGATTGCTTGACTATCATAATTATCATACTCAACTTCACTAACCAAAATAGGTTGGTTGTACCCGAAGTCTTTAATTAGTTTTTTAAAAAAAGTCATTTTTTCCTCCTGTCTATTGAGAGAAATTTGAAGATAAACTCCTAATTTTTCTCTCATTGATTTTGATAAAATTTTGTTGTAAAATAGTGTTAAACACTTCCTTGTATTGCTTTAGGCGTCAATAAACAAAAACACCCGAAACCCGCATAAACACAGGGTTTTTAAGACTTTATGTGGTGAAATAAACCTCCCTTTATGTAGATTTGTGTGTAGAAAAAGACCATACCCTCGTTTGTTGGGTATGGTCTTATTTTAACATCATCAGGATTTAAAAAGGGTAATGCACATATTATAGGTGTTATACCTAAGTTTTTCGACGACGAAAAGGTCGAGGCGATATGTGATTTTTGCGACCAACTTATAATGCCCGAAACCATGCGTGAACGCAAACAGATTATGGAAGA
>JAZNLA010000015.1:0-7293 GCA_045578845.1 Acutalibacteraceae bacterium | reverse complement strand
TCGCTTCTCTCAGTCCAACACTTTTGCGTGTTGTCCCGTATACTTGAGTTTTTAAACTCTTAAAAATTTTCGGGTTATTTTAAGTTATCGTTGTTTAATTTTCAAGGTCCGCTTTTCGCTCCCCTTAACGGCTCCCGCCCTCAAAGGTGCCCGATTATATTACCACACACTGATTGCTTTGTCAACACTTTTTTTGAAATTTTTTAGAAAATTTTTCAAAACTTTTCACAGTAACAAACCGCATAGCAATGCGGTCTTTGAGGTATGGACAGTGTCAACATGATGAGTATTACCACCTTTTGTGTTTTTATTCATACATATACACATTATCTTGTAAGTTTTCAAAAAATTTCCTGTATTCATATACATAATGTATAACATTTTAAAAATATTGTTGAAAAATTATTTGCCATACAGTATAATGATTTTAAACTTTTTTACGTTATACATTATATATAGGAGTACGTTATGGAACCCACACCTAAAAAAAGAGCACTCAGTTTTATACAGTCGAGCGGTATGTTCACTTTAGGTAACTATCTCGGTGCGGTAAAAAACTGGAATAATATGCAGGAAGAATTCGACTGCGTTTTCGGAATTGCCGATTTGCACGCAATCACCGTAAGACAGGAACCCGCCGAACTTCGCAAACAGATATATTCAGCGACAGCCATGTTACTCAGCACGGGACTTGACCCCGAAAAGAGTCTTATTTTCATGCAGTCGCACGTTGCCGCACATTCGCAACTGGCGTGGATTTTAAACTGCTACACCCAGTTTGGAGAACTTTCCAGAATGACACAGTTTAAGGATAAATCGCAAAAGCACGCCGATAACGTCAATGCAGGACTTTTTACATACCCCGTACTTATGGCTGCCGATATTTTGCTTTACAAACCCGACTTAGTCCCCGTAGGTGCCGACCAAAAACAGCACCTTGAAATTGCCCGCGACATTGCCTGCCGTTTTAACGGAATTTACGGTGACGTTTTCACCGTACCCGAGCCTTACATTGCACCTATAGGTGCCAAGGTTATGTCGTTGCAGGACCCTCTTAAAAAGATGTCGAAATCTGACGAAAACGAAAATGCTAAAATCTTACTAACCGACACACCCGATGCCATTATGCGTAAATTTAAGCGTGCCGTCACCGACTCAGAGGCAAGGGTTTGCGTCGGCGAAAACAAAGCGGGAATCAACAATCTTATAGAAATTTACTCATGTATAACCGGCAAAACCGCCGACGAAATCACCGCGGAATTTGACGGCAAGGGTTACGGCGATTTTAAGACAGCTGTCGGCGAAGCGGTTGTCGAGGAACTCCGCCCCGTTCAAGAAAAATATAATATGTATATATCCGACAAGGCACAACTTGAACAGATTTACAAATCGGGTGCAGAAAAGGCCGATTATTTTGCCCGCAAGACACTTTCAAAGGTTATGAAAAAGGTCGGTTATGTGCTCTGATAGGGGTTAGTGGCTCATTTTCGAAAAGACCCTTCGGCTACGCTCAGAGTTACAAGTCGATGACTCTCATTCCTGCGGTTTAGATATTAGTAATTACAAAATTTCGCCTCTTGACAACCCAACTTACAGGGTGTATTATATTAAAAATGATAAAGCGTTGACGGAAGAAAGTATCATCTGTTTTGCCTTTAAAGAGAGAACGGTCACAAGCTGAAAGCCGTTTAAGGTGAATTTTTGAGAAACAACCGCTTCCCGAGTGCGGCAGGTAACAATGCCGACGGAGTCCCACGTTACGGGTAATTAAGCGAAACTTAAGGTGGAACCGTGTATTTTTGCACCCTTTTAGATATATATCTATTAGGGTGTTTTATTTTTTGTAATTTAACTTTTAAGGAGAAAGAATATGAAAGTTGTATATCAAAACGGCGTTGCCGACCAATGCCCCGAGGCAGAAGAACTTGAAGTTATCCGCCATTCGGCGGCCCACATTATGGCACAGGCAATAAAACGCCTTTATCCCGAGGCAAAATTTGCCTACGGCCCGGCTACCGAAAAAGGTTTTTACTACGACGTTGACCTCGGCGACATTAAGTTGGTCGACTCCGACCTCGCCGCCATTGAGAACGAAATGAGAAAAATCGTCAAAGAAAATCTGCCCATTAAACCTTTTATTTTACCCCGCGACGAGGCAGTAAAACTCATGCAAGATGCAGGCGAAGTTTACAAGGTTGAGCATATCGCAGACCTTGCCGATAATGAGCCTATCAGTTTTTACAAGCAGGGCGATTACACCGATATGTGCCGCGGTCCGCACATTACCTACACCAAAGCATTAAAAGCGTTTAAACTGACCTCAATTTCGGGTGCTTATTGGAAAAATGATAACAACAATAAAATGCTCACCCGTATCTACGGCACCGCTTTTGCCACAAACGATGAACTTGAAAAATATTTGGAGTCGGTCGAAGAGGCAAAACGCCGCGACCACAACAAAATCGGCAGAGAACTTGAATATTTCACCACAGTTGACGCTATCGGTCAAGGTCTGCCCGTTATGTTGCCGAAAGGTGCAAGAACCATTCAACTTTTGCAGAGATTTGTTGAGGACGAGGAACAAAAGAGGGGTTATTTGCTGACCAAAACTCCGCTTATGGCAAAGCGTGACCTTTACAGAATTTCGGGACACTGGGACCACTATTTAGACGGTATGTTCGTAATCGGCGACCCGCACGACGAGGAAAAAGAGTGCTTCGCTCTCCGCCCCATGACCTGCCCGTTCCAGTACCAAATTTTCCTTAACAAAATGCGTTCATACCGCGACCTGCCTATGCGTCTTGGCGAAACTTCCACCCTTTTCAGAAATGAAGAGTCGGGCGAAATGCACGGACTTATCCGCGTTCGTCAGTTTACCATTTCCGAAGGTCACATTGTGCTTCGCCCCGAACAGTTGGAACAGGAATTCAGAGAGTCGCTGCAACTCGCCAAAGACATGCTGACCGCCGTCGGTCTTATTGATGATGTTTACTACCGTTTCTCGCAGTGGGACCCCGACCGCACCGACAAGTACGAGGGCACACCCGAACAGTGGAACGAGGCTCAAGGACTTATGGGCAAAATCCTTGATAACATCGGAATTAAATACACTGTAGGTGTTGACGAGGCTGCTTTCTACGGCCCGAAACTTGACATTCAAATGAAGAATGTACACGGCAAGGAAGACACTCTTGTCACCATTCAAATTGACCTTTTGCTTGCCAAAAAATTCGGCATGGAATATGTTGATGTTGACGGTGAAAAGAAAACACCGTATATTATCCACCGCACTTCGCTGGGCTGTTACGAGAGAACTTTGGCATTGTTGCTCGAAAAATTTGCAGGTGCGTTGCCGACATGGATGGCACCCGAACAGGTCAGGGTTATCCCGCTTTCGGAACGTCTTAGTGATAAAGCTTTGGAAATTACCGATAAAATCACCGCCGCAAAGTTTAGAGCAACCTGTGACGACCGCGGTGAAAAAATGGGCTACCGCATACGCGAGGCACAACTTGAAAAGATACCTTATATGCTCATAGTCGGCGACAAAGAAATCGAAAACGGCACCGTTTCGGTAAGAGCAAGAAACGGCGGAGATTTAGGCACCATGCCGCTTGAAGATTTCCTTCTTAAATTAAAAGAAGAGGTCGAAACAAGAAAGATAGAACAGTAAATAAACCTATTTGGAAGAGTGTCGTTTGGGGCACTCTTCATTTTTTTATTATCCCTATTGACAAAACGTCTTATGTAGTGTATTATTGTATTAGTACAGTAGTACAAATTTTACTGGAGGACAACTAATGGATTGGAATATTGACAAAAACCGCCCGATTTGTCCGCAGATTGGTGAACAAATCTGTGTTGAAATTGCAAGCGGTAACCTAAAACCGAACGAACGTCTTATGTCGGTGCGTGAAATGGCATTGGCAGCAGGTGTCAATCCCAACACGGTACAAAGAGCGTTTGAGCAACTCGAAACAAGCGGTCTTATATATTCGGTACGAAGTTCGGGTTGGTTTGTGGCTGAGGACACCTCTTTGGCTCTTGACACCGTAAAAGGCTTGGTGCAACAAAAAACCCAAGAATATATGGAAAACCTAATGCACTTGGGGTTAACCTGTGATGAAATCAAACAGTATGTAAAGGAGTGGAAAGTATGAGCGAACTTTTAAGGTGCGAAAACCTTACCAAACGGTACGGCAGCGGCGTCACTGCTCTTAACAACGTTAACTTAACCGTTACAAACGGCAAAATTATCGGCCTGCTCGGTCCTAACGGCTCGGGCAAAACAACATTTATAAAGATTTTAAACGGACTTCTGACCCCTACTTCAGGCAACATATATATAGATGGTAAAAAAATTGGCATAGAAACCAAAAAAATCGTTTCATACCTGCCCGACAACAGTTATTTAAACTCTTGGATGACGGTTGAGCAGATTGTCACCATGTTTACCGATTTTTATGCCGATTTCAGACCTTCACTCGCCTATGAAATGCTTGAAAAACTTGAGATTTCGCGAAAACTTAAACTCAAAACCCTTTCAAAAGGCAACAAAGAAAAGGTTTGCCTTATACTTGTTATGAGCCGAAACGCCAAGCTTTATGTTTTAGACGAGCCGATTGCCGGTGTTGACCCTGCGACGAGGGACTACATAATTTCAACCATTATCAACAATTACAATCCCGATGCCTCGGTTATAATTTCAACCCACCTTATTTCCGACATTGAGCAGGCACTCGATGAGGTTATATTTATAGCCAACGGAAATATCGTTATGCAACGCACGGTTGACGAAATCCGCCAACAAAACAAAAAAAGCGTTGACCAACTTTTTAGGGAGGTGTTCAGATGGTAGGCAAACTTATAAAATACGAATTTAAAGCATATTGGCGGTATGTTTTACCCATGTTTATCATAGTCGCAAGTGCCGGTGTTTTAACCCGCTTTGTTCAAATTTTCGAGCCGCACGTTGACTCGGTTTTATTCCCTTTTTATTGTGCGGTTGAATGGTCTTCCGCTTTGGCACTTTTAGCCTGTATCGTCATCTTCTTTTTAATGGTAATGGTGCTTTCGGTGGTAAGATTTTACAAAAACTTATTCTCGGTGGAAGGATATTTAACCTTTACCCTGCCTGTTTCGACCACCGCCCACATCTTTGTAAAACTTCTTGTGTCGGTAGTTATCATGCTTTTAGCGGTTGCGGTATCAGGATTTTCTCTAACCGTAGCCACATTCGGCGAAATGCTGTTTGAAATACTTAAAGCCGGTATTTATATGTTGAAAGAAGCATGGCAAGAATTGGGATTTCATGTCGTGTTGTTCGCATTTGAATATCTCCTTCTTTTGTTTTTTGGATATGTTTCAAATCTGCTTATATACTATTCCTGCATAAGCATAGGTCAAATGGCAAAGAAAAACCGCATTTTGGCGGCATTCGGCGTATACTTCCTGTACTACATACTTTCTCAAATTTTAGCAACACTCTTATACTTTGTCGGCATGGTGCTGCTTATTTTCTTCGGAAATATAATATTTGCCGCATTAGACAGTTTTGATATTCTAACATATTTACTTGAAAATTACGCCGAATGGTTGTATCATATTTTCTTTTTAGGCTCGGCACTTTTCAGTGCTGTTATGTCGGTTGTTTTATTCTTTGTCAACCGCAAAATAATCAAGAGCAAACTCAATTTGGAATAAGGAGGAATATATTATGAAAAAGATTTTTAAAATTTTTACCGTAATTGCCCTTATTGCAACAACCTGTTTGTTGTTTTGCTCATGTTCGGTTTTATCTATAAAAAAGTCGGATATCGCATATTGGTCAGACGAATCTTACGGCAGTGTAATCGAGCACATGGACAATCAATATATAATACTTAACGGCAGTGTTAAACCCATTTTCCTGCAAGAGCACAGGTTGAGTATCGAAACACCCGATGTGCCTGTTTTGATGACAGGCACACTGCAATACTATGGCAGAAATCACACAAACAAGGACCGCACCGTCATTAGATGGTATGATTCGAGTTATGACCGTTACCGTTATTACTGCCGAGAAGATGTTTTTGACAAGTATAAAAATGCCGCCGACAGTGTGATTGACAACTATTATATTTTGGCTGAAATCCGCATTAAAAACAGCGACTACGAGAGCGGATATTACCGCGACGGAGAAAAACCGATAGCGGTAGGTAACGATATGCGAAACGCAATAAACGAAACGTTAAAAAACGGACTGATAGACGCAAATATTGATTTGGAGAGTTTCGGTTTTGAGAATTTAGATGTAACCCTTTTTGATTGTGACCAAGATATGTTGGTAACCAGCGAAAAGGTTATGGAATTTTATGAATTTGAAGACCATTATTTTCTGACCGCAACAGAAAGCAACAGCGAAAATGTCAAGATTTACGAAGTGCCGAACAAACACTTTCAAACGGTAGCGAATTTCGTATCAACCGACCATAATATTTATAAATAGTAAAAACCGAGTGCATTAGAAGAGTGTCCGCAAGGACACTCTTCAGTTTTATTCGCCTGACGGCGAGTTATGTTGCTTCGCAGTGGTATTTGTCTACGACAAGTTTTATTGCCTTCGGCAGTTTTGGTGGCGGATAAAATAAAACTGTAACCGTAAGGTTACAATAAAACTTTCGGCTTGCCGAAAATAAAACTCTGTACGAAGTACAGAATAAAACTAAAAATGTCTTATGTTTTTACAAGCAGGGAATTTGTATGTCAAATTCCGTAAAATTAAGATACTTCTAACCTTTAAAGCTAAAAACCCTCAAGTGAAAATTTCACTTGAGGGCTTTCTGTCCTTTAGAACACTCTTATTTTGCACTCGGTTTTTGTTATCCGTTTTTGAGTTCGTGGATGTCTTTCGGCAGTGTTACGGGGGTTTCGAGGTACTTAATAATCTCTTCTTCGGTATTAGCAACACAGTAAAGTTGTTTGCAACTTTTATTTATAAAATTTTTATCCATGGCTAAATCAATAGCCTCTGCCATTTCGTTATAAAATCCGTCGATATTATACACCGCTATGGGTTTTGAATGACGGCAAAGTTGTTTTAAGGTCAGTATTTCGAAAAATTCTTCATACGTGCCGAAACCGCCCGGCACAATCAAAAACGCGTCGGCGTTGTCTTCCATAATCTGTTTGCGTTCACGCATGGTTTCGGGCATTATAAGTTGGTCGCAAAAATCACATATCGCCTCGACCTTTTCGTCGTCGAAAAACTTAGGTATAACACCTATAATATGTGCATTACCCTTTTTAAATCCT
>JAZNLA010000014.1:0-4444 GCA_045578845.1 Acutalibacteraceae bacterium | reverse complement strand
GAAATTATTATCGGCAACTGTGTCCGTGACGGTGTCAACAAGGATTTAGACCGTTTTGAATATGAAATCCGTATTGAAGATAAGAAAATTTATCTTAACGGCGGAAGCCCTGAGGCTACCGCTATGGCAGTTTCGGAATTTGCAAAACTAATCGATAAAAATACCGAAATCACTACTGCAAACTCTGTTAAAGACGGCGATTACAATGCAACCATAAAGGGCTACGACTCCAAAACAACCTATGTTAGAACATGGGGTGACGATTTTGACGGAAGTGATTCTGCTGACGGTATTGATTACTCTATTTGGGATGTTGCTTGGGATGAGGTTTCGGGTTATAAAACCGGTGCCAACAACCGTGACCTTTATCGCGGCAGTTCTGAACTTAAAAATAATTATGTCAAAAACGGATATGCCTACCAAGAATGTTTGGTAACCGATGAGGCATATTATGGCGGTAGATTTGATACAATGAATAAAATGAATTACCGCTACGGATTTATCGAAACATCCACACTTCATCCCAAGGGTGATACTATGTGGAGTTGTTTGTGGACATACGGAACATGGGCTACAGTTAATGAAAACGGTCCTATAGTTGATGAAGGACGTTTGTATTATCAAGAAACCGACATTAACGAAACTTACGGTGCCGGAAACTGGGTAGAACATAATACTTTTGCTTGGCCTACACCTCTTGCTAAGAAACAAGGTATTGAAAAAGGTGTAACAATCAGTGACAGAATTTTCAGTAAAGATGACCGTGGATTTTATATGGATTTCCATACCTACGGTTTTGAATGGATAGACGGTAAACATGTAAGATTTACTATTGACGGTAATGTGTCAGAAGATCGCGAACTTCGTGACGGACCTGAAGCATTGGCATATTCTCAGAATGTGTATGTAATACTCAGTGTTAACTGTGGTGCCGCTCACGTCGGAAATCCCCCTGCAGACGATGACGAAGCATGGACAAAATATAATAAATTTATTGCAGACTATGTAAATCTTTATCAAAAAGACGGTCAAGATTTATGGTTGAATGAAGGCAAAGGTGTTCGCAACTGGGAAAAAGTACACTAATATTGAAATAAAAAAAGACCCCGAGTACACTCGGGGTCTTTTTTAATGTTTGTCAAATTTCCAATAAAGCCTTCATGACATCGGGACCGTGGTCAAAATAAATGCCGGTTGATTTAGCCGTTTCTTCGGTAAAACAGCAGACGCCGTTTTGTGCTTTTTTGTTATCATAAATTAGGAACGGAACAGGGTCGCGTGCATGTGTCATAGTGCAAAGCGGTGTGGGGTGGTCTGGCATAATGAGTATGCGATACTCACCGTAGGTTTCAAGTTCTTTTATAAGTGTACCTAAGATTTTTTGGTCAATCAGTTCAATGGCCTTTACCTTGTTTTCGGCTTCACCGCGGTGTCCACATTCGTCGGGTGCTTCAACATGAACATACACAAGGTCGTTTGTTTTAAAGAGTTTGCATGCTGCTTCTGCTTTGCCCTCAAAATCGGTATCAATATAACCGGTAGCACCTTTAACTTCGGCAACTTCGCAACCTGCAAGTTTGCCTATTCCTTTAATAAGGTCAACTGCCGAAACAATGCCTGCAGTTTTGCCAAACTTGTCGTAAAATGCTGTTATTTGCGGTTTTGTGCCTTCACCCCAAAGCCATATTGAATTTGCAGGGCGTTTGCCTTCGGAAACTCTTTTTAAATTTACAGGGTGGTTTTTGAGTAAGTTCACACTTTTCTTCATAAGGTCAATGAGAGGTGCGGCATTTTCACTGTTGCTTAAATACTCGCCGATAACCTTGCCGCTTATATCGTGAGGAGGAGTCATGTTGCCGAGTTCGGTTGTACCGTTCTTAACAACAAGACAGTGGCGGTAACTTACACCGGCGTAAAATGTATAAATATCATTACCAAAAGCCTCTTCGACCGATTTGATAATCTCGGCAGCCTCAGCAGATGAAATATCACCCGCACTGTAGTCAATCATGGTCTTTTTCTCGTAATCGTCTTCATCTGACAGTGTTACAAGATTGCAACGCAAAGTGACATCGGTGTCGGTCAAATCAATACCTATACTTGCGGCTTCAAGCGGTGAACGGCCGGTATAACATTCGGCAGGGTCATAGCCCATGACCGACAGATTGGCAACATCGCTGCCGGGCTTTAAGTTGTCGGCGACAGTCTTGGCAAGACCTACGGCAGAAGTTTCCGAGAGGCGGTCCATGTTAGGCTTTTTTGCCAATTCCATAGGCGTTTTGCCGCCAAGTGGCGGAAATTTATAATCTGCCATTCCGTCGCAGAGAAGAACAAGATATTTCATATATTTAAACTCCTTTTAATATTGCAATTTTAAAAACATATTTTACGGGAACACTTTTAAAAGCAGTGCGGCAATTATAGGCATTGTAAGTAATGATACAATAGTGCTTGCCGAAACAACCTTGCCGGCATATGCGGCGTCACCGCCAAACTGTTCTGCTAAAATGCCCGCCATGGCGGCGGCAGGTGTAGAGGCACTTATAATAAGTACTATCGAGGCAGGTTGTAATATGTTGTACGGTAAAACGCCCGTAAGTTCAACACCCTTTAGCATGAACATACAAAGTATGGGTATAATTAAAAGTCTTATAATTAAATATAAGGGCAAATATTTATCCTTAAAAAGCGTTTTTCGGTCGCATTCCGCAAGACGTATACCTATAATAAACATCGAAAACGGTATTACACAACTCTTAAGTAAGAACAGTACATTGTCTTTTATAATGGGAACAATATAGCCTTTGAATATAGGCTCTAAAACTTCGGGAATGTTAATAAGACCGCCTAATATAAAAAGAGTAAGACCGATATATGTAGGAACTGTTGCGGGGTTTATAAGCATTTTTTTTGGTCTTATATACGCTTTATCTTTTGTGTAAATGTAACAACCGAGCGACCAACAAAAAAGATTAAATGATACTACATAAAATGTTGCATATATAGCCGCTTCGGCACTGACAAGTTCAGATATAAGCGGGATACCCATAAACCCTGCATTGGTGAATATGGTGGAAAACCGTAAAACATCTTTTTGCCTTTCGGGTGCTTTGCGGTAAAGAAGTTTTGAAATGCCGAAAAACATCATATGAAATGCCGAAGCAACGATAAGTACCACAACCGAACGAATAAGTACACGCGTGCTGAACGGTGCGTCTAAAAAACTATATATTATCATAGCAGGCTGGGCTACATATATAACCAAATCCGAGCAGGTTTTGGTAGTGTGCCCGTCTGCTTTGCCGACAAGCCGTAATATAACACCGATAACAACCATGGCACATATCAGCAGTACCTTTTGAACAAGAATATCGAGTCCGTACATTAAATCAAACTCCCAAACAAAATTACAAATTAAATAATACACCTAAATTAAATCAATTTCAACTAAAAATTACACCTTATTATAATACTTTGTGCCATTTCACATTTTAATTAAATGTAAAACGGCACTTTTTATAAACAATATAAAATTTAAGAACAAAATCTGTGTCGGCCAATGGTGGTAATCAGCGGGCGGCTCCATATCCACTTACTTGTTGCGGTAGCAGGATTAAAATAATAAATTGCACCGCCCGAAGGGTCAAGACCGTTTAAGGCGTCGCGTGCGGCAGAATAAGCACTGTCGGCAACAGGTTTGTCGAACTGACCGTCGTCAATGCAGGAAAAAGCACCCGACTGGTAGATAACACCTGAAATTGAATTAGGAAAGGAAGGATGTTCAAGTCGGTTCAACACAACTGCACCTACAGCGACCTGTCCTGAATATGGTTCGCCTCTCGCCTCGGCGGAAATAAGACGTGCAAGTAATCGGTAGTCAGATGAAGAATAACCCGAATTGTTTGAACTGCTTGAACCTTTTGTCGGAAGTCCGATGGCTTCTAATGTCTTTTTGCCGCAAATTCCATCGGCTTTAAGATTATTGTTTTTTTGAAAATGAATTACCGCTTTTTTGGTCGCAGTACCGTATATGCCGTCAACCGAGCCTTTGTAGTAACCCCATTTTTTTAATCTTTCTTGAATGTTACGTACTTCTGTACCTCTGGAACCTATACTTGAATATCCGTGGGCAGTGACGGTTAATGATAAAAACATAATTGCCGAAACAAGTAAAATGGCGGTAGAGGATATTATTTTTCTCATTGTAAATCACCCGTAAATGTATTTTTGTATGTATTTTTTGCTTTGAAAACTTTGATTATTCAAAATAAATTGTTAAGTTGATAAAAAACTTCAAAAAACATAAAAAAAGTGTTGACAAAGCAATCAGTGTGTGGTAATATAATCGGGCACCTTTAAGGGCGGGAGCCGTTAAGGGGAGCGAAAAGCGGACCTTGAAAATTAAACAACGATAACTTAAAATAACCCGAAAATTTTTAAGAGT
>JAZNLA010000013.1:0-6435 GCA_045578845.1 Acutalibacteraceae bacterium | reverse complement strand
GTCGGGGCCGGTATAGTTATTTACACCGAACATGGTATTCACAACACCGTTAGGTTTGTTTATTTGACCGGGGTATTTTATCTTATCCGTCTTTTGCACTACGTGACTGTTTTCGGTGTTATATAAAATAGGAATACCGTCGCGTATTTCGGTTGCGGTATTTTTAGCGGCGGTTTCGGACTCTTTGGCCTTTAGTTCCGACTCTTTAGCAGCCTCAGCCGATTTTACAGCCTCTTTGGTTTCCGCCTCTAAACTCACAGCGTCTACATAAGCCTTGGCACTTTTTGCCTCGTTTGCGTACTGTTCGGATTTATTCGCTTCGGCAGTTGCCAATTCAACTGAATTTTCAGCAGCAACATAACTTGCTTCAGCATTTGCCGCAAATCCGGATGCAACTCTCACCGCCTCTTCGCAACTCTCTTTACTCATCATGGCAGATTCGGCAGCTCCAAGTGCAACCTCTGATTGTTCCAATGCATTATTAGCAAAAATTTCCGCTGAAGTGGCACTGTCTGACGACCTTTTGGCATTTTCATCTACAGTAATCAACGCAGACTCAAATGCATCAGAATTACCAAAAACATTACGTTCATGCAACTGTGAATAATCAACCCTTAAAGTGAAAACCGAACTTTTTGCAATGACTATAGGTTTACTGCCGGACTCAACATAACCAAAAAGTTGAACTTCTATTGCCGGCGGCTCAATCATATTAGTAGGCACAGTATATGAAATTTTGCCGTCTTCTTCATAAAGACGTTCACTGTACTTTCCGTCAATAACAACCCTAAAATACTCTATCCCCTCAAAATACTTAGGCGATGCACTGCCGATGTCAAATTCCAAAGCGGCGGCATTATGCTCACCGCCGAAACCTAACATTTCTTCGCCGTCAACCGCGGCAATCCCGTTGGAAAAAACATTGATACATACCTTACGCATAAAAACTCCTTTCGGCACATTTGTGCCAAAAATATTTGCAGACAGCCTAAAAACGGGCTACAAATATATAAAAGGTGCGGTGCAACGTTGGTGCAACTTTTTGTCAAGTCCTGCACGAAATACAAATTGTATTTTATTGAAACAAAGTATCACAAAATGAAATTATGTAAACAAGATAACCTCTTGAGTTATTAAGGTTTTCCACAAACTTTTTAACACAAAAACCAAAATTCGACCTAAATTTCGCCGTTTCATGCCTTTTGGCCTGTGGATAACTATGTTAATAAGGTGGATTACTAAATGTATATAAATAATCACTATAAATTATTATGTTAATTAGGCTGTTAAAAAATTCTCAAAAAAAAACCGCAGTTAACCTTTAGGCTAACTGCGGTATACTGTCATTTAATACACATTATATAATATTTTATTCATGCAACTTTAATTGAAGACTTATAAAAGTTTTGACCTCTTCAGGCGAAATACCCAATACATACGAAAACTCATCGTTTATAAGGCGTTCTGCTTCTTTAAAAATGCGTTCGTCGGCAAGGTGGAGTCTTTTTCCTTTTTCGGCAAGAAACTTTTGACGAGAATGCAGAGTTCTAAGCAATACAAGACATTTCTTACGGTCACCCGAAGAAACTATATTTCCGAATTCGGTTTTTCGGTCCCCGTCATCGTCAATCCAAATATTGGGCTCACTTGACATACTGCCGAGCATACATTTAATATCTTCGACTGAAACAACTTCGCGGACTTTACCGAGCAGTTGCTCATTATCGGCAGGCAAAAAAACCGTAGACGAACTTTGTGCCTTCGGTTTTAAAACATAATACTTTCTTGTAACTTTGCCTATTTTCTTATCCTCAATACTATCCACAGTGCAAACCCCGGTAGTTCCGTACAGCACTATGTCGTTCACCTTCAGCATTTTCTCCTCCGTAAAACTTAATATTTATAATTATACCATTACTCTGCATAAAATGTAATTGCTATTTTCGACAAACTTTTTCTACAAATCATGCTAAACTTATTGTAATTATTGACTATTTTTCACATTCTTAAACAAAAATAAGAGCCTTTGGAAATTCCAAAGGCTCTTGAATTTATACATAAACTTATTGATTTTCCTTCTTCTTGCGAGAGAAAATTTTATTAATAAGCAATGTTGCAATAATAATAACACCGATTATAACAAAGATAACAAGCATTCCGATACCCATATATTTAAGCATCTCAATTGCTTTTTCGGGGTGAAAACTCATACCTTCCCCAGCGGCTTCCGCAACACTCAAAGTATCGGCAGAAGCATTTAAAAGATTAAGCATAATATTAAAAAGTTTCATATTTTAATCCTCCTTAAATCCGATTATGAGAAGAAGTTAAGGATAATACCGCCGGCAATAACCGAGGCTATCTGACCCGAAACATTTACACCTATTGAATGCATAAGCAGGAAGTTCTGCGGGTCTTCTTTAAGTCCCATCTTGTGAACAATTCTGCCCGACATGGGGAATGCCGAAATGCCTGCGGCACCAATCATAGGATTGATTTTTTGCTTTAAGAACAGATTAAGCACTTTGGCGAATATAACACCGCCTGCGGTATCAACAATAAACGCTACAAGTCCAAGTCCCATAATAAGCAATGTGTCCACCTTTAAGAACTTGTCTGCAGTCATGTTGAAAGCAACCGAAATGCCGAGGAATATGGTGACAAGATTAGCAAGCACCTTCTGAGCAGTTTCGGAAAGCGAGTCCAAAACGCCGCATTCTCTGATAAGGTTACCGAACATAAGGAAACCGATAAGTGCAGTAGCCTGCGGAATAATCGCCGAAACAACAACGGTAATAATAATGGGGAACATAATTCTTGTTGTTTTGGAAACTGCCTTTTGTTCGTAGGGCATACGGATGAGACGCTCTTTTTTTGTGGTAAGCAATTTAATAACAGGCGGCTGAATAATGGGTACTAATGCCATATAAGAATAGGCGGCAACCGTAATCGCACCGACATACTGTGAGCCCAAAGTATTAGCAACGGCAATGGAAGTAGGACCGTCAGCAGCACCGATAATGGCTATAGAAGCTGCGTCAATTTCGGGAAAGAAAATACGTGCCATAAACAATGTAAAGAATATGCCGAACTGTGCCGCAGCACCGAATAACATAAGTTTCGGGTTGGAAAGCAACGGTCCGAAGTCAATCATGGCACCGATACCGATAAACAAAAGTAACGGGAACAGTTCGTTTGCAATACCCGCGTGATAAAGTTCATTAATCGGTCCTGTCAAAGCATCAGAACCCGGAATGTTAACAAGTAAGGTGCCGAAACCCATAGGCAAAAGCAATGTGGGTTCCATTTCCTTCTTTATGGCAAGAAAAATAAGTACGGCACCGATAAGCAACATAACGCCGTCTTTCCAGCCAAACTCTAATAAGTTTTGGTATAGAATATCCATAATTTTCTCCTTATCTGCCGTCTGTTAACCCCAAGGTGAGCCGACGGCGTTAACCCACCAAATATAAAAAATAATACCACTTTTTAAAAAATAAATCAACAAAAAAGTTATAAATTATGAATTTATTATGTCAAATCGGTGTTTACACTTGACAAACCGTGTAAAAGACCGTATAATTTTTGTCAGAAACAATAAAGAAGGGGCTTTTGTTACATAATGGACGAGAGCGATAGTGACGCGAATTTTAACGCCACTTTAAAGAGAATAAAGTAATAAAAAGGCATGGCTCACCGCTTGGCGGTTGGGTTATGCCTTGTGTTGTTTTGTATCAAAAGAAAGAGGTTTAATTTTTAATGGGTAATATAATTTGGCTTTTACTGTTTCAAGTACTGCTGATTGCACTTAACGCTGTATTTGCAAGTGCCGAAATCGCCGTACTGTCGATAAGCGAGGCAAAACTCGAACGCATGGCAGACAGCGGAAACAAAAAGGCTAAAAGGCTTTTTAAACTCACAAAAGAGCCTGCAAAATTTTTAGCAACCATACAGGTCGCAATCACTTTATCGGGATTTTTAGGCTCGGCTTTTGCCGCAGACAACTTTTCGGGACCATTGGTTGATTTAATTCTAAAACTCGACATAAATCTACCACGTGCCACACTTGACGCAGTAGCAGTTGTAGTTATTACACTAATACTTTCATATGTAACGCTCATTTTCGGCGAACTGGTACCCAAACGCCTTGCAATGAAAAAATCCGAACAGGTTGCAATGGGTATTTCGGGGTTAGTAAGCGGTATTTCGGTCATATTCAAACCTATAGTTTGGCTTTTGTCGGTTTCAACCAACTTGGTACTTCGCATGTGCGGTATTGACCCTAATGAAGCAGAAGACGAAGCAAGCGAGGAAGAAATCCGTATGCTTGTTGATGTAGGCAGTGAAAAAGGTACAATCGACCCCGACGAAAAAGAACTCATACAAAACGTTTTCGAGTTTAATGACCTTTCCGCAGGTGAAGTCGCTACCCACCGTACCGATGTAACCGTACTTTGGCTTGAAGACAGCGACCGCGAGTGGGAAGAAATAATCCATGAAAGCCGTCACACAAGATACCCCGTTTGCGGTGAGTCGACCGATGATATTGTGGGTATTTTGAATGCAAAAGACTATTTCAGACTTAAAGACCGCACCCGAGAAAATGTACTAAAAGAGGCAGTTTCTCCCGCCTACTATGTCCCCGCAATGGTAAAAGCCGATGTAGTGTTTAAGAATATGAAAAAAACACATAATACTCTTGCTATCGTGCTTGACGAATACGGCGGAATGATTGGCATTGTCACCATTTACGACCTACTGGAAGAACTTGTCGGCGAACTTTTTGACGAACAGAACGAGGGTGCCGAGCCTGAGGCTTATATTGAAAAGACCGACAAAAGCACGTGGAAACTTGTCGGCAATCCCAAACTTCGCGATATTGAAGACGAAATCGGCATTGAGTTTAAAACCGAAAACGACACATTCACAGGCCTTGCTTTCGAAGCTTTGGGCAGTATCCCCGCCGACGGCGAACAGGATATTGACATTGAATTGGACACTGTCACAATCCATATAAGCAAGGTCGATGCAAGACAGATTGAAGAGGCAACCCTCACCGTCAAACCCGACTCGGAAGAGGCCAAAGAAACAGACGATTGACAAAATCAAAAAACAAAATATAATATTAACTACTTTTGTCTACCCTCAATATTACAGACCGATGTCATTCAGAGCGAAGTCGACAAATCTTTTTTGTACTTGCTTATTTCCTTTTTCTGTACCTTTCGCACTTCATCGGTTTTCTTTAAAACACCTCTCAATTCTTTTGTATATTCTTTCTTATCTCTATTTATATTTTTTGCTGTCCTTTCCATGAATTCATCCTCGGTAATATTACCGATTTGATATTCATAAAGGTCTTGTTTTATAAGTTCCGAAATAGCACTTTTTTCTTCAATATCCGTAACATTTTCGGTATTTTCGGAAACATTTTCAGTGTTTTCGGAATTTTTTTGAGTTTTTTGCATAGAATAATCTTGACTTGATGTATTACTTTGTGGTACACTGTCATTGGAAACAATACTACTTCCCGCTTCGGGCGTATTGACAACGGCTTGTTCAGTTGTCGGTGTAGCAATGTTTCCATTATTTTTACCTATATAAACCGTTTGAATATACAAATCTAAATGTTTGTCAGAAACAATAGCACATACTGTAAAATGTTCATTACGATTTGCTTTAAAATTTAAAACAGGTTTACCATTATATTTTTTATCTGACAATTCTATTTCATTGGGATTTAATATTGTATTTAAAACACTTTCATAATCCTCTGGTTTAACTGCACGTTGCCCTCTAAGATTCTCTCTATATTCGTCACCGTGGTCATTGTTAATTTTTCGTATTTCAAAAGACGATAATGAAACATTATACCCTTTTACATCAACTTTGGTATCAAAATATATTCTTTCTGCCAATTCATCAGAAACAGATCCAAAATACATTTTTTTGTTTTCAATTTCACCTTTGAGTGATTTTATAATAAATTCCTCAAGTTGAGAACTGTTTTTATATATAACTATTCTCTTACTATTTTTCCAATTTTCCTTTTGATGCTCTGTATAAGGTATTAGACTATACTTCTCCACCTGCTCGTTGGTGGAGTTTTTATTTTCCACCACCTTGCTGTTATAGGCGGCTTTGAACTTGCGTTCCAAGGCTCTCATATCGCGGCGAAGCTGACGGTTTTCTCGGCCGTCTTTTATTTTTTCCTTAATACCGCTTATAAAATCCAGTATAGTCCTGACAATACCTTTATGACGGGTAAGTTCGTCAACCATACGGTCAATCGGCGTAAGGTCGCTGCTGTCCTGCTCACCTCTGAACATATATTCACCCACAAACTGTGCCAACATCTCGGTTTCCATTGTGTAGTCGTTTATATGTTCTTTTTCATATGCGTCGACCTCATCCGAAGCCTTATACATTTCGGTA
>JAZNLA010000012.1:0-3054 GCA_045578845.1 Acutalibacteraceae bacterium | reverse complement strand
TTGAGCGCATGTTCCACTGCCGACATTACTAAAGAGCATTTTGAGAAAAGGAACATTAAATATGTTTGCTTTAGTTATTTTTTAGATGGTATTAAATATCCTGACGATTTAGGTCAAACCCTTTCCTTTGAAAAGTTTTATCAAAAAATGGTTGAGGGCGCAGATACCAGAACCTCTCAAATCAATATAGATGAATATTATGATTATTTTGAACCGTTCTTAAAAGAGGGTAAGGATATTTTACATATTTCTCTTTCAAGCGGACTCTCAGGCTCTTACAATTCAGCTCGCATAGCGGCCTCAGATTTAAGAGAAAAATATCCCGAAAGAAAGATATATATTGTAGATTCACTTGCAGCCTCTTCGGGCTTTGGCCTTATAATTGATAAACTTGCCGACCTTAGAGATGAGGGTAAGGATATTGATTATATTTATAATTGGGTAGAAGAGAATAAGCTTAAAATGCACCATTGGTTTTTCTCAACCGACCTTACTTTTTATGTTAAGGGCGGTAGAGTATCAAGGGTTGCAGGTCTTTTCGGTACAGCCCTTAAAATATGCCCCATACTTAACGTAGATGCGAACGGTAAGCTTATTCCTCAAAGTAAGGTAAGGGGTAAGGTAAATGCCATAAAAGGCGTAGTTGAATGCATGAAAAAAATGGCTCAAAACGGAAAAGATTATTCTGATAAGGTTTACATTTGCAACTCGGCGTGCATTGAGGATGCTCAGGCAGTAGCTGATTTAGTAACTGAAAACTTTAAGAATATTAATGGTAAACCGCAAATTTATTCAATAGGTACCACTATTGGCGCTCATACAGGCCCCGGTACCGTAGCGCTCTTCTTCTGGGGAGAGGAAAGGAAGCTTTAACATTAATGAAATTTAAAATTATTGCAGATTCTTCAGCTGATACTTTATCCTTCAGCGGAATTTCTTTTTCATCGGCACCGCTTAAAATTATTACCGATAAAAAAGAATATATTGATGATGATAATTTAGATGTAGATAAAATGGTCGAAGAATTATCAACCTATAAGGGAAACTCGGGTACATCTTGCCCAAGCCCTGAAGATTGGCTTAACCGTTTTGATAATGCTGATTATGTTTTTTGCATTACAATAACAAGTGGACTTTCGGGCTCATACAATGCGGCAAATATTGCCAAAGCGGAATACGAAAGCGCTAATCCTTCTCGCAAGGTCTTTATAATTGATTCTCTCTCAGCCGGCCCTGCTTTAAGACTTATAATAGAAAAGCTCGCTGATTATATAAAAAGAGAACTTGATTTTGAGAAAATTTGCGAAAAGATTATTCTATATAAAGAAAAGCTTGGAACCCTTTTCGTGCTTCAGTCAATGCGTAATCTTGCCAATAACGGTAGGGTGAGCCCAATAGCTGCCAAGGCGGCAGGGTTACTCGGTATTCGCGCTATAGGAAAGGCGAGCGATGAGGGTACTATCGAGCTGCTTGAAAAAGCCAGAGGACCTAAAAATGCATTAATATCGGTTCTTTCCAATATGGAAAAAATGAATTGGAAGGGCGGTAGGGTTAAAATTAGCCATTGCAACAACCTAACTGCAGCTAAGGAGTTGAGGGAGCTGCTTGAAAGTAAATTTGAAAATATAAAATCAGAGATTATTTCAAGCAGAGCGTTATGTTCTTTCTATGCCGAAAAAGGCGGATTAATAATAGGCTTTGAAAAAAATTAATAAAAACCCCATTTCAGTAAAAGATATACTTGAAATGGGGTTTATTTATGAAGTTAACAAATAAGGAATACGATAGACTTGTTAAAAAGGCTTCACCGCCATCACCAAAACTTAAAAACTTTATTAAGGCATTTGTAATAGGCGGAATAATTTGCCTTATAGGACAGCTGTTTTTAGAGCTTTATACTTTTTTAGGCTTTGAAGAAAAGATAGTTAAGATGTTAGTGCCCGTAACCCTTATATTTATAGCCGCGCTTCTCACAGGCCTTAAACTATTTCATAAGCTGGCAAAGCATGCGGGCGCAGGAACTCTCGTTCCCATAACAGGCTTTTCAAATGCAGTATCCTCTCCCGCCATTGAGTTTAAAAAAGAGGGTTGGATTTTAGGCGTTGGAGCAAAGATATTTGCCATTGCAGGTCCCGTTATTGCATACGGAACAGTGGCTAGCGTTTTATATGGTGTTATTTATTGGGTAACAACATTGTTTTAATTAAAAAGGCTTGACCAATCGGTCAAGCCTTTAAGTGTATATGAATAATTCTTTCGGTAAAACTAATTAAAAACTTTAAGGAGAAAATTATGGCTGAAAGAATAGGGAAAAAAACGATAATTTTGAATAACAAACCGTCAATTATAGGATACGGAAGCGTTGTAGGTAAAAAAGAACACGAAGGACCGAAAGGCTATGAATTTGATGCCTATGATAATGACTGCCGTTTTGGTGAAGATAGCTTTGAAAAGGCGGAAAGCCGACTTCAAAAAATCGCAGTTGAAACAGCACTAAGAAAAGCTAATCTTGCTGAAACGGATATAGATTTAATATTTGCAGGCGATCTCTTAAATCAATGTATTGGAAGCTTTTTTGGGCTTAAAGGTATGGAAATACCGCTTATAGGGCTATATGGCGCTTGCTCAACTATGGCGCTAGGCTTGTCGGTAGCCTCCCTCGCTATCGATTCAGGTGCCGCCAATAGAACAGTATCAGTAACCTCGTCGCATTTTTGCTCTGCCGAGCGTCAATATAGGTTTCCACTCGAATATGGCTCGCAACGTACACCAAATGCCCAAAGAACAGTAACAGGCGCCGGTGCAACTGTTTTAGCAATAGCAGAAAACAAACCATATATAGATAAAATCACCTTTGGTAAAATAGTTGATTTGGGTGTAAAAGATGCCAACAATATGGGTGCGGCAATGGCACCTGCTGCAGCAGATACTCTGATAGCCTTTTTCCAGGATACAAATACAACACCAGAGGATTATGATATTATTTTTACAGGTGATTTGGGTAGAGTTGGTACAGACCTTTTATATGAGCTGATGTCAAGAGATGGGTTTGAT
>JAZNLA010000011.1:0-1638 GCA_045578845.1 Acutalibacteraceae bacterium | reverse complement strand
TTCAACAGCAGGAACACGTTTTCTTTCAAAATAAGGGAAGTCTGCACTAGCTGGAGTTTCAAATGCAGCTGTCATTTCCAAAGCACGATCCCCACGGAAGTTAAAGTAAATTACGCTGTCTCCGTCTTCAATTGTACCAACAGCTTTTCCGTTTTCTGCAATAACAAATTCGTGCATATCTTGGTCAAGAAGCCCGGCATTTTCAGCACGATAAACTTCAATAGCTTCTGTAGCACTTGCAAATTGACGGCCTTCACCCAAAACGTGAGCTTTCCAACCGCGATCAACCATTGACCAGTCAGCATTGTAGCGGTCCATTGTCATATACATACGACCACCACCAGAAGCGATACGATAATCACAACCGTCAAAGTTAGCCAAATATTCTTCAAGTGGGCTAAAATAATTCAAAGCAGAAGTTGGGTCAACATCGCGACCGTCAAGCAAAGCGTGAACGCGAAGTTTTTTGATTCCGTCTTTGTTAGCCTGAGCAATCATTGCTTTTAAGTGGTCAATGTGAGAGTGAACATTTCCGTCAGAAACAAGTCCGATAAAATGTAAGCAAGAATTTTTATCCATTACATTTTTGCTCAATTTTTGCCAAGTAGCGTCAGTAAACATTTTTCCGCTAGAAATAGATTCACCAACAAGTTTAGCACCCTGAGCAAAAACGCGACCACAACCAATAGCGTTGTGACCAACTTCAGAGTTACCCATGTCGTCATCACTTGGAAGCCCAACAGCAGTTCCGTGAGCTTTTAATTTTGTATTAGGACAATTTGCTGTAAACCAGTCCAAATATTTCATTTTAGAAGCACGAACAGCATCGCCTTCTTCATATTTTCCGTAACCAACACCGTCCATGATAACCAAAACAACTGGTCCACGGCGTCCTTTCCAAGACGGATTTTTTTGCAACTTCATATCTGCCATAATTTCTCCTATTTATTTAGGGCACACCCCCGATTTTTTCAATTTGATTTTTGAAAAAATCGTATTACCGATTGTCTCAACTCCAATTTTTACTCCAGTCCTATTTCGATGTAAGTTCCGATTCTGTTCAAAAAATTTACATATCCGTCTTTTGTTGTCGGATACTTTTTTATTTCTTCAAATTCTTCGACTATTCAGTCGTTCGGAAACTCGCTAAAAATGTGTTTTGCATTTTTTCGGTTACACCGTTACTCATACCTCCATAAAATTTTAACTTGTATATGTTATTTTTATTGTTTAACACGCTTTTTCACTTCTGCTTGGGAAGCGAGCGTCAAATTCGGGCAATTAACGATAAAAGATTCATTTGAAGTAACAATCGTATCAGGTGACTTGAATATCACATTTTTCAATGATTTGGAGGAAATCATTCGTTTATGATTCACTTCTTTTACAGTTTCATCAAAAATAAGCGTTTCCAACTTGTCACATTTATAAAAAGTCTGCCTTTCAAATTTTTTACCATAACCACCTGATGTGTCATAATCTTCATAATAAAGTATATTACCATTTAGAGTTAGTTCCTTAATTCCACTTCCTCTAAATGCACCGCCATGAATGTAAAGCTTGTCCGACGGTAGTAATTTTAAAATTGAAAGATTTATTGTACCTTCAAATGCACTAACACCTATTTCAGTTACAGAA
>JAZNLA010000010.1:0-47234 GCA_045578845.1 Acutalibacteraceae bacterium | reverse complement strand
TATGAATTTAGAAGAACCTATTTGCTGTTTTAAGAAGCCGAAAAAGGAGGAAGCGACAGATGAGCAGTAATTTTATTAATATTGGTAATAAGGTGTTTATCGATGCAAACAAGGTGAAATTCATTATGTCTGCCGATTCGGATAGGGTGCGAAAGGTTCTTGCTAAGCGAAAGCTCAAAAGAACAAGTGACGAGGTGTTTGACGGAACGTCGGACAAGGAAACCCGTTCCTTACTAATTTTGGATGATAATTCTTTCTGTATCTCAAGTGTGAATGCCACCAAATTAGTTCAAAGAGCCAAAGGTGATGTTGCGGATCTCACCGCAAGCGAAGATTCTAAAAGCGAAATTTAGCATTAGTCGAGATAAAAGAAAGAGGCGTCGTGCGACACCTCTTTCTAAATACGAATATGTTTTGAAGGTTGTTATATTATAGGCATGTTGCTTTTTTAGCTCCATCCCCAGAACAATCATTGTTGGCAGATTTAGCTTGATCTTCTATGCGTTCTATGCAATGCAACTTAATAGTATAATAAGTAACAATTTTACTATTTTTTATTTGAAACCTAAATGCCATAAAAAGAACTATGCCAATAATCAAAATCGCAGAAATAATAATAAGAGCTATCTTTTCTAAACCATTTGAAAAAATAGAAAATGCTATACTTCCAAACGCTAAACCAATTGCTATTCTTTCCGAAGATTTATCGTTCTTTTTCTCGGTCAAAACCGATATAGCTTCTAATTTCTGATCCTCAATGCTTCTCCCGCACGTTTTTATGTGTTTTTCTAGTGCAACTTTAAAATCCTCAAAAGTATTAATGGTTCCTTTAAAATCTTCTTGAGCGTATTTAATTAGATTTTTTAATGTGTCTTTGTTATCCACTTTAATCACTTCCTTGCCTTAGTTTTTTGAGTTTCGTTTACAATCCGTGAACTACATCTTGATCCAAAACTTTTTTTCTTTCTTTCCAATCGGGCATGTATATGCTTAAAAAGTCATAAAACTGTTTACTGTGATTTGGATAGATAAAATGAACCAACTCATGGAGTACAACATAATCGATACATGCAGGTTTTGCCTTGAGCAAATATTGATTAAATGTTATAACACCTCTGTTTACACTACAACTACCCCAAAGTGTTTTCATCTTTCTTACTTGAATCTTTGGCAAATCTTTGTCGTACTTTTTAATAATAGGGTAATATTCCGCCACTCTTTTTTCAAGGAAAGAAATGCTTTCGCTTCGCCACCATTTCTCGAATTGTTTCATAAGATATTCTTGGTTGTTTGGATTGATGTTACCAATGCAAATTGTTTTGCCTTCCTTATAAATGAAGTTCTTATCACTTTTGGTTACAGAGAAAATAAGGTCTTCTCCAAACATCTTAATTGAATACCCATTACGTATTTCATTAGTGGAAGCATAACCAGTTGTAGCAGCAAATCGTTCAAGTTTTCTTTCTATCCAACCTGATTTTTGATCTAAAAAATCTTGAATCCAATTAGTAGGCACGCTTAAGGGTACCGAAATAGCAACTGTTTGATCGGTATATATCTTAAGTCGGCATGTTTTCATCTTTTTGCGTTCTACAGTGACTGAAACGGTTTTGTTTGTTGATGGCAAAATGATTTCTATAACTTCCATTTTAATAAACCTTCTTTGCCACCATTAGAATTTCATCAATAATAATGTCTATAGTATCTAAAGACCAATTCAGATTGTTTTCTTCAAGATAATCAAACAGTAAATCATCCAGTTCCTTCTTAATGTTCCTATGAACTATAACGTTATCTCTCCAATCTCGTTTTGCATTGGATGAAATAACTTTCTTGATATTTAAAGATAACATTCCCAAGGATTCCAATTCTGTTTCAGTAGATTCTCCTGTTGATTTCTTAATGCCGCTGCATATAGCACCAAAGAAGCTCTTGGCATCTCCGTCATCCATAATAACTTCGGGATATTTTACAGAACTGCGCCCAGCACGATAATCTTCAGCCATTTTTTCCATAGAAGACAGATATTTTTCGCTATCTCTTTCCGCCATATATTCTTGAATCGTTTTATTGATTCGCTCCATAAAAGTCATATAGCGAATGGGATCTTCGTAGCGATAACTTTCCAGTACTTCAACCTGTCTGGTCTGAATTGCTTCGGCTTTTGCTTCGCTTGAACCTAAACGAGCCAATTGTTCTTCCATTTTATCTTTGTTAAGAATATCAAGTGGCTCAATTATAATTTTTGCATCTTCAGCATTAACATAAGTGTTCAATAAATGCCTGATACCATCTTCATACTTCGAGAAGTCCACACTGTCATTAAAGCGCAAGGATACACTATCCTTTAACTTCTTGAAGAAAAGATAATCTTTTCGATATTCTTCAGCCTTAGCATCACCAACAGATTCATACAACTCAAAACTTGAGAACATGAAATCAACAAGTTTAGCAAATGCAGAAAGTTTTTCATAGAAGTCTTTTCTTACTTCGTATTCGCGCAAACTTTCTTGCCACACATCAGCTGCAGTTTCATTTTTTGATATTCCATCAAAAATAGCCCATAAGCTCTTGTGTGCCTTTTCCAACTTGTCTTTCTCCTCTAAGACAGAAGAAATGGCGTTTTCAATCTCGGATTGGTCAAATGTGTTCATACCGGATTTATCATCGCTATACAAATCCAAAGCAGAATTAAGCTTCTTGAAAATACCAATATAGTCTACAATAAGTCCAAAATCTTTATTATCGTAAACACGGTTAACACGTGCAATCGCCTGCAACAATGTATGATCTTGCAATTTTTTATCAACATACAATACTGCTGCAACGGGAGCATCAAAACCGGTTAATAATTTATCTTTGACTATCAAGAGATCAATATCTCCCTCTGGGTCTGTAAAAACACCTGTTACCGAATCTTCATATGCCTCGTAGTTGTTTTTATACAGAGGATCAACTTCTTTGCGGAAGAAGTCGGCAATTGTTTTCAGAGTTTGTGGCGTATTTTCCTCATCATCGCCCTCTTTAGCATTGTTCGGGGTGATTACAACAGCAGGGTTTATACCACCAAGATCTCGCAATTTGTAGAACATTTCAACTGCTGCGGCACGTGAAGAGCATGTTAACATCGCTTTAAACCTCTTAGGCTTAACATAATTTAAGAAATGTTCGTGTAAATCAAACGCAATCATATTAAGCCTTGGTTCAGTTTGAGCCAAAGCGACAAATCTACTATATTTTAATTCGAGATCTTTTCTCGCATCTTCAGTAAGTCCAACTGTAATATGCTTTAAATGATTATTGATTTGCTCACTTGTAACATGTTGAGGCACAACACGACCTTCATAGACAATTGGAATGGTTACTTTATCGTCAATAGCATTCTGAAGAGTATACTTATCAATCAACGGGCCGAACTTTGTATAAGTATTACGAGAAGCCTCAATATTTCTTTTGTCTGTTTTCTTAGGATTCTTAATAAGAGGCGTACCCGTAAAAGCAATCTTAACAGCATTTGGAAGAACTTTGTTCATGTACAAATTCAGTCTACCATACTGAGTTCGGTGACCTTCATCTATAAATAAGAAAATATTTGAGTCATCATTACGATAATCTTGTTTAACTGCCGCCTCAAATTTATTAACAAGAGAAGTTACAACTGTATTTCCAGCATCATCTAACAAATCAATAAGTCCTTTGCCGGTTTTTGCTCTATGCGGACTCATTTGCGTATGAATAAAGTTGTCGCGAATTTGCTTGTCAAGATTAACACGGTCAGTAACCATAACAAATCTTGGCTTTTTGATAGGGCTATCCTTTTTAACACTTTCACGCAGAATCATTTTGGTCAGCATGATCATGGTAATGGTTTTACCACTGCCTTGGGTATGCCAAACCACACCGTTACGAGTATTAGCATCATCTCTCATTAAGATTCGATCCATACACTTCTTAACGGCAAAATATTGTTTATAACGGCAAACTTTTTTTACATTATTATCGTAAATAATAAAATTGCGAATGATATCAAGTAAACGTTCCGGATGCAACAGAGAAATAAGAGCTCTATCCTGCTCTTTGACAGTTCCATCAGGCGAACATTTTCTGCACCACTCATCCAACCACTCTTTATTATCCTCGTGCCAGGAAACAAAATATTTTGCGGGCGTACCACAAGTTCCGTATAAAACCTTGTCGGGATTAACAGCCATTACAAGCTGAGAGTATTGAAACAGATGGGGAATATAATCATTGCCCCAATTGCGAATGTTTTGTGTTACGCCTTCCATCACATCAACGCCGGATTTTTTGCATTCAATAATAACAACAGGAATACCATTAATCAAAACGACAATATCCGGACGGGCAAACTTCCCGTTCGGACGCTCTACTTCAAATTCATCTGTTACCTGAAAAATATTGTTTTCGGGATGCTCAAAATCAATAAAACTAATATCAAAAGACTGTCTTGTGCCATCGGGCAAAGTTTCCTCTAAACTTTTTCCTGAACAAAGCATATCAGAAACCTCTTTATTAGCCGCATATAGTCCTGCTGTTGATTGAATACTCAAAGCTCGGACGGCAGAAGCAATAGACCCGCCCGAAAAATAGCGAGTTTCATTGTCATAAGGATATGTGCGTTTGCTTAGAAAAGTTTGCAGTTCATCTTCAAATAAAACTGCCTTTCTTGAACCACGCTTGGCCTCAGCTTCACTTCGAGGCACAATGGTATATCCTAATTTTTCTATTACTTTTATTGCACGATCCTGAGATTCCGGACGTTCATTAAAGATTTGATGGTTTGCCATAACAAGCCTCCCGATTAACAATTGTACTAAATAGCTATTTCTATTCCGTTAGAAAATTCATTCCAATTACGTCTGATTAGTTCTTGGTTATCTTGAACCCATTTTTTTGCCTTCTTAAATTGAGAAGGATTAATATTTCCGCTAATCGCTAAAACCTCTTGCGTTTCTATGGCAATTGATAACGACGCTGAACTCGTTTCTAAATGTATGTGTGGAATATGATGTCCGCTTTGTTCGTTCGATCGTATTATAAACTTCATGCCATCAATACGCGCGAGTTGAACAAACTCTGTTGGAATAGAGAAATCCAAAACGAAGTTTTGCAGTATTTCATAATCTTTCTCGGTCATAGCTATACTCTCACAATTCCTGTTAATGCAAGCTGCACAAATTGTTGTTTTTTTCTCTTCCATTCGAGTAGTTCTTTGTTTAACAACTTAATTTCTTTGTCACAGCTTGAAAGAATATTATAAATCTCCATTTGCTCTTCTGTTGATGGAGGAATACAAATTTTTTCATTGAAAAAATCGTTAATAGGTAAGTTGTATCTGGTCGAACCTTGTGCAAGCCTATATAATATCCTCCTAATATAATCACTTCTAAAATAGTAAGCGGCAAATTCTGGGCGAATAATAGAAAAAGTGTTAAAACGAAAGCCAAAGCAAAAACTGTTCAGATATAGCGTCATATCTTCTCCCAAATACACAGAACTCATACCTACTTCCCTCGGTGTTTCTGAAGAGGTAGTAAAAAACATATCCCCGTATTTCACTTTGTTTTGTAATTCATTTTCTCTAATTTCTACATATTCAAATGAGTTGCAATCAACTATGCAATTACTAAATATATTTGTATACGGAATGTAAGGACTTCCCTTACCAAAATCTTCAATTGACTTTCCAACAATTCCGGAATATGCATTGCCTAACTCGCCAATTGTATGTTCTTCCCATTGATCAGTAAATCCAGGCAAGCGAACGCCACTACAAGGATTAAGTAATATCTGCGATAAATGATCTTTCTTGTCTTCTTTACTTTTGATTAAATCTTTTTTTAAGGCGATAATTTCATCAAATTTACTAATGGCTATATTTATCTTTTTTTGTTCTTCAAAAGATGGCAACGGAATAACACCAACCAACACTTCTTCGTTATTGACCTTCATATCATTCTTTGCACCACGTTTTACAAGAGGCTTTAAATAATTGTTCAAATAAGAGTCAACACAAAAATAATTTTCAAGATATTGTGCAGTAGTGGGGTT
This sequence comes from Acutalibacteraceae bacterium, assembly GCA_045578845.1. GTDB lineage: Bacteria > Bacillota > Clostridia > Oscillospirales > Acutalibacteraceae > UMGS172. The sequence continues at coordinate 41,162 of JAZNLA010000010.1, read as the reverse complement.
ATTACAGTGATAAACCGCATAAAGAGTTGAAACAATACCTGGTTTACCTTTGTTCATTTTTATAATGCCGTGAGGGTTTTGCTTCAATGGACTTTTGGTATATACAATGTCACCGGTGTTAACAACATGATATGGTTCTACCGATTCGCCTGCATAGGATCTACCTAACAACTCGATTTGGTTTACCACACCATGCTCTCCAGATACAGACAGAACATCATCCTTATCAAATTTTAATTCTTCGTTTCGTTCTTTATTTTCTGTTAACACTGTATTTAGCGCAACAGGTTCACCCCAATCATCAGGAAAAAGCATATGCCGCACTTTTTTGTATCCTTTGGGGATGCTGCCACTTCGAACGGCATTAATACGTTCTTGAATTTCCTTTTTCATTAATCACCGCTCCTTTCATTTATAAATCTTAATACTATAACCGCAATCATTATTGCAACAATTAATCCTAAACTTGTCCACCAAACCCAGTGGGGTATGCCTACGATGAAATTATATAACCATATTGCACCACGAATTAAATAAGCAATAGCAACATAAATAATAAGTCTAATTCCCCAGTGCAAAATAGAACCTATAGATTTACCGCTAATAAGGTCTGCATCGTATGCATCACCAACCAAACTGAAAGCAAAGCGGAATGCAATCTCACCCACAATCAGCATAATTAAATAGTTGTATATAATATTGTCGCAGACCGCCACATCACCGGTCAGTATTTCAAACAAAGGTTTTAATATTACTTTCATTGACTCACCAAAATTGTTGCAATCGGACCAGCAATCGCTGCAAGCATTGCGATTATGGCTATAACCATCATCCAAGCATTGAAGTTGCGGCTACGTCTTAAATCCTCTTTTGCGTCCGCATTAGACTGCACTTGAGCGTCATACAATTCTTTGAGTTTGTTATAATTATCCGCAAGTAATTTGTTTTGTTCACCCAAGGTTGATAATTGCTGCTCCAATAATTCTTTTTGCGCTATATTTGCTTCGGCACCTGCCACAATAGTGGCGTTTCTTTTAGCCGTCTCTCGCGATACATTGTCAAGAATTCTTTGCTGTTCCTCAAAGTGTTCTGAAACGCTCTGTGCAGAATTAAAAGTTGATGAAATATCCAAATTTAAGTTGCCGAAGTCGAATTTATTCATCTATTAATCTTCCTTTACTCCAATTAAAAATATCATTGCTCTCTACGCCTTATTTTAAAGGCCTAATTCTTTCAAATATTTCTCCATTTTAGCTTCAGCTTCAGCAATTTCAATCTTTAGACGAGCAATGTTGTTTTGCACCTCTTCAATATCGATGAGTTCCTCTTCTTCAAAAGTATCAACATAACGAGGGATATTAAGGTTGTATCCATTCTCTATAATCTCATCAATTGTAGCAACATGTGCAAATTTATCAACATCTTCGCGATCAAGATATGCCTTGATAATATCATCGATATGTTTTTTCTCCAGGATATTCTGGGTTTTATCCTTCTTATAACGCAAATTGCCTTCGGGGTCTTTTCCTGAAGCATCTATAAATAAGATATCTTTATTAGTTCTGTTTTTCTTAAAGACAAGAATACATGCAGGAATAGGGGTTCCGTAGAAAAGATTTTCCGGTAAACCAATAACTGCATCAAGTAAATTCTCGTCAATGACACGTTGACGAATTCTACCTTCAGCAGCACCGCGGAAGAGAACTCCATGAGGCGCTACAGCTGCAATGCGACCGTTTACAGATGAACTTGCAATCATATGCAAAAGGAATGCCCAGTCTCCCTTACTTGCAGGAGGAACACCCCAATCAAATCGATGGTGTTTATCAAGCGTGGCTTCCATTTTAAACTCTTTTTTACCTTTACCTACGGCTTCGCCGCCAGGGTTAAATCCAGCAGCCCACTTATCTTTGGAAAACGGCATATTCGCTACAATTGCGTCAAATGTAAGCAGATTGCCGTCTTCGTCTTTAAACATCGGGTTTGCTAAGGTATCGCCCCAAGCAATCTTGGCATCTCTGATTTCATGGATATACATATTCATTTTTGCCATAGCAACAGATGAACCGTTAACTTCTTGGCCAAAGATTGAAACCTGTTTTGAATTTTCTTTTTTAGCTGCCTTGATTAACAACGAGCCGGAACCGCAAGTCGGATCGTATACACGTTCGCCGGGTTGAACGTCGACAATCTGAGCCATGATTTCAGATACTGCTGCCGGCGTGTAGAAAGAGCCTGCTTTTTTACCTGCCATACTTGCAAATTGACCTATCATATACTCATATGCGTCGCCAATAACATCCGCGGGAACTTCGTCTTCCTTTACTTCGATTTCAGACGGGCGCAAATTGAGCGGATACAAGTCTTCCAACAACTCGCGTAAAATTGCATTTTTGTGTTCACGAGTTCCCAGCGCGTTTTCGCTGTTGTAGTCAGTAGTATTAAGAACACCCGCCAACTGCTGATTGTTGTCATTTTCAATTTGTCTCAAAGCGGTATTAATAATCTGACCGATGTTGTCAGAGTATCTTTGCTCATACAAGGTGGTGAAAGAACAATCTTGGGCAACAGTAAACGGCAAATAACGTTTTTGTCTTTCAAGGCGAATGCCTTCATATTCTTTTTCCAATTCCTCTACTTTTTCAGCATAGGTATCGCTCAAATACTTTACAAACATCAAAGGCAAAACATAGTCTTTATAGTTTGCTGCATCGATGGTATCTCTAAGCGAATCAGCACCACGCATCAATGCATTTTCAATATCTTTTTTAGTTGTACCCATTTTATTTACCTCCGATATATTTCTGTATTTCAAGAGTGGTAAGCTTGCTTTGTTCTTCGATTAGTTCTCTATATAAACGCTTCCTGGTTAAGTCCGTGTTGGCCATTTCTGCGATTAATCTTTGCTTTTCGATAGAGGGAATCGGTATCTCTAAATCCGCAAAAGTTCCAACCTTGATGGTTCGCTGAGAACGCCATCCTTCGATTGATAACATAAGTTCTGAAACTTCTGGAGCAGATAAGTAGTATCTTAAATATTCTGGGAGCACACGTTGATCAAAAACTCTAATAACCACAAGCTGAGAAGGGATGACCAATCCTTCGGCATCTTCCTTTACAAGCGTAGGGAAAATGGGCGTGAATAATTTAACAATAATATCGTTTTTATGTGTTAAAACCGAAGGGTCTAATTCTTCAATTGAAGGAAACACATCAATATCATCGTGTTTCAATGTGCCATACTCATTTAACGATCGCATAGTCACTCTTCTATAGACTCGTTCAGTTGTTTCTTCGTGACGAGCTTCTTTTCTATTCAATACTAACCCAGTTTGAAGCGTGGCGATTTCTGAAAGTTTTAATCTTAACATAATTTTTCTCCTTGCGAAAGTCGGCGCACCCACATATTTGCGAGTGCGCCGATTCCATCAATTAGGAATTGTGCGACTCAGAACAGCAGTAAGCACAACCATCAACATTGGTGTAGTACTTTTTTGCTTCTCTGATTGCTTGGGCAGAAGAGGTAAAGTCGCCTAAGTACAAACGATTTTCCACATCAGGAAGCCAACTACAAGTAGCGCGGTGCACTTCGTGCTGACCACTGGCCTGAGCGTTTTTGTTTACATAAAAGCGCATAGTTTTGTCTCCTTCCTTGTTAAAGTAACAAGACTTCGTTGACAAAACACGCGATGCGTGCTATACTTAATTAAACCAATATCGGTCAAACGAAGGGACTCTTGATTACAGTTGCCGCTGTTTTCGAGGGTCTTTTTCTTGTTCTGCATCTATAGTAACACAAAAAAGCGGACTTGTCAAGGCGTTTTTAAATATTTTTATGTTTGTTGGGATGTCATTTTTCTCTAATGACAAAAAATATTTTTTCGAACATATAAAGCAAAACCTCGGCATGTATTGGATAAGTTCCAATTCTAGCCGAGGTTTTAGCGATATTAGTTGTTCTTTCTTTTTTCTTTAAGTGTCTTTAAAATATCGTTGATATTGGATTCTTTTGCGACTTTGGGGTAGTCTTTTTCAAAGCCTATCAAAATATCTTTAGATTCGATTTCATCATTTTTTACGGATGCATATACATTTTCAAAATCTCCGTTTTTAAGCGCATCCTCAACAAAGGGCTTTGAGTCTTCGGGGAAAGAGTCCCAACCGCCATAAAGATTTTCTACCGCTGCATCAATTTTTTTGAACGTAATGGGTGTGCCTTTCTTTTCATGTTCAGCTAATATACCAATAACGTCGGAAAGGTCGTTTTTATACTTTCTGCCCGAGCGAAGCTTCATTGCAATCAGGTATTCCGCCGCAATTGTGCGAACCGACAGAACGCCGTAAAAGGATTTATAATACACCGAAAATTCGTCAAGCTTAGGTGAGTAGGAGCCGGTATGCATAAAGTCGGCATTCAGCCATCCGTTCGGCAAATCGAACTTATCGCCAACGTGGTTTATCGCATCCTTCATTGAAGATGCGGCGTGAATCACCGCATCAATATCGGTAGTCATATCACGAAAGCCGTAATTGGTCAAAATGGCGGCACCGCCAACCAAAACAATTTCTGCCGGCATTGATTTACCATTCAGCCGTCTGAATTCCTTCGCCAATTCCTTAAGATAGGTGTCAAGGTTTTCCTTTGTAAAACTGTTAGATGACATTGCGGACCTCGCTTTCTACGATATTGAATCGCATAAATTCGGGAATGGCTTCCATAATGGAACGATGTTTTAATTCATCATTTTTAGAAACCTTGGCTGCAACCAATACGCTTGCAGGGAAAAGAGTGGTTTTAAGCTTCAAGTTGCGCATATCGTCATATTGGGTGCAGATAGGAATATCGTTCTCTCTGCTGACATAATCAAGCATAGCAAGAAGATAAAGGCTTTCTGGATACCATTTTTTCTTATAGTATTTACGGATAGGATCTTCTTCCAAAAGTTCAATAACAAATTCAATATCGCCAAGCTCTTTCAACCTATGGCAAGTATTGCTCTTGAACAGTTCAAAATCACTGCGTTTATCAAAGCAGGGCTCAATAAGATTTTCCATCGAAACACCGAGCACCTTTGAAATGCGGTAGATTGTTTCAGCGGAGCATTTTTCAAGCTGCGCCTTGCCACTACAAATATCATTGATGGTAGTGTAGGCGATGCCACTTTCCTTAGCAAGTCGATATTGCGTTATTTTTTTGTTTTCCATTAATTCACGAATCTCCACGGTGTTTCACCTCCTGTTACTAATATTATATCGGTTGACCGTGATAATGTCAATAGTATTTGCGTTTATATTAAAATTTATTCATTAAATGCGGTTTCAAAAATAAAAGCTCTCTGAACAAAAACGTCCAAAGAGCATTTTGTAGCAATGTGCTTTTTTCTTGTGTTTCAAAAAATCTTTTACGCCATTTCTACTCCATTTTTACTCCATTTTCGCGGGGAGATATATAGAATAGTATGGAATTATATATTTTTCGGTTTCCCGAAAACCGCAGTATCTATGGGGGTTTTATAAGCATTTGTGGATTTTTAAGGAGTTATGAAATTCGGTCGGTGTCTTACAATACCTAGTTTCATATATTTATCTCCTTAAAATCAATGCAACCATCATATCACACAGGCGGGGTGTTTGCAAGTGAATTTATGTTTTTGGTTATGTAAATAATTTTATATTATTTGATTTCACCCGACAGCAGTGCTTTTCGGTTGTCTACAAAGACCTTTAAATTGTCATCAGGACCGATTGAGGCTTCGTAATTCCAAGTACCGCTGTAATTTGCTTCTTCAAGACATCTCATAATTTTCTCCCAGTCGTTTTTTCCTTTGCCTGGAAGTACATGCATTTCGTCTTTAAAATCATAGTCCGAAATGTGCGTTGCTACGATTTTTTCGCCCATTGCCTTTATTATATCGGTATTATCATCGATTAGCGAATGGTTAGAGTCAAAGCAAAAATATATATTGGGAATTTCGTCAACGAATCTTTTAATCTCGTTACAATCTCTGCATAAACAGGTGCGGGGCAGATTTTCGATGGCTAATAATATACCGCATTTTTGTGCTGTTTCATTAACCTTTGACAGTGCTTCTATGGAATATGACATGTGACGGTCCCTATGTTCAATTCTGTAAGGCTCGGTACTCGGATGAACAACCGCTATTTTTGCACCGCGGTCAGCTGATATTTTTACGATTTCAATTTGTTCTTTTACAAAATTATCTCTTACCGCTTTATCCTCACCGGCGGGGTCGATTATCTTTTTTGGGCAGAAGGGTAGGTGTACCGAACGGATAGTAACATCGTATTCAGCCGCGGTTTTAAAAATGGAATTTGAAACTTCCGAATAGTTTTCAAAATACTCTAACATTCCGCCGCCCAACTCTACAAAGTGGATATCGCTTTTTTGCAGTTGCAGCATACGTTCTTTGCTGAATCGGCGTATAGATGTTGATATACTTGTTTGCCAATCGTTACGGTTTGTCATAACCTTTCCTCCCGAATAATCAACTGATACAATTATAACACACAAAATAATTTTCTCAAGTATTTAATTGGTAAAGTTGTCCTTTTGTTCTTGCAACATGTTGCATTAGATGTTATAATGAACACAAGTGATTTTGAATTAAAATTTTGGAGGAAATACTTATGTATCATCTTGCTGTTGATATCGGTGCGTCGAGCGGACGCCATATTATAGGTTGGGTAGAAAACGGAATTATTCATGACAGGGAAGTACACCGTTTTGAAAACGGACTTAAAAATAAAAACGGTACTCTTTGTTGGGATACCGTGATGCTTTTTAATGAAATAAAAACAGGCATGAAAAAGTGTGCCGAACTCGGCATGATTCCCTCTACAATGTCTATTGATATGTGGGGTGTCGATTTTGTGTTGCTTGATAAAAACGGGGATATGGTCGGTAATTCGGTAGGATACCGCGATTCGAGAACCGAAGGTTATGTTGAAAAGGTTTCGGCTGAAATTTCGGACCGTGAACTTTACGATATTACCGGTATTAAAAGCGGTATGATAAATACTCTTTTCCAACTTAAGTCGGTAAATGATAATTTCCCTGAACAAATAGAAACGGCTGTCGACTTTTTGATGTTGCCCGATTATTTTGTATACCTTTTGACCGGCAAAATTTTAAACGAATATACAAACTCGACCACAACTGAACTTATTGACCTTAAAACCAATGATTGGGCATACGGTTTAATTGAGCGTTTGGGATTGAAAAAAGAAATGTTCCACCCCGTTTCAATGCCGGGCACTTCGGCAGGAAACCTAAAGACAGAAGTCCTTAACGAGGTTGGATTTGACACTGAAATAATTTTGGCACCTTCGCATGACACTGCGTCGGCAATTATGGCTGTGCCGTCGAACGAAGAAAATGTAATGTATATCAGTTCCGGCACATGGTCGCTCATGGGAATTGAGTCCGACAAACCGCAACTTGCCGATATTTGTATGAAGAACTCGTTTACTAATGAAGGCGGTTATAATCACCGTTATACGGTGCTTAAAAATATAATGGGACTTTGGATGATTCAAAGTGTAAAGCGTGAATTTGACAATAAGTATTCATTTGCGGAACTTTGCAGTTTGGCAGAAAAGGATGCTGATTTTCCGGCGACCATTAACGCCTTAGATGATAGATTTTTGGCACCTGATAATATGACCGAAGAAATTAAAGCATATTGTGCCGATACAAATCAAAAGATACCCGAAACAGTAGGTGAAATTGCTGCAGTTGTTTATAACAGCCTTGCAAAATGCTATGCCGAATGTGCCGAGCAGATTGAAGGTTTTACAGGTAAAAAATATCCCGCTATTAATATAATAGGCGGCGGCAGCAATGCTGATTATTTAAACAAAATTACGGCTAAACTGTCGGGTAAGACGGTTTTGGCGGGTCCCGGCGAAGCAACCGCTATCGGAAATCTTATTAATCAAATGATGGTTAAAGGCGTATTCTCAAGTCTTAATGAAGCAAGACTTACAGTTAAAAAGTCATATAAAATTAAAGAGTATAAGGCGTAAAACAAAAAATCAACCCGAATTTTCGGGTTGATTTTTTGTTATTCAAGTTCTAATAATTTTATGATTTCTTCGCGTTTTTCAGGGTCGGCTTCACGAAGTCTGATTAAAATTGCCATTTCGTCATCGGTAATACCGTTGTAAAATTCGTTATTACCGTTATTATATTCATTATAGTTTGAGAGAGTTAAGTCAGATGCTTTTACCTGCATTTTAGTGGCATATTCAATGTCTTCGCGGAGTAATTCGTCTGCAGTAACCCCTAAAACTTCACCAAGTTTTGTAAGTATCTTTATGGGCGGTGTAGTGTCGGTTTCGTATCTTGCATATGTTGCACGCTTTACACCGAGCATTTCGGCGATTGCTTCTTGTGTTATATTTAATTTTTTTCTCAACATTCTGAGGTTGTTTCCCAAAGTAGTTCTTTTAATGTTGTTACCCATATTGCACCTTTATTTCTTAAATTTACTTGACTTAAAACATAAAAGTTGATATAATGCAGTAGTCGGTGCTGGAGTGGCTCAGTTGGCAGAGCAGCTGATTCGTAATCAGCAGACCGTGGGTTCGAGTCCCATCTCCAGCTCCATATTTCCCGAACATCAACGTTCGGGTTTTTTTATATTTCGGTGTCGATAAGTGCTTCGGTTGCTTTTATAAGTGTTTCGGCAGGATTTTTTAAAAACCGTTCTTTTATTTTGTTTGCAGTATCCTTGTCAGGTACAAGCAGTGTGACGCTGGCGAGTGTCAGGTCTTTTTCCATTGCCGAGCATGTTATATATACGCCGTTTTCGGAAGTTTCTATGGTAACATTGTTTTCGCGTTCGTATCTGCGGCGTTTTATAATCCTTTCGGTTAAATTAAGTGAGCGTTCACGTACTGAGTACGGCAGATTGCCGGACAGTTCTCTAGAAACCCTTACAGCCTCGTCGGTTGCGGAATAGAGTTTAACATTGTTTTCGTCTTTTGAAGAAACAATAGCACCGCTTTCTTCCAATTCCGAAATAGCAAAAGCCGTTTCAAAATAGTTTGCTATACCGTCAAAATGCAACTGCTCTTTAACCGTTTCGAGCGGAACGGGTGATTTTGAATTGACTAAAATATAACAGATTAAAACCCGTATTTCCATTCTGCTTTTAAGTCCGCCCGGGTTTACACCTGCATTCATAGCGTCGGTTTGCATATATCAACAATCCTTTCTTTTTTACATTATACATCTATTTTTTTATTTTAACAAGAGATTTATTGAAATTAACTTCAATTTGTTATATACTGTTTTAAAAGGTGGTTGAAATTATGAGGAAAAAGAAACTTTTTGCACAAATCGAATCTGTAGTTCAAAAAAGCAATGAACTGTACGAGGATAATCTTGCATTATCAAAGGAAGTTGAACGCCAAAAGGTTTTAATAGCGGAATTAGAGGAAAAATTAAAATCGGCAGAGCAAGAGATAGAAACATTGAAAAATTCTGATGCAAACGAGCCTAGGTGTGATGATGTGCAGTCTGTACTTATAGAAGATACCGAAAAGGATATAGAAATAATAGCAAAGAAACCCACATCGGTGTCAGACGAAAGAGATGATGTTACGAATGTAGACCGTGCCGCATCCATAATAGGTGAGGTGGTAAAACTTTGTGCCGAAGCCTGTAATTTCTTTACCGAAAAAGGCGGTATTAACGCTAAAGATTTAGTAAACTTGGCACTGGGCAGAACCGAGGTTTTTAAATCCGAAATGCTTGAAATAGTGTCAAATCATGATGATATTACCGAAGTGCAGAGCCAAATTGACACATTAAAACGGTCGGTAATCGACTATTTTGAACTGCTTAAAGGTCAAATATAATAAGATATTGTTATATTTTTAACAATTAAATCGTCTTAAAATTAAAATTTTGTCGATATTTTGTATATTTTTTAACAAATCACTTGACAAATGCGGTACATAATATATAATTAGTTGTAAATTAAATTTAATCGGTAAACCGATTTATATGGAGGAAAATAAGATGTATAATATTAAAACTTACAACAAAATTTCGGCTATCGGACTTGATGAGTTTGATAAGTCGCTTTATGCTTGCGGTGATGAGGTAGATGCTCCCGTTGGTGCTATCGTGCGTTCTGCAGCACTTCATGATGTAGATTTTCCCGAAACCTTGCTTGCAATCGCACGTGCAGGTGCAGGTACAAATAATATTCCCGTTGACCGTTGTGCAGACGAGGGTATCGTTGTTTTCAACACACCCGGTGCCAACGCAAATGCAGTTAAGGAACTTGTAATTGCCGGTATGCTTATCTGCTCACGCCGTGTCATTCCCGCTATTAAGTGGGCAGAAACCTTAAAGGGCAACGGAGCTGAGGTCGGCAAAATGGTTGAAAAGGGTAAAGGTGCTTTTGTGGGACCCGAAATTAAGGGCAAAAGCCTTGGCGTTATCGGTCTTGGTGCTATAGGTGTTCAGGTTGCCAACGCCGCTAACGCTCTCGGTATGAAGGTTTACGGCTACGACCCGTTTTTGTCGGTTGATGCCGCTTGGAATCTTACCCACAATGCAATTCATGCGATTGACCTTAACGAAATTTTTGAAAAATGTGATTATATTACACTTCATGTTCCGCTTACCCCCGATACTAAGGGACTTATAAACAAGGAAACCATTGCAAAAATGAAGGACGGCGTGCGTATTCTTAACTTCGCTCGCGGTGATTTGGTCAATTCGGCCGATTTACTTGCTGCTTTAGACGAAGGCAAGGTTGCAGCCTATGTTACCGATTTTCCGTCTGACGACGTTATCGGTGCCGACGGCGTTATTGCTATTCCTCACCTTGGTGCTTCTACTCCCGAATCTGAAGATAACTGTGCTAAAATGGCAGCACTTGAACTTATTGATTACATTGAAAACGGTAACATTGTAAATTCCGTAAATATGCCTAATATTTCAATGCCCAAAGCAGGCGGTGTAAGAATTTGTGTTATCCACAAAAATGTACCTAACGTTCTTACAAGAGTTTCGGGTATCGTTTCGGATAACGGAATTAACATTTCCAATATGCTCAACAAATCCAAAAAAGAAGTTGCTTATACAATGCTTGATATTGACGATAAGGATGCCGACAAGGTAGCCGCTATCGAGAAGGCAATTTCCGATATGGAAGAGGTTATCAGAGTTAGGGTTATCGCATAAGAAATTATGGAAAACCGTAAGCAAAAAGTAACGGAAGAAGTAAATAAAAGAAGACGGAAAAATGCTAAGATAAGAGCCGTTGTTATGTTGACCGAAACGGCACTTATATTAGTATTGATTATAGCACTTATAGTTTTGAGTGTTAAGTATAACGAAGTGTCTTCAAAACTCGGCAGTATAAAAGGCTCGGTAAGTGTTTACAGTTCTGTTGATACTGTAGAGAACGGCGGTGACGAGTCCTCAAACACTGACCACAATGAAACCGATGAATGGTATTTAAAACTTGTCAATCCCGACAGCAGTGTTGATAAAGATTTTATAAACAGTGTCACTAAAGCGGAAATTGACAAGAAGTTTATCAGCGGTTCTGAGTCTTCCAAATATATAGATAGCCGTATAGTTGATAGTTTAAATCAAATGTGTAAAGCGGCAGATAAAGACGGCGTTGATTTGGTAATTGTTTCAGCCTATAGAACCTATTCTTATCAAGAAACACTTTACAAAAACAGGGTAAAACGTTGTATGAATGAAGATGGATTGTCTGAGGCTGAGGCCAAGGTAAAAGCGGCGACTATTGTTGCTTTGCCGGGTACAAGTGAGCATCATTTGGGACTTGCAGTTGATATTAACTCGGTCAGCCAGTCGTTTGAAGAAACCAAAGCATTTAAGTGGCTAAGCGAAAATGCTGCCGATTACGGTTTTATAATGAGATACCCCGAAGACAAAAAAGATATAACCAAAATAATTTATGAGCCGTGGCATTATCGATACGTCGGTGTGCAACACGCCAAGGCTATGAACAGTTTAAACCTTTGCCTGGAGGAATATATAAATTACCTCAACAACGGCGGAGCTGTTAAAAAATAAGTAAAATTTAGTAAAAAACTATTGACAAGCGGTTTCGTTTGTGGTAGTATACGCTAAGACAACAAAGAAGGGCAATTATCCGCTCTCACCTCCAAGTTTCGTCTTAAGAGGTCAATAGGTTACTTAAACAGTGGTTTATGCTATACCTGTGTGCGGATTTCTTTGTCTGCACACTTTTTATTTTGACCCGGAGGTGCGTCACTATCAGTAGTAAGGAACTGCATATTAACGAAGAGATTAAGGAAAAGGAAGTTCGCGTTGTCGGTTCTGACGGCTCTCAACTTGGAGTTATGTCGAGCAAAGACGCGTTAGCCAAAGCCGTTGAGAGAGATTTGGATTTGGTTCTCATCGCTCCTAATGCCACTCCGCCCGTATGTAAGATTATGGACTACGGCAAGTACTGTTTTGAACAGGCAAAGCGTGAGAAAGAGGCTAAGAAAAATCAAAAGGTAGTAGAAACCAAAGAAATCCGTCTTGGACTTAGCATTGACACCCATGATTTTGAAACCAAAGGCAACCATGCCAGAAAGTTCTTATCAGGCGGTGACAAGGTAAAAGTATCTATTCGTTTCCGCGGACGTGAGTTAGGCCATCCCGAAATCGGTACTGAAATAATGGCAAGATTTGCCGAGTATTGCAGTGAAGTTGCAGTGGTTGAAAAGCCCGCAAAGATGGAAGGACGCAACATGTTCATGTTCCTTGGCCCCAAACCGGTTAAATAAGTTGCCAAAATTTCTAAGGAGGAATAATCAATGCCTAAAATTAAAACACACAGCGGTGCAAAAAAACGTTTTAAACTTACCAAACTCGGAAAGGTAAAGCGTGCACACGCATACAAATCACACATTCTTAACAAGAAAACAACTAAGCGTAAGAGAAATCTTCGTCAATCGGCCGTTGTCGACGTTACAAATGTAGCAAAGGTCAAAAAGATGATTCCTTACAAATAAGGATTGCCGAATAAATTATAACGGAGGTTTTTAAAATGGCACGTATTAAAGGCGCAATAATGACTCGCAAGAGAAGAAAAAAAGTATTAAAACTCGCTAAAGGTTACTTTGGTGCAAAATCCAAACTCTTCAAAACCGCTAAAGAAGCAGTTATGAAGTCGGGCAATTATGCCTATATCGGACGTAAGCAGAGAAAGAGAGATTTCCGCAAACTTTGGATTACCAGAATTTCTGCTGCTGCAAAAATGAACGGTATGAACTATTCTACCTTCATGAATGGTCTAAAAAAAGCCGGCGTTGAACTTAACCGTAAAATGCTCGCTGAAATTGCCGTTGCAGATGCTGCTGCTTTTACTGCTCTTGCAAATAAAGCAAAAGATGCTTTAAAATAAGTTTTAAAATTTACCGCCGTGATGTGTTATTTATCGTCACGGCGTATTTTTTGTGTAAAATTGTGAAATTTCCAAAAAAATTCACAATATTTAGCGGTTTAATTCAAATTTATGTTGACAAATGTACTGTTTTAGTGGGATAATATATTTGTAAAAAAACTTTAATTCGATATTTTAAAATAGGAAGATGTAATGAGAGTAATTACAGGTAGTGCAAGAGGTGTCACACTTGTAACTTTAGAGGGTGACGCTGTAAGACCGACAACCGGCAAAACAAAAGAGGCTATCTTTAGTGCCATTCAGTTTGATATTGAGGGCAGACGTGTGCTTGATTTGTTCGCAGGATCCGGTCAACTCGGTATTGAGGCTTTAAGCCGCGGTGCCGAAAAAGCCACATTTATTGATGCGTCGGCAGAGTCGATTGATATTGTCAAGAAAAATGTTAAAAAGTGCGGCTTTGAAAAACAGTCGGTTATTTATAAGAGCGATTATGCCTCGTTTTTAAGAGGTACTAAAGAAACCTTTGATATTGTTTTTTTAGACCCGCCTTATAATGCAGATTATATTGGTGATGTAATTAGTAAGACTGCTGACATTTTGAGTGAATACGGTATTATGATTTGCGAACATTCCGCCAAAGCCGATGTGCCGCAAGAAGCGGGTGAATTTGCAATTTACCGTCAGTATAAATACGGTAAACTTGTGACCGTTACCGTTTATAAAAATAAAAAGGTGATTTAAAGTGAATAAAACCATAGCCGTTTGTCCGGGTAGTTTTGACCCGATAACGGTAGGACATTTGGACATAATAAGGCGTGCTGCCGTTATGTTTGACGGCGTAATTGTAGTTGTTATGACCAATTCATCTAAAAATCCGAGTTTTACGGCCGAAGAACGTATGGATATGATACGTATGGCAACTGCCGATATCCCCAATGTTGTGGTAGATACATACGACGGTTTGCTTGCCGATTATGCAGGTATGCGTAACGCCTGTGCTATCGTTAAAGGTCTTAGGGCTATGTCGGATTTTGAGTATGAATTTCAAATGGCACTTACCAATAAAAAATTAAATCCTAAGGTTGAAACTGTTTTCCTTACCACTAGTGCTGAAAATATGTATTTGAGTTCAAGCATGGTAAAGGAAATAGCAAAAATGGGTGGGGACATACGGGACTTTGTACCCGATGTTATACATGATTTAATTATCAAAAGACTTAAAAGCGAAAGGAAGTATGATTTATGAATATGGACGACCTCATAGAACAACTTGACGAATTACTTGACAGTGGCTTTAAAATGCCCGGTAAACGTGTTGTTGTCGATGTTGAGAAGGTACGTGCAATAGTTGACGATATGCGTATGACTATGCCTACCGAAATTAAGCAGGCTAAAGGCATTGTTGCTGACCGTGCTGATATTATTAACAATGCAAAACGTGAGGCTGACAGTATTCTTCGCTCTGCCGAGGAAAGAGCTAACGCTATGTGTGCTCAAGAGGAGATTACTAAGCGTGCCCGTGCTATGGCAGGCGACACACTTGCCGCTGCTCAGAAGAAAAGCCGTGAAATGCGTAAAGCCGCTCAGGATTTTGTTGATGACCTTATGGCAAGGTCTGATGAACAACTTTCGGCCAACCTTGCCGAAATCAAAAAGACTCGTGCCGCTCTTCGCCAACAAATTCCGCCCGCAACCCCCACTAAACCGGAATAAGGTAAAAATTTAAAGTAAAAAAGCCGAACTGAATTCAGTTCGGCTTTTTGTTACAATTATAGAACTTAATATCTATTACCTATTGCGTATTACTTTTCGAAAAGTCGTGAATTAGTATTTAAGATAAGAGAGAATAGGTAAAAAGTAAAAAATCCCGAATTCTACGGAATTCGGGATTTTTTGGTGGAGATGGTGGGGATCGAACCCATGACCTCTTGAATGCCATTCAAGCGCTCTCCCAGCTGAGCTACACCCCCAAAGGACTAAGATATATTATCATATATATTTTAAAAATGCAATACTTTTTTTAAAAAAAATTAAAATAAATAGGAGTATCAGTTTGATACTCCTAAAAAATTATTCTTCGAAACCGTTCGGGTTGTTTTTCTGCCAACGCCATGTATCTTCGCACATTTTTTCGATAGAACGTGTGGCGGTCCAACCGAGTAAGTGTTTTGCTTTGTCGGCATTGGCGTAAACCTCGTCGGGGTCACCGGGGCGGCGGTCTACAATTTCAAACGGAATGGTTATGCCTGACGCTTTTTGGAAGGCATCTTTTAACTGTAATACCGAGCAACCGTTGCCAGTGCCGAGGTTGATAGCCTCACAACCGGTGTTTTTAAGCACCCAATTTACTGCTTTTACATGACCGTCGGCAAGGTCTACTACATGAATGTAATCTCTGACTCCTGTGCCGTCTACAGTGTTGTAGTCATTACCGAATACACGAAGTTTTTGGAGTTTTCCGACTGCAACCTGTGAAATGTAGGGCATGAGGTTATTAGGAATTCCTTTCGGGTCTTCGCCTATAAGTCCGCTTTCATGGGCACCTATGGGATTGAAATAACGAAGTAAAGCGACAGACCAATCATTGTCGGCATTAAAAAGGTCGGTCAAAATATGTTCAATAAACCATTTTGTTCTACCATAAGGGTTGATAGCACCGGTCGGCATGGTTTCCACAAGCGGCATTATTTTAGACATACCGTAAACTGTAGCCGATGATGAAAATACGATTTTTTTAACTTGGAATTCACTCATGACATCGCAAAGTGCAAGGGTGGAATCTATGTTGTTTCGGTAGTATTCAAGCGGAATTTGGGCCGATTCACCGACTGCTTTAAGTCCTGCAAAGTGAATAACCGCTTCAATGTCGTTTTCTTTGAAAATTTTGCGAAGTGCATCGCGGTCGCAAACATCGGCTTCGTAAAACTTGATTTTTGCACCTGCAATTTTTTCTATGCGTTTTACCGCTTCTAATTTACTGTTGCGAAGATTGTCAACAATGACAACATCATGACCTGATTTAATGAGTTCAATACAGGTGTGACTGCCGATGTATCCGGCACCGCCGGTAGTTAATATTGACATAGTTCATTCCTCTTTTATTTAAATATTTTCTTTCTCGTAAAGTTTTCTGCCCATTAAAACACCCATAACAGATGCCATCATAAGACCTCTTGTCCAACCGCTTGAATCACCTAAGCAGTAAAGACCGTCTACACTTGTGGTGAGTGAAGAATCCATTTTTACGCGGTTGCTGTAAAATTTGAGTTCTGGTGAATAGAGCAGTGTTTCCGTAGAGGCAAAACCCGGCACTACATGGTCAACCGCTTGGATAAAGTTGATAATGTTTATCATTGCACGGTAGGGCATAGCGGCGGTGATGTCACCTGCGACTGCATCGGGCAGAGTAGGTTTAAGATTTGCACGTGCAAGTTCCTTGTCCCATGTACGTTTACCGTCTAAAATATCACCGTAACGCTGAACAAGAATGTGACCTGCACCGAGCATATTAGTCAGTTCTCCGACCTTTTGTGCGTACTCAATAGGTTGATTGAAAGGTGTACTGAAATTATGAGAGCAAAGTATTGCGAGGTTAGTGTTATCCGATTTGCGGTCTTTATACGAATGACCGTTGACAACCGCCAAGTTATTGTCGTAGTTTTCTTGACTTACAAAACCGCCGGGGTTTTGACAGAACGTACGCACCTTGTTTTTAAACGGTTTCGGATAACCGATAAGTTTTGACTCATATAGTACCTTATTTACGGTTTCCATAACTTCGTTGCGAACTTCAACACGAACACCGATGTCAACCGTTCCGGGTTGGTGTGCAATATTGTGTTCGGCACAAAGTTTTTCCAACCAATCGGCACCTCTGCGGCCTGTGGCGACAATGGTACTTTCGGCGTCAATGTCAAATTCATTTTTGCCGTCAAAGGCATAAATACCGATACATTTGTTACCGTCAAATTTAAGGTTGCGGCACTCGGTACCGAACATAATTTCAACGCCGTTTGCGATCAGGTATTTTTCAATGGAAAGATAAATGTTTTGTGCCTTTTCGGTGCCCATGTGACGGATGGGACAGTCAACAAGTTGCAGACCTGCCTGAATGGCACGTTTTCTGATTTCTTTAACCTCTTCGGTATTTCCAAGACCTTCAACATGCTCGTCGGCACCGAATTCAAGATAAATCTTATCGGCGTAGTCGATAAGGTCTTGTGCCACACCTTCACCGATAAGCGAGGGCAGGTCACCGCCGACTTCGTAACTTAAAGAAAGTTTACCGTCGGAAAAAGCACCGGCACCGGAGAAACCGGTTGTAATGTGACAAAACGGTTTACAGTTTACGCACTGCTTGGTTTTTGATTTGGGACAGTGACGGTTTTCAACCGACTGACCCTTTTCAACAATGACGATTTTTTTGTGACTGCCTAATTTTATCATTTCAATAGCGGTAAATATACCCGCAGGGCCGGCTCCCACAATTACTACGTCTGTTTTCATTATTCAAAATCTCCATTCTGTCAAATTATAAGTATTAGGACTTAACCATATCCAATTAATTTTATCATAAATCAGAATTTTTTGCAAGTGCAAAAGCAGGGTGTGAAGTAGTTTAAAATAACCAAAATTAAGACCGAAGTTTCATTAAAATAACAGTATTTAATTGATTTTTTATAAAACTTTTAAATCGCTTGACAAATTTGTCGTTTTAAGGGATAATATAAGTTAATTACTTGTTTTGAAAGTGGGAGTTATAATGAAACTTTTAGAAGATAAAATAGTAAGAGAAGGCAGAGTTTTAAGCGGAAATGTATTAAAGGTTGATAATTTTTTAAATCACCAAATTGATGTTATGTTTATGTGTAAACTAGGCCGTGAGTTTAAAAGACTTTTTGAAAAAAACGGTGTTACTAAAATACTTACCATTGAAGCTTCGGGTATCGGTATTGCCTGTCTTGCGGCTCAGTATTTTGAAGTGCCGGTTGTTTTTGCAAAAAAAAGCCGTTCAAGTAATATTTCTACTGGTGTTTATTCTGCAAAGGTTGATTCTTATACACACGGAACAACCAATGATATTATAGTTTCAAAACAGTACATAAACGAGAATGATAAAATTCTTATCATTGACGATTTTCTTGCCAGGGGAAATGCTCTTTGCGGACTTATTGAAATTGTTGAATCTGCAGGTGCAACCGTTGTGGGTTGCGGCATTGTGATTGAAAAAACATATCAAGGCGGAGGAGATATTATCAGAAACCGCGGATATAGAGTGGAATCTTTGGCAAAAATAAAATCAATGAGTGAAACAGAAATTGAGTTTTGCTGAAAATTTCTTAATTTAGGTGTTTAAATGTTTTATATTGATTGGATGTACATCGTTTTAGTTTTGCCGGCGGTTATATTTTCGCTTTTGATGAGCGGACTTGTTAATTCTTCTTTCAAAAAGTATTCAAATGTGTTTTCAAGTAAAGGTATAACGGCTGACGCCGCTGCAAGACTTGTTTTGGAACAAAATGGGGTAAACGGTGTAAAAATTGAACGGGTTAGCGGTAAACTCACTGATCACTTCGATCCGAGGACCAATATCATTAGGCTTAGTGAAACCGTTTATGACAGTACTTCGGTTGCGGCTTTAGGTATTGCTTGTCACGAAGCTGGTCATGCAGTTCAGCATGCAAAACATTATTTGCCTGTTAAAATTCGTACAGCAATAGTGCCTATTACAAATATCGGCTCAAGACTTGCAATGCCCTTGATTTTAATCGGTATTTTATTGTCTTATCTGGGTGAGTTTTACAGTTATATTGCGTATTTGGGCGTGGCTCTTTTCGGTCTTTGTGTTATATTTCAACTTATAACACTGCCCACAGAGTTTAACGCAAGCCGCAGAGCAATAAATGCTATAAAAGAAGGTAATATACTGACACCGGATGAGTCGATTGGTGCTAAAAAAGTGCTGATAGCGGCGGCATTGACTTATGTTGCCGCACTTGCAGTTACCGCAATGCAGTTTTTAAGACTGTTTTTATTGGTTGCGGGCAGCGGTAACAGGAGAAGAAATTAGGAGAAATTTGATGTTTAAGGTAATAAAACAAGAGGGAAATGCCCGTCGCGGTGTATTTAATACGGTACACGGTACGGTGCAAACCCCGGCATTTATGAATGTTGCAACCTGTGCGGCTATCAAAGGCGGAGTTTCTGCTTTTGATTTGGCCGACGATTTACATACTCAGGTTATGCTTTGTAACACATATCATTTGCATCTACGACCCGGTGATGAACTTGTAAAAAAACTCGGTGGATTACATAGGTTTACCGGTTGGCAAGGTCCGATTTTGACCGACAGCGGCGGTTTTCAGGTGTTTTCACTTGCCTCACTTAGAAAAATCAATGAAGAGGGTGTAACATTTAATTCTCACATTGACGGCAGAAAGATTTTTATGGGACCTGAAGAAAGTATGAAAATTCAGTCTAATTTAGGCTCTACAATCGCCATGGCTTTCGACGAGTGTGTTGAAAATCCTGCCGAACATGATTATGCTGCAGAATCCTGTGCGAGAACGACTCGTTGGTTAAAACGCTGCAAGGCAAAAATGAAAGAACTTAATTCCTTGTCCGATACAGTTAATCCCAATCAGTTATTATTCGGTATCAATCAAGGTTGTACCTTTGATGATTTAAGGGTAGAGCACATGAAAGAAATTGCCGATTTGGACCTTGACGGATATGCAATCGGCGGCCTTGCTGTGGGCGAGTCTTCCGAGGTAATGTATCACGTTATCGAGCAGATTGAACCGTTTATGCCAAAAGAAAAAATCCGTTATTTAATGGGTGTCGGCACGCCTGCCAATATTATAGAGGGTGTTTCCCGCGGTGTTGACCTTTTTGACTGTGTAATGCCCAGCCGAAACGCAAGGCACGGGCACCTGTTTACTTGGGACGGTATTATAAATATCAATAACGAAAAATACCGCGATGACGAGTCGCCTATTGACAAAAGGTGCGGTTGTCCTGCCTGCCAAAAACATTCCAGGGCATATATAAGACATTTGATTCGCAGCGGCGAAATGTTGGGACAAAGACTTGCTGTCCAGCATAATCTCTATTTTTACAATGTGCTTATGGAAAAAATAAGAGAAAATCTTGACAGCGGTACATTTGAAATCTTTAAAAATGAAAATATTGTAAATTTGAGTACAAGAATATAAATTTCGCTTGCAATAACTTTAAGTTTGTAGTAATATGATGTTATTAAGTTTTTAGGAGGATTTAGCCATGCCTTGGATGACTATTGTAATGTATTTAATAGTTTTTGCTGTTTTCGGCGGTATCATTTTCTTTATGAACCGTTCACAGAAGAAAAAGCAAAAAAAGGAAGAAGAAATCAGAGAAAGTGTACAGGTCGGTGACGAAATCGTTACTATCGGCGGTCTTGTAGTTCGCGTTGTATCTATCAAAGATGACTGCTTTATTGTTGAGTCACCTGCTGACCATTCTAAATCGAAAATTAAGAAGTGGGCATTGTCGGTAAACAACACTGTACACGAAGAAGTAAAAAAATAAAATAGTCGGGTTATAAATTAAGACACCGCACCGTATTATTTAACGGGCGGTGTTTTTTTATGAAATTTATATTAAGTAATAATGCAAAGCAAAGTTTCGCAATAAGCATGGGCATAGGTATTGCAGTAGGATATATAGTGTTATTTTTAATGTTAATGCTGTCGGCATTATTATTGGTACTAACAGATATGCCCGACGGTACGGCGGTGGTTTTATCGACTGTGTCTTTGGCTTTAGCGGGATTTTTGTGCGGGCTTGTTTCGTCAAAAATATTGGGTTCTAAGGCACTTATTGTAGGACTTTTATCGGGTTTTGTTTTTTATGTAACGGTTGCTCTTATATCAGCAGTTGTAACGAAGGGCGAGTTTACATCACTTTTTATTTTAAGACTTATACTTGCAACGGCTATGTCGGGCGTGGGCTCTGTAGTCGGTGCTTTCAGAAAAAGCAATAAACATATAATATAAAAAAAGACCGAAAGTTTGCACTTTCGGTCTTTTGAATTTTTAAGATTATGCGTTTTCAAGTTCCTTCTCAAGTTCAGAAGTACAGTGGGGGCAACGGGTAGCATCAATGGCAATTTCACTTTTGCAGTAAGGACAAACCTTGGTTGTAGGTGCGGGTACTTCTTCGTCTTTAGAACCGCGGATTTTGATGTTACGAAGCATGTTCATGAGTTTTACAATAGCAAATAAAATAACGGCTATAATAAGGAAGTTAATGATAGCCATGATAAATGAACCTATGCCGAATGTAACGTTAAAGAAGGGAATTGTAATTGAAAGGTTGTCAAAGTTTTGTCTGAAGATAAGACCTACGATAGGGGAAATCATGTCTTTTACGAGTGAGTCTACGATTGCCTTAAGTGCGGCGCCGAACATAACACCGACTGCCATGTCAACGACATTGCCGCGATTGATAAAATCCTTAAATTCTTTTAATAATTTTTTCATATTGGTTGCTCCTTTTTTTATTATGCCAACAGTTGACCTATTACCGTATTAGATAACAGAAAACCGTTAGTTGTAAGAGAAATGTGACGGCTGTCTACTGTTACAAGTCCCGAATTTTCTAAACTTTTCGCCTTTTTTAATATTTCGGGAGAAATATCGCTTCCGAAACGGGACCGAAATTCTGAAAATATAAGACCGTCTTTCAGCCTTAACCTTAACATTATGTACTCGTTACTGTCACCGCCTGAGCCGTCGGGTATAGCGGTTGGTGAGTTTAAGTATTTATTTAGACTTCGTTCAAAATAAAACCTGTTGCCGTTTAAAAATGAATGTGCACTGGGACCTATCCCTAAATATTCCTCACAGTTCCAATATTTTAAATTGTGTCTGGAATTAAATCCGTTCATAGCAAAATTTGAAATTTCATAGTGTGAAAAACCTTTGTTTTCGAGGAATTTCGACATATAAAGGTACATATCAGCCGCTAAATCGTCACTTGGAAGTGAAAGATTTTCGGGTGCTGATATAAATTTTTTATGTAACGGTGTGCCTTGTTCGATTTTTAAAATATAGCAGGAAATGTGAGTAACACCAAGACCTATCGTGAATTCAAGCGACTCTTTTAAAGAGTCAATCGTTTGGTGAGGAATGCCAAGCATGAGGTCGGCAGAAATATTTTCAATGCCAACCTTTTTTGCATCATTTACTGTACGAATGACATCTAATGTATTATGCCGTCTTGAAAGGGCAGTAAGTTCATTTTCATTATATGACTGTACGCCGAGTGAAATTCTGTTTACACCGGCATCAGCCATTTTTTTAAGGTCAAAATAAAGGTCGTCGGCAGGATTTACTTCTACCGTTATTTCGGCATTTTCAAGCACGAACGATTGTTTTGCAGTGTTGACAATATCGGCTATTCGGTCACCGCCGAGCAGTGACGGTGTACCGCCGCCGAAATAAAGTGTATCGGCAGTGCGGCCGAGTTTTTTACCTGCAACTTTTATGTGTTCCTTTAAAGTTTCGGTGTATTTGTCTACCGTTATTTCGTCTGCATTAAACGAATAAAAATCACAGTATGAACATTTTGACCTGCAAAACGGAATGTGCAGATACAGTCCTATTGTGTTAGTCAACTATAGTTCCCATAATGCTGCCGGGAATACCTGCAGCGTTAGCTTCGTCGGTGTCAACATGCATTGCAAGAGCGTAAGAAGGGCTTACACGAACAATGGTATCGCCGAAAATAAGGCTTCTGCCGTTAGAATCAATTTTAACGTTTACGATTTGAGTGTCCTTAACACCGAACTTTTCTGCATCTTCGGGTGTCATGTGGATATGTCTTTTAGCGACGATAACACCTTCTTTAATTTCAACCTCGCCTTTGGGACCGATAAGTTTGCAAGCTCCGCTGTCTTTAACATCGCCTGATTCGCGAACAGGTGCGGTGATACCGATAGAACGGGCATCGGTTGCCGACAGTTCAACCTGGTCTGCATTGCGGCAGGGGCCTAAGATAGAAACGCCTGCAAGTTCTTTTTTTGGACCTACAACGGTAATACGCTCGTTAGTAGCAAACTGTCCGGGTTGAGAAAGTTCCTTTTTAAAGGTGAGTTCATAACCTTCACCGAAAAGTATCTCAAGGGTTTCTTTGGTTACATGTGCGTGACGTGCGGAAATTTCAACTAAAAATTCATTTGCCATTTTTATTACTCCTTAATAAATATTCTTTTAACATTTTATCATAACTATAAAATTTTTCAAGATGTTTGTAATGTTTAATTTAAAATATTTTAAAAAATAATTGTTGACTTTAGGATAACTTGTTGATATAATATTAACGCTATATTACTGTAAGTATGTAGTTCCTTGGCCTTTTAATATTAAGAAAAGGCCCATATAGTCCATAAGGAGGTGTAACGCAAATGATAACCAAGAAGTACGAAGCAATGATGGTGTTCTCGGTAGTTTCCGGCGAAGAAGCAACCAATGCTTTAGTTGAAAAGTTTAAGGCACTTGTTTCAGAAAACGGTACCATCGAAAGCGTTGATGATTGGGGTAAACGCCGTTTGGCTTATCCTATCAACGACGAAGTAGAAGGTTACTACATCATCGTTAATTTTGAGAGCAATGCTGATTTTCCGGCAGAACTCGACCGTGTTGCTAAGATTACCGATGGTGTTCTTCGCGTCATGGTAACAGTAAAGTAGGGGAGGCAAATCAATGAATGTTGTTGTACTTATCGGCAGACTTACCGATAATCCCGAACTCCGTCACACAAATAATAATATTTCTGTGACAAGGTTTTCTATCGCTGTAGACCGTGGATACCGTTCAGGCGAAGAAAGACAGACTGATTTTATTAATATCGTCGCTTGGCGACAAACGGCTGATTTTATTACCACCTATTTTAAAAAAGGTCAGCGTATAGCCATTGAAGGCAGTTTGCGTATGAACCGTTTTACCGATAAAGACGGTAATAACCGTACAACATATGAAGTCGTTGCTAACAATGTCCATTTTGTTGAGCCCAAGCGTGACAGCGGCAATGCCGGTGCATATTCCGCACCCGCAGAAACCACTGCTCCTCAGTCTTTCTCTAATAGCGATTCAGGTGATTTTTCCGAAATCGCATCGGACGACGATTTACCGTTCTGATTTTAAACCTTAAGTACGAAAGTACTTTTAAACTATTAAAGGAGGTTGCCTTAAAATGGAGAAAAATGAAAGACCTATGCATCGTAAACCCCGCAAAAAGGTTTGCCACTTCTGTGTAGACCGTGCAGAGTTTATTGATTATAAGGATGTTGCAAAACTTCGCAAATTCGTTTCCGAACGTGCAAAAATCCTTCCCCGCCGTGTAACCGGCACCTGTGCCGCACACCAGCGTGAACTTACAACCGCTATTAAGCGTGCTCGTTATGTTGCATTGCTTCCGTATGTAAGCGACTAATAGTAATAAAAACTGCCGAAGTTTAAACTTCGGCAGTTTTTTTATGTTTTAATGTTATCTTTTTTATTTTTGAGTTTAACAGTTGATGTTATGATTAAGTGAATTGCAATACCTAAAACCAAAATAAAAACTGCAGTTCCCGTAATTGTATTTAATATCCATACAGTGTCGGTTGCTTTACTGAAACGTGCAATCATTGCGGTTTGTAAAATATAAATAGCCATTATTGCCGCCGAAAGGTCAAGCGAATTTGCAGATATTATCAGAGGACTGTGTGATTTACGTAGTTTTATGAAGTTTACGGTTGCAGAAACAAGTCTATAAAAAGTATAAGCGGCTGAAACATAAATAACCATGCCGGGGTAATAGTAGGTTTCATTTTCATATATCATGTACGAAGCCATAATGGAAATTGCCAAATCCAAAAGCAAAAGCAAAGTTCCGGTTATTCTGCAGTATTTAAGTTCGGTTATTTCTTGTTCGTTTGAGTTACAACTTAGTGAATCACGAACACCGCGAAGTACTATAAAACGGTTAAGACCTAAGATAAAATAGTAAACTGCAACCGAAACAAACCATGATGAGCCGTAAAGTACACCGGTTGAAAGTTTGAATATTGCATAGGATAGATTGATAAACAAACCTAAGTAAAGTTTAAGTCTTATACGCAAAGTAGAATCATTTATTATCTTAGATGAATATCGGTTTTGCAGTATTATTGATTTTCCTTTGCGGACAATTATCGGAGTGCTTGCAATAAGTACGGTCAGCGTGTAGGCGGAAAGCAAGTAAGAAATGTAGGCAATAACAGAATGGTCTATACCGAATAGGAAAGTAAAGGTGATTAGGGCTGCCGAAACGACCGTTAATATCAGTTTCAGCCACCACGGCAGGGTAAAGATTAGATTATATAAAAAAAGTTTAATCTTTTTCAATACCACCAGTCCTTTCACTGTCGGATACAATAGAATAAACATAATTGCCGAAAGTTACAGTGTCAAAATTTTTACCTTCTACCGTGCTGTTTTCAATATCGACAAAAATGCCTGAAATAATCTGTCTTATACCTATACCGCAAAGTTTAGAATATGCCTCTTTTACGGTCCAAATTTCGAAAAATTTTTGGTTATCGCTGCCTATATATTCAATTTCACGTTTGTTGCAAATTTTTTGCATTGTTAAGGGTTTGAAATTTCTCACATATTCAAGGTCTATGCCAAGCGGTTTAAAATCGACTGCACAAATAACGATATCTTTAGAGTGAGAAACACTTATAAAAATATTCTCACCGTCAATATAAGGTTTGCCGCCTGTTTCATACTTGAGTTTAATTTCGATTTCTTTTTTGTTTAAAATTTCCGCGGAAATCTTTATGGATAAAAGGTCACCTAAAATACTGAGATTTCGGTCGTTTTCAAAATGTTTTGACTGGACCTTGGCAACGCGACTGCCGTCAACCATACTTTTCCAACGGTTGACAGCCGCTTCGTCTACATCTTTAACATTGCCGAATATAATTATCATAGCGGTTACCTTTGTAAAGTTATTTATTATCATTATAATTATAGACTTTTTGATTTATACTGTCAAGCGGTTGTAAAAGAAATCGAAAAGTGATATAATACACACGGGTGAAGTTATGAATATTAAAATTCTTTTTAATAATGATGATTATATTGTTGTAATAAAACCGTCGGGCGTTACTTCGGAAGATACGGATAAGGCGGGTATGCCGACCTTACTGTCGGAAGGTAAAAGTCCGCTTTATACTGTTCATAGGCTTGACCGAGAGGTTTCAGGTGTAATGGTTTATGCCAAGACTAAGCAGACGGCGGCTAAACTTTCGGGCGATATGACAAACGGCAAATTCCATAAAGAGTACATAGCCGTTTTAGAGGGCGAAGTGCCCGAAAGCGGTGTTTTGGAAGATTTGCTTTTTAGGGATAAAACGAAGAATAAAACATACGTTGTCAAAAGAAAACGAGCAGGCGTTAAAAAGGCGGTTTTGGAATTTGAAAGAATTGCAGTTGTACAGTTTGGCGTCCAGCCGCTGTCGTTAGTTAAAATAAAACTTATAACCGGTCGAACACATCAAATAAGGGTGCAGTTTTCGAACCGTAAATTTCCCGTCTATGGCGATAGAAAGTACGGAAGTACTAAAAATGACGGCTTTGCACTGTGGTCAAGGTTGTTGGAGTTTCCCGACACTAAAACAGGAAAAACAGTGTCGTTTACTGCTAAACCGAGTGACCAAATACCGTTTAATTTGTTTAGTGAATACCTATAAATGTTCAAGGATTGTTCTTTTTAGAATAATCCTTTTAATATTTATAAAAAATTAAAAGATACTGTATTGACAAATTGTGTAAAAACGCTATAATTAACATGTTAATCGTTAATGTGTGAATTAAATTTTCGGAGGTGTTTTTTTGGCTGACCAATTAAGAGAAGAAAAATTAAAAAGAACTATTGAACTTTTTAGGCATACCGACCGACTTCACAGGCGTATTTTTGAAAATGCAGCGGTCAGTAATTTCGGTATACACAGAAGTCAACATATGATGCTGATGTGCATTTCAAGGCATAGTGCATATTCGCAAAAGGAGTTAGCAAAGAAAATGGGTATAAGTCCTGCTGCGGTGGCTGTAACACTTAAAAAATTAGAGGCTGACGGACTTATAAACCGTAGTGCTGTGACCGACGATAACCGAAGAAACAGTATCGTAATAACCGAAAAAGGTCAAAACATTATAAATGAAACGCATAGACTTTTTACAAATGTTGACCGAACAATGTTTTCGGGCTTCAGTGATGAAGAAATTGAGATTTTTACTTCTTGCCTTGAAAAAATGCATGGTAATTTAGGCAAGGCGGCAACCGATAAAGAAGGGAATGTTAGTAATTGAAACAGTGGTTTAAGTATATAAAACCGTACCTGCCGTATTTTATAATCGGCCCTGTTTGTATGATTGTAGAGGTTATAGGTGAAGTGCTTATGCCGTTTATGTTATCTACCGTCATAAACGCAGGAAAAGACGGCACTCTTACGGTTGAGAAAAGTGTGCTTACTGCAATTTTAATGATAGTTATTGCACTTGTTATGATGGCAGGCGGTGTAGGCGGTGCATATTTCGGAGCAAAGGCGTCGGTAAATTTTGCCGCTGATTTACGTTATGATGTTTATAAAAAAGTACAGGAATTTTCAAGCAAAAATATCGACAAGTTTTCCACAGGTTCTCTTGTAACAAGACTGACAAATGATGTAACACAACTTCAAAATTTTGTTAATATGTTACTCCGTATGGCACTTCGTTCACCCGGCATGATGATAGGTGCTCTTATAATGGCTATAACGCTAAGACCTGATTTGTCGGTTATTTTTGCCGTTACAATTCCGTTAATGCTTATCTCGATTTTCGGGCTTATTTATATGGGCTTTAAAAGGTTTACGAGTATGCAGATAAAAATAGATAAACTCAATTCAACCGTTCAAGAGGGTGTAACCAATATAAGAGTTGTTAAATCCTTTGTTCGTGAAGATTATGAAAACGAAAGATTTAATGAAGCCAACCGCGGACTTAAAAAAGCGGGTATGTCGGCACTTAAAGTTATGATTTTCATGCAACCTGTAAGTACAATATTCATGAATATCACCACACTTGCAGTTATATGGTTTGGCTCTGATGCGGTTATAAGAAGCGGTATGGATATCGGCGACCTTTCGGCTTTCCTTACCTATGTAACCCAAATTCTCATGTCGATAATGATGATTACATTTTTACTTATGACATCAGCAAGAGCATTGGCATCTGCCCGCCGTATCAAAGAGGTTATAAATGAAAAAATTGACATTACCGCCGACGATGCCGAGCATAAAGACTTAACTGTTGAAAACGGGAAAATTGAGTTCAAAAATGTCACATTCCGTTATTATAAAAACAGTGAAGAGCCTGTGCTTGATAATATCAATCTTACTATTGATTCGGGAAGTACCGTTGGTATTATCGGTTCAACCGGTTGCGGTAAAACTACTTTAATTTCACTAATTCCGCGTCTTTATGATGTCGACTGCGGTGAAGTGCTTGTTGACGGTGTAAATGTCAAAAATTATTCGCTCTATAATCTTCGCGAAGGTGTTAGTGTAGTACTGCAAAAAAATGTACTGTTTAGCGGTACTATTGCAGAAAATTTGCGTTGGGGCGACGAAAATGCAACCGACGGCGAAATATCTGCTGCTGCTGCAAGTGCTCAGGCCAACAAATTTATTGATTCATTTACAAAAGGATACGAAAGTGATTTAGGCCAAGGCGGTTCTAATGTTTCGGGCGGTCAGAAACAAAGGCTTTGTATTGCAAGGGCTTTGCTTAAAAAACCTAAAATTTTAATTTTAGATGATTCTACAAGTGCGGTTGATACCGCTACCGAAGCCGGTATCAGGCGTGCGTTCCGCGAGGATATTCCCAATGCTACCAAGATTATAATTGCACAAAGAATTTCCTCGGTTATCGAGGCGGATAAAATAGTTGTTATGGATGACGGTAAAATCACAGGTGTAGGCACTCATGAACAACTGTTACAAAACAACCAAGAGTATAAAGAAATATACTACTCACAAATTGAGAAGGAGGCGGAAAAATAATGGCAAAACGTACACTTTCCGACCTTCAAAAACAGTACAATCAATCGGCGGCGAGCGGTAAACCGCAAATGCCGGGACCGGGTCCCAGAGGCGGCAGAGGACCGGGCGGTCACGGTAAACCGAAAAATACAGGAGCGGTTATAAAAAGACTGTGGTCATATGTATCAAAATATAAATTCAGGCTTGTGCTTGTTGTATTTTGTATGATGTTTAGTACCGTGACATCACTAATCGGCTCATATATGTTAGCACCCGTTATTAACCGAGTAACATTGGCTGTTGTTCCTGATGCCGATATAAGTTTTACTCCTGTGGGTAAAATAGCCGATAGGGTAATAACAGCATTTAGTGAGTTGCCTATATTTGAAAAAATAATATCATATGGTAAGTTTGCTGACGTTATGGTATATGTTCTTGCGGCAGTAGTAATTATGTTTTTTATCTATCTTTCCGGTATTGCTTCAACCTATTTACAGGCAAGAATTATGCTTTCGGTTTCGCAAAATGCCACTGAAAAAATCCGTAACGAACTTTATGAAAAAATGCTGAAATTACCGACAAGGTATTTTGATACTACACCTACCGGCGAAACCATGAGCCGTTTTACCAATGATGTCGATAATATTGATGTCATGTTAAATAACTCGCTAACCTCGGTTGTTTCGGGTGTTATCTCGGTGCTCGGCACTCTTATATTTATGCTTACAACCAATATATGGCTTACCTTTGTTACAATAGTTTTCTTGCCGATTTTCCTTAAAGGCGGTGCCGCTATAGGCAAGCGTTCAAGAAAATATTATTCGGGTCAGCAGGCGGCTTTGGGTGCCGTAAACGGATATATAGAGGAAACAGTAACGGGGCAAAAGGTTATAAAGGTTTTTAACCATGAAGAAACTTGTGTGGAGGAATTTGAACTGCTTAATGACGATATGCGTGATAAACAGTTCAAAGCACAGTTTTATGGCGGTATTATTGGTCCTATAATGGGTAATACAAGTCAAATCAGTTATGCGATTACCGTAGGTATAGGCGGAATTTTGATGTGCCTTACCGGTTTCGGTCCGGGTGACCTTACTGTGTTCGCAAACTATTCAAGGCAGTTTTCAATGCCCATAAATCAACTTTCAATGCAGGTCAGTACGATTTTTGCGGCACTTGCCGGTGCTGAGCGTGTGTTCGGTGTAATTGATAAAGAACCCGAAGTTCCTGATATTAACAATGCGGTAGGCGGTGATAATATTAAGGGATTTGTCGAGGTCAAAAATGTTATATTCGGTTATAATTCCGATAAGACGATACTTAAAAACATTTCGCTTTATGCTAAACCGGGGCAAAAGATTGCCTTTGTCGGCTCTACGGGAGCAGGTAAAACTACTATTACGAATCTTCTTAACCGCTTTTATGATGTGAACGAAGGCAGTATTACCATTGACGGCATAGATATTAGGGAATATCGACGTGACGACCTTCGTAAAAATATAGCAATGGTACTTCAAGATACACACCTGTTTACGGGTACTATTATGGAAAATATCCGTTACGGCCGACTTGACGCTACTGATGAAGAGGTTATAGCCGCCGCTAAAACCGCCAGTGCTCATAGTTTCATTATGCGACTGTCTGACGGTTATCAAACAGGTATTGAGGGCGACGGTGCAAACCTTTCTCAAGGTCAACGACAACTGCTCAACATCGCCCGTGCCGCATTGTCAAAGGCACCTATTTTGGTGCTTGACGAGGCTACGAGTTCGGTTGATACGCGAACCGAACGCCATATTGAACACGGTATGGATAGGCTAATGAAAGACCGTACTACATTTGTTATTGCCCACAGACTTTCAACGGTTAGAAATGCAAACGCAATAATGGTACTCGAAAACGGCGAAATCATTGAGCGTGGCACCCATGATGAACTGCTGAAGTTAAAGGGCAGATACTATGAACTCTATACAGGATTAAAAGAGTTAGATTAGTTAATAAAAGTAAGAAAAGATATTAAAAACTTATTTTAATATAAGTTTTTCGCAAATCAATATCAAACAAACTTAATATTATTAAGTTTTAAAGTGCTAAAGTACCAAAATATGTTGCCGTAACTTTTAATTATGTTTTTAAAACCTAATAATTACAGAAAAATGTCGAAATTTTAGGGTTTTTATTGACATAAATAAATGATTGGATTATAATTGTTTCGTTATTTTAAATGTGTAGGAGGAAATACATATGTTTAAAAGTGCATATCTTAATAAGGTTTACGCTGATATGGAAAAGCGTAACCCCGGTGAAAAAGAATTTCACCAAACCGTTGAAGAGGTTTTGAAGTCTATTGAGCCGGTAGTTGAAGCACACCCCGAATATGAAAAATTAGGTATTATTGACAGAATGGTTGAGCCTGAAAGATTGATTAAGTTTCGTGTTGCTTGGGTTGACGATAACGGTCAAACTCAGGTTAACCGCGGTTTCCGTGTACAGTTTAACTCGGCTATCGGTCCTTATAAGGGAGGTCTTCGTTTCCATCCTTCGGTTAACGAGAGTATTATGAAGTTCTTAGGATTTGAGCAGACCTTTAAAAACTCTCTTACCACACTTCCTATGGGTGGCGGTAAAGGTGGTTCTGACTTTGACCCTCAGGGTAAATCCGATGCAGAGGTAATGCGTTTCTGCCAGAGCTTTATGACCGAACTTTCTAAGCACATCGGTGCTAATACCGACGTTCCCGCAGGTGATATCGGTGTTGGTGCACGTGAGGTTGGCTATCTCTATGGTCAGTATAAAAGACTTCGCAACGAGTTTACCGGCGTTTTAACCGGTAAAGGTATGTCTTACGGCGGTTCGCTTATCCGTCCTGAGGCTACAGGTTTCGGAGCGGTTTATTATACCGTTGAAATGCTTAAATACTTTAAAGACGATATCAAGGGCAAAACCTTTGCTGTTTCCGGTTTCGGTAACGTTGCTTGGGGTGCCGTTTCTAAGATTACCGAACTCGGCGGTAAGGTTGTTACCATTTCCGGTCCTGACGGTTATGTATATGACCCCGATGGTGTAAATACACCCGAAAAGATTGCTTTTATGCTCGAAATGCGTGCTTCTTGCCGTAATAGAGTTGAAGATTATGCTGATAAGTTCGGTGTTGAATTCCACAAGGGCGAGAAACCTTGGGGTGTAAATGCTGATATTATCATGCCTTGTGCTACTCAAAACGAGGTTGATGTTGAAGAGGCTAAGAAAATTGTTGCCAACGGTGTGAAATATTATGTTGAGGTTTCCAATATGCCTACCACAAATGAGGCTGTTGCATATCTTAAAGATAACGGCGTAATTGTTGCTCCCAGTAAAGCAGTTAATGCAGGCGGTGTTGCTGTTTCGGGTCTTGAAATGAGCCAGAACTCAATGCGTTACAACTGGTCGAGTGAAGAGGTTGATGCAAAACTTCATATAATCATGAGCAATATTTTCGAAAGTTCTATCAAGGCTGCCAATAAGTACGGCTTGGGCGATGACCTTGTAGCCGGTGCAAACATTGCCGGTTTTGAAAAGGTTGCAGAGGCTATGGTTGCTCAAGGTGTGGCATACTAATTTAATTAAATTTAAACCGACGGGAAAAATTCCGTCGGTTTTTTTATGCCTTGTTGACTTTACGGATTATTTGTGTAATAATAACTTAAAGTATCATATTTCATGAAAGGAAAATAAATATGATTTTTGAAAGTATTAAAAACCTCACTGAATATGCAGTCGGTACAGGGCTTATAAATACAGAAGATAAGATATATACAGTTAATCGTCTGCTCGAAATATTAGGCCTCAGTGAATATGAAGAACCCGAATTTACCACCACTGATAATTTGGAAGAAATTCTTAAAAGTATACTTCGATTTGCGGTGGAAAAGGGAATTATAGGTGACAATATTACCGAACGCGACCTTTTTGATACTAAAATTATGGGTGCTTTAATGCCAAGACCGTCAGAAGTAATAAAGAATTTTTGGGAAATGTATGAGGTTTCACCCGAAACTGCTACTGATTATTATTATAAACTTAGTTGTGACAGTGACTATATAAGGCGTTATCGTATAAAGAAGGATATGAAATGGGTAACATCTACTGATTACGGCGACCTCGATATTACCGTTAATCTTTCAAAACCCGAAAAGGACCCTAAGGCAATAGCCGCCGCCAAAAATGCTAAGCAAAGCGGTTATCCTAAATGTCTGCTTTGTAAAGAAAATGAGGGATATGCAGGCAGAATTAACCATCCTTCCAGACAAAATCACCGTATCATCCCGATGATAATAAATAATACACCGTGGATGATGCAGTATTCACCATATGTTTATTATAATGAGCATTGTATCGTATTTAATAGTGAACATACGCCTATGGCTATTAACGGTGCAACGTTCCGTAAATTGCTTGATTTTGTTAAACTCTTCCCGCACTATTTTGTAGGCTCAAATGCTGACCTGCCTATTGTCGGCGGCTCGATTTTGAGTCATGACCATTTTCAAGGCGGGCATTACACCTTTGCTATGGCGAAAGCACCTATTGAAACCGAACTTAAATTTAAAGGTTTCAGTGATGTAGAAGCGGGCATTGTAAAATGGCCTATGTCGGTTATAAGACTTCGTTCGGTAAACGATAACCAACTTTTAAAACTTGCTGATAAAATACTTGACAGTTGGCGTAATTATACCGACGAGAAGGCATTTATATTTGCCGAAACTGACGGAATACCGCATAATACAATAACACCTATTGCGAGGAAATCAAACGGTAAGTTCGAACTTGATTTGGTGCTTCGTAATAATATTACCACCGACGAGCATCCGTTTGGGCTTTATCATCCTCATGAGGAACTGCATCATATTAAGAAAGAAAATATAGGACTTATTGAGGTTATGGGACTTGCGGTTTTGCCTGCACGCCTTAAAACCGAAATAGAGGTTTTGTGCGAAAAAATAGTATCGGGCGATGACCTCAGAGCCGATGAAATTACCGCAAAACACGCCGATTGGGTTGATACATTCAAAGGTAATTACAGTATCACAGCCGATAATGTCAATGATATTATAAAGGCAGAAATAGGTAATGTTTTCAAAAAAGTGCTTGAACACGCGGGTGTTTACAAACGCAACGCCGAAGGTAAAGCGGCATTTATTCGTTTCGCTGACAGCGTAAACGGTAAATAATAAAAAACGCAGTGAAATTTCACTGCGTTTTAATTTTGCTTTCTTACAACCGAATATTCGTCATCGAGGCGAAAAAACGGGCATTTATCGTTGCCGGATACCACAAATTTCAAAAAATCGTCTTCATCCATGTTAACAAGACAAATATATCCGTCTATATCTTCGTCATAAACATAGTTGCAACACATATCACAATTTCTATCAGCCATCAAATCACCTCAAAATGCATTATACACAAAAATTCCGTCACTTTCAACCTTATATGACAATTTTGTAATATAAGTACACTTGAAGTTTTAGGTTAAATGGTGTAAAATATTTTAATAATATGTATATTCGGGAGGTAGAATTGTGAAGAATATGAAAAGATTTTTTAGTCTTTTGGTTTTGGTTTTAATTATATTTATTCCGTGCACAGTCGGTGCAGTAGAGTCGAATACTTATGCGGTTGACCTCACAGCTTCTATTGATAACGGTATTCCTACAAATACACAGTTTGAATTCACTGTAAAAACCTTTATTGTAGATGACGGCGAGGGCGAAGCTGATGAGGCAGTTGCGACCGAAGTTTTAAAACTTGATACCTCTAAGGAAGTAAAGGTTTCTTATATATTTAAAGATATAAGCGGAAATTATAGATATGATGTATCGCTTACTTCGAGTTCCAATAAGCAGGTTGCACTTGACTCTAAGACCGTCAGTTTCTATGTAAATTCCGAAGAAATCCGTGTTGCAGACGGCAAAAGCGAGCAAACCTTTGAAGTTGCCGAACTGAGTGAAAATATCAAGGTTAATTTCGAGAGTGTTACGGCTAAAGGTGTCAAGATTGAGCCAAACAGTGATAAGCCCATTGTAAAGGTTTATGACGGCAAAACTTCTGTATCGGTACCCGAAGACAGTTATAAACTTATAGGTGTCCAAAACGGAGAGGATGTCAAATTGGCATACACATCGGCGGTTTTTAACAGTGCTGATGTTAAGACGGGTAATAAGGTTACGGTTTCGGGGTTATCGCTTACAGGAAATGATGCTGCAAAGTACAGACTTGAAACCGAAAAATTTGACTGCACAGGTAAAATTACCGTCAGACCCATTACCGTTACTGCCGATACTTTGGTTATGACGGTAGGTCAGACTGAGCCGGAACTTACCTATAAATTATCAGAAGAACTTATTGACGGTAACATTATTATAGGCTCGCTCGCGAGGACATCGGGCAACACTGCCGGTACATATGTAATTACCCGCGGTACGCTGTCTTTTGGCGATAATTACGAGGTTACATTTATTGAAGGCTCGCTCACCATATCCAATTACACTTTAGCAGAAGTGTTTGACAGTAAAACAGGGGTTAAGGTATCAGGATATTTTGATAAAAATACAAGTATTTCGGTAAGAGAACTTATTTTGACCGACAGTACATATAAAACACTTGCCGCAGAATGCGGAAAGGACAAAAAGGTAATATCGGCATACGATGTAATTTTAAGTTCTAAAGAGAGCGACGGCGATATAACCGTATCATTTGCAGTTGACTCTCAATATGAGGGTAAAACGGTTTATATATACCAACTGGGTTCATTAGGCTCGGTAATCAGTTCTAAAACGGCTGTAATTTCCGGTGTTATAACACTTGAAACTACCGAGTGTACACAGTTCCTTATTGCTACAGATAAGCCGAAAAATGAGGGCGGTTCTGTGTGGCTTGCAATACTTAAAGTTTTCCTAATAATTTTAGGTGTTATTGTAGGTCTTGCGTTACTCATTGTACTTTTCTTCTTCGGTATGATTTTCTTTAATAAAACCGAAGAACTTAAAAAAATAATCAAAGCACTAAAGCGTGTTTTAAGAAAATAACTAAATTAAAAATCCTTATCGGTTAAACCGATAAGGATTTTTTTATTTTTTGGACCAAGTAGAAGGGGATAGCGTTATCAACAGCGGGAATATTTCAAGCCTTCCTAAAAGCATTGCAAAGGAAAGAATAACGGTTGAAAGGTCGGAATATCCCGAATAGTTTGACAATGGTCCGAAAGCCGAAAAGGCGGGACCTACGTTATTGAAACAAGATACGGCAGTGCTGAAATTGCTTTCAAAATCAAACGGT
The DNA here is from genome assembly GCA_045578845.1 of Acutalibacteraceae bacterium. Taxonomy (GTDB): domain Bacteria; phylum Bacillota; class Clostridia; order Oscillospirales; family Acutalibacteraceae; genus UMGS172. The sequence continues at coordinate 4,319 of JAZNLA010000010.1, read as the reverse complement.
TCAATACTTATAACCAGTAGTATTGCAACAAAACAAATGACATAAGTCGCGAAATATATAACAACACTGTTTTTGGTAGTGTTATCAATAACCTTGCCTTCAAATTTAACTGAGTTTACCGAACGGGGATGTAGCAGATGTTTTATTTCACTGCGTACCATTTTAAAAAGCAATATTACACGTGAAATCTTTAAACCGCCTGCGGTTGAGCCGGCACATCCGCCGATAAACATTAAAATCAAAAGAATTGTTTTTGAAAAATCGGGCCATAAATTAAAGTCGGTCGTTGAAAAGCCTGTTGTGGTTATAATTGACGAAACTTGAAATGCCGAGTGGCGAACAGTTTCCCAAAGAGAAGAATACATACTGCCTACATTAAATATAATTGAGGCAACCGAAACGGTTACAATACCTACATAAACCCATAGTTCGGAACTCTTCAGTACATTTTTTATTCTGCCTATTAAAATTAAATAAAATAGATTGAAGTTTATACCGAAAATCAACATGAAAATGGTTATTACCCATTGAATATATGGACTGTATTCGGCAACACTGAGTGCTTTTATACCAAATCCGCCGGTGCCTGCTGTACCGAATGAATGTAATAAACTGTCAAATAAATTCATTCCGCCGCAAAGTAATAAAATAACTTCAACAGTAGTTAATACGATATAAATAAGATATAGTATTCTTGCAGTTTCTTTGGCTTTCGGAACAAGTTTACCTACAATAGGTCCCGGCATTTCGGCACGAATAAGGTGGATAGAGCCTTCGGTTATGCTTGGCAAAACCGCCATAACAAATACAAGAACACCCATGCCGCCAACCCAGTGTGTAAAACTACGCCAAAATAACATTCCGTGGCTCATACTTTCAACATCAGTAAGTATTGAAGCGCCGGTTGTCGTAAATCCGCTGACCGTTTCAAAAAAAGCGTTGATATATGACGGTATTTCACCGCTTATAACAAACGGCAATGCACCGATAAGTGACATAATAAGCCACGCGAGTGAAACAACCACAAATCCCTCTTTGGCGTAAATGGTGCGGTTTTTGGTTTTGAAAATAAATTTTAGTAATAGACCAATACCAAGTGCAATTCCAATGGTAATTAAAAATGCAATGGCAGAAGTCTTTTCTTTATATATCAGTGATACAATAAGCGGTATAATAATGAAAATTCCCTCGGATATAACTATACTGCCGAGTATGTTTAAAATCATTCGTTTGTTCATAATTTTCCGCCCTATTCTGCAATATCGCTAAGGTCATTTATTCTTATACCTGCGGCAAGAATGATGACGCGGTCGTCGGGCAATATTACATCATCACCTGTAGGAATTATAATTTTGCGTGACCTTGTGATACCCGCAACAAGCATATTTTTGCGAAGTTTTAGTTCTTTGAGCGGTATATTCGCAATTTCACAATCACTGCCTACAATAAATTCCAAAGCCTCGGCTTTGTCATCCATGATTTTATAAAGTGTTTCAACTTTGCTGTCTAATGAATTTTGCAAACCCCTTGCGTATCGCACTAAAACATCGGCAATCGCTTTTCTTGGCGACACAATACTTTCAAGACCTAAGTGCTCGGCTATGGGTCTGAATTCATCGCGGTCTACCTTTGAAATAACCTTGCTGACATTTTGTGATGCGGCAAAATATGAAAGGAGAATGTTTTGCTCATCAATACCGGTTAATGATACAAATGCATCACAATCGGCAAGTCCTTCTTCGAGTAACAGTTCCTGTTTTGCACCGTCACCGTTAATAATAACTGCACCATTTAGAGCGTTGCTGAGTTCTTCACAACGGTCTTTTTTTATTTCAATGATTTTAACCGAATGTCCTCGGTTTAAAAGCATTTTTGCAAGGTAAAATCCCGTACGGTTTCCGCCGAGTATAATTACATTTTTGGTGTGCTTTTTCATGTGTCCCATTTTTTTGAAAAGTTTTAACATTTCCGAGGGCGAGGCGGTGATGCCAATACGGTCGCCGCTTTTTAAAATAAAGTTACCATCGGGGATATAAATTTCCTCGCCCCGAAGTACTGCACAGACAAGGAACTTGATTTGGTACTTTTTGCGAAGTTCAATGAGAGTCATGCCGTCTAATGTAGAATCGTCTTTAAGTTTCAGTTCTACCATTTCAAAGTTTCTGCCTGAAAATATATCAACCTTTGCGGCAACGGGGAGTTTAAGCAGGTCGAAAAGTTCTCTTGCAGCAAGCAGTTCGGGGTTTATTGACATGGATAGACCGAGTTGTTTGCACATGTAATCAAGGCTTTGGTCATTATATTCGGGATTTCTTATGCGGGCAATGGTGTGGCCAGCACCCATGCTGCGTGCCATGAAACAACTGAGCATGTTGAGTTCATCGGAGCCGGTAACCGCTATAAAAAGGTCACACTTTTGTATAGACGCCTCACTTAAAGTATCGCAGTCGGTACCGTTTCCGCAAACACACATAATATCGAACGTATTGGTAATTTGTAAAATAACATCGGGGTTATTGTCAATGGCGGTAATATCGTGGCCTTCGTTCTCAAGACTTTTCAAAATAGTACTGCCTATTTTTCCGCAACCCACTATAGTGATATTCATATTTCCACCCTCACATTCAGAATATAAAATTATTATACAACATATAATCAAAGTTTTCTACAGTAAATTTAAAAATCTCCGTTCAAAAGAACGGAGATTTTTTGGGTTTATCCCACATTTATACAAACATATAAAATCATAGATGTTGGTGAAGTATCTCGCATACGCTCGATGTGAAGTTATGGCGAGTGTCATAGTGAAGTTTTGTGATTTACACAAAGTGAAGTTAAGTTTGCCGTTTCGCCGTAGGCGAAACTTCACTGCGAAGCAACTTCACTGCATAAATCGTAACTTCACTTACCCCTTTAGGGCAAACTTAGTTAAAAAACACCTTTCTGTTTTTACAGAAAGGTGTTTTTTGGGTTCACTTCTCGAAAAAGAACTGACATAAAAACCGTTAATTTTCTTTCTTTTTAATACTATTACAAACTACTTGCCCCATACTGCTAATTTCGTATGCATAGATATCACCTTCGGCATGAACATCACCATTGATTTGGTGACAATCTATTCTCCCTCTACAAATTACATCTCCATTTATACTGCTATCACAAGCAATATTTCCTAAGACTTCAACCTTAAAATATTGTTTTGTCATTTCATTACATTCTTTAGGAAAAGAAATGTTTATATAAGAATTATTCTCTTGTACTTTGAGAATTTTCTTGCCCTTTGTTTGTAAAATTCTTATTACATCATCATCATTCCAAGGCAATTCAGCACAATGGTCATAATGAATTTCAGTTTTAACCTCACGAGAAAATAGTTCGTCAATATAGCAATCAAATAAATCTGCAAGTGTTGGCAAAAACAGTATGTCGGGTGCAGATTTTGCATTTTCCCATTTGGAAACCGCTTGAAATGTTACACCGAGTTTGTCTGCCAATTCTTCTTGTGTTAGACCTGCTTTTTTGCGATACTTTTGTATATTAGCCGCTAAAATAATATTTATATTATCCATTAAATTATCTCCTTTGTTGATTTGATTATAACAGATAATACTGTATTTAACAATAAATCAAAAGTTGACATTTTTCAACTTGGGGTTGAATTTTCAAAACAATCAAGGCGAAGCCTTGCATATCATCAATTCCGCAAGGAATTGCATATCATCAAAGACGCAAGTCTTTGTATATCATCATTGCGAAAGTTATACAGCCTACGGCTGATGATATACGCCTTCGGCAATGATATACACACCTTCAGTGTGATGATATACCATTGCTTTCGCAATGGATAAAAAAATAGACTTGCGATTGCAAGTCTATTTTTTGGTGCACCTGAGCATTCTATAATCGAACCGTTTACCTCTTTTAGAGTTACGGTTTTGCTTGCTTCCTTATAATTGAATGTTATGACCAGCTTGTCGTCGTAGAGATATACGGCATTTACAAAGCAGTCAATCAGTCTTTGTTTGTGTTCTTTCGTTTCTAAGCTCATGGTCTGAATTTGCTTCAACCATAGTTTCAAGCCCTCTTTTGTGATGGTGGGCTTCTTCATTTCTTCCTTGATGAGCTTCAAATTTATCTCATCTCTTGTCTGCTCCAATTCGAGCATTCTCTGTTTCGTTGTTGAAGTAATAATGCCTTCTTCAATTGCCTTGAGTAGATTGTTCAGTGCGGTTTCCGTTTCGCTGAGCCTTTGCTTTAATAACTGAATGACAGGGTTCTCTTTCTGAAAGTTTCGGAATACGATGCCGGCGATATCTTCA
>JAZNLA010000009.1:0-1957 GCA_045578845.1 Acutalibacteraceae bacterium | reverse complement strand
AATCCAAATAAGCAACAAAAACCCAACCCCTTTGGCTGATTACCAAAGGGGTTGGGTTTTAAAAGATTTGATTTAATGAAACTTTTCTTTACTGTTAACCTAAAAGGTCCCACCAGTCATTTGCCGAAATAGATACCTCAGGGCCGGTGCCTTCCGTTACACCGGAATCCAAAGTGCCGTCACCATCAATATAAGGATCGCCTACGGCAATTCTTTCGCTTGTAAATAAAGTTTCAACAGAAACTTCGGGTTTAATATATTTTTTCATCTCTGCCGTCCTCCCTTATCAATATTTATCATAATCGGCAACTTGATATTGCTCGTAAATAGTTCTAACCGACTCATAAGACTGTGTGCCTATATAATAGTAGGTATACTTATAATCGGCCGTTTCGCCGCTAACGGATACTCCGGGGTCGGAGATATACGCAACTGCAACGAATTCTTTGTCTTTCAGGTCGTTAGTTTCTCCCTGTCTGGTAAGACCGGTAAGAATAAGTTGATAATCATAGTCATTACCGTTACTCGAATAGTGCTTATTCCAAAGTTCAGGTTCATTATGATTACCACGATTATAGCACTGTACGGCTTGTGCGTTCGACCAAAGCGGATTACCTGTTTGGTCTACTTCATACCATGCCTTATCAGATGTATTTGTAGCATTGTAATTGTCAACCAATATCTTAGGAGCGACAATAAAACCTATAGAGTTGTTAAAACGCTGTGTACCGTTTATCCATATATTTCCCAATCTCTGTGTTTTGGGAATAGTCATTCTGAAACGAATACCTGCTGACTGATACGGATTAGCATTTTCGTCTTCATAACGGATAGAAGAATAACTACTAGTAATATTAGCGATTGTCATAGGCAACATGTGTACTGTTCCGGGTGCTGTAAAGGTTACGTTCAAATCTCTAATAGCATCTACAATCATGTCGCCCATGTAAGGATAACCAACATTGGCACTGAAATGCAACTGGTCAGCAAGAACATAGTCTTCGGGATTAGTAGCAACTGTTTTCTTATCTGACATCAAGTGATTTCCTTCGGCATCAATAAGATAACCTTTAGCATCAGCCTTGTATGCTTGATAATAGTTCCAGTAATCAGTTACAGTAGCAAATTTATCTGTGTCATGTGCCTCTGCGTAGGTAGGTGTATATGCATTGAATACAGGAATTCCTCTACTCTCAGCAACCGCTACCATCATATCACAAACATCTTTAACTGTTTTACCGGAGTCATATTCCAATTCGGCGTCAGCATTGCCTAAGCCGTTTAGACGGTTGCTGTCAGGATAGTTACCGTAGTAGTGCGGGGTTACAATCATCAGTTTGCAAGAAGTATTTCCGGCACTTGCTAACAGCGATTGTAATGTATCAATACAATAATTCAATCTTGCGGCAATAGAATAACCATTGCCGTTAAAATTGGATACATCGTACCCGGAATCAACAGTATCGGTAACTGCACCGACATTGGTTTTTAATCTGTCATTATAACCTGCATAAAGAATAATCAAATCTTGACCCTTAACATCATCGACGGTCAATTTCGGTAATTCGGCAGATCCGTCACCGTTGATTATGCCCATCATTTGGGCACCGCCCTTAGCATGAGTGGTTACATTCATGCCGAGGTCTTTTCTTAGTTCGTCTTGCCATACTTTTGCCGCAGTCTGGCTGTCGCCCAAAACAAGAGCGTTTTTGCCGGACCATGTTGTGTCAGTAAAACTAAATTCGTTGGCTACAAGATTTTTATCATCATTATCGCCTTCTCTACGCCAACCGGTATAATAAGTACCGTTTTTCTTTCCGACAATGTTAGGTAAAGTTACAGAAGAATCAGCAGTTAAACCAACAGGGTATAAATACTCACCATCATCTGCAGCGGTCTGGTCGAAAGTAATAATGGTTGTACCGTCGGTACCTTCGGCATTTCTTAACGCTACAAT
>JAZNLA010000008.1:0-2126 GCA_045578845.1 Acutalibacteraceae bacterium | reverse complement strand
TTTGTCTAACTGTTTAAATATTTCTTTTTCGGTAGCGGCAGGTGTAATAAAAGCGAGTTCGTTATCGGCTTCACCGTTTCTGCCTAATACCTTAATTTCACCGAAGAGTTGTTCTGCTTGTTTTCTTACATCTAAGCGGTTCGTGTTTGCGGTAAGATGTACATAAACACGAACGGTATCCTCTTTGTAATTGCCGATATAACTTGAATCGGCGTCATCCCAAGATAAATATTTTCTTGACTGTAAATGTTTAACACAGTCGATTATATCGGCAACAACGGCACTTGCGGTGGGCAGTTTGCCTGCACCTTTGCCGTAGAACATTACATCTCCTGTAGCGTCGCCTTTGACAAGTATTGCGTTGAAAACATCGTCAACATGAGCAAGTTGATTATCTTTGTTTACAAAAGCGGGGTAAACCGTTGCAATACATTTGCCGTCTTTATCGAGTTTTGCTTTGCCTATGAGTTTAATAACCGAACCGTAAAAATCGGCATATGCAGTATCGGCCGAGGTGATTTTGGATATACCCTCTGTGTAAACCGACTCAGGGTAAACATGTTTACCGAAGGCTAAAGCCGCCAAAATGCAAATTTTACGGCAGGCATCGTGACCTTCAATGTCGGCGGTGGGGTCTTTTTCGGCATAACCTAACCTTTGTGCCTCTGCTAAAGCGTCAGAAAACGAAACGCCGTCCTTTAACATCTTTGTCATGATAAAGTTGGTCGTGCCGTTTAAAATACCTTGTACCTCATAGAGGTCGTTTGCGGCAAGACACTGTGCCATAGGACGAAGTACGGGAATACCGCCGCCTACACTTGCCTCAAATAAATAGTTCACATTATGTTCTTCTGCCAAATGCAAAAGTTCCGCACCGTAGGTTGCCACAAGTTCTTTGTTAGAGGTGACAACGCTTTTGCCTGCCTCAATCAATGATTTGGTAAACTCGTAAGCAGGGTGAAGTCCGCCCATGACCTCAGCAACAACCTTTACATCGGGGTCGGATAAAATCACATTGAAATCCTTAGTAAAGCGGTCGCTGTAGGGAAGACCTTCAAATTCACGCAGGTCGAGTATGTGTTTAACATTTATCTGATTTTTAACCTTTTTTTCGATAAGGTTGCAGTTTTTGTTTAATACTTCAACTACGCCTGAGCCGACGGTGCCGTGACCCATAACTGCTATATCAACCATTATTACACTTCCTTTTTGTAAAAATTTAAGCGTGCGGCGTTCTTTTTACTGAAACCACACCGTCAATACTTGATAGTGTTTTAAGCATTTCTTCAATATTAAAATTATCACTCGGAGTACGCATTGAAACCGAAACCGAAGCAGTGCCCGACGCGGGTAATGATTGGTTAACCGTCAAAATGTTGACACCGTATCCGTACAGTTTACTGAGAAATGCCGAAAGGACACCTGCGGTATCTCTGAGTACGGCTTGAAGGGAAACAATTTTACCCGACGGGTTTTTGTACTCAAACACCGAGTCCTTATACTTATAATATGCACTTCTTGATATTCCGCACATCTTTGATGCTTCGCTTGCGGTTTTGACCTTACCCTGAGCAATAAGCCTTTTGGCTTCAAGCACTTTTAGGTATACCTCGGGCAAAACCCGAGAACTGATAAGCAGCATTTCGTCACCCAAAATATCCACCTGCCAAAAACATTGTATTTGAACAATGAACACTATAACACAAAACATTGCATTTTTCAAGACAAATTTTTCATATTTAAAGACTTTTTGTTCATAACAATTTTGTATAGTTTGTATAAAACAAAAAATGGCGGTGTGTTTAACCTATGAATACAAAAAAACAAACTGATTTTTTAATCAAAACCGCATTTTTTACGGTTATTGCAATAATGGTCTTTTTGATGTTAAAACTTGTATCCGGACCGTTGTTTCCTTTCTTTGCGGCGGCTGTTCTGACGGTATCTTTACAAAAAATCATTAGGAAAATATCCAAAAAACTGAGAATTCGCAAAAAAGCGGCGTCGGTGGCTATGGTTATTTTAATTTATGCCGGAGTAGGACTCATAACTGTTGCGGTATGCTATGTATTTTATAAACAACTTTTGGGGTTTGCATCAAATGTGCCTGCTTATTTGGGTCATTT
>JAZNLA010000007.1:0-3404 GCA_045578845.1 Acutalibacteraceae bacterium | reverse complement strand
GGATAATTCCTATTGTGTTTCAAGCGTTAATGCATCTGTATTAGCAAAGAGAGCACAAAACGGCATTTCAGAAATTGTAGACGAAAATAAGGATTAAACAAAAAAAGGAGGCGCCATGTGGCACCTCCTTTTTTGTTATTTTAAAAATTTCACTTATTCTTTTTACCTCTTCGCTGATAGTCTGCGTTAATATCCTCGCTCCAATTGGACTCAAGCGGTGCGCTCGCTCTGGCCATGCAAACTGCTTTTGCAACCGTTTCGTATAGAATATGAGTACCCTCACCGTCGGCGTTATAATTCACTGCTCGGTCAGCACCTATGCCATAACGGGATGCTGTTTCAACCGCATCAATGTTGGCACCGATGAAAAGAAACTCCCAACCGTATTTTTCTTTGTGTCGTTCAATCATCTTTTTAACCTGTTCGCTTGTATACTTGTGGCTTGCATTCTCCTGACCGTCGGTTGTGATTACAAACATAGTATGCTCCGGTGCACTCTCGCCAAAATATTTATGGAGTTTACCGATATGATGAATCGCACCGCCGATAGCATCAATCAGTGCGGTACATCCGCCAACAACATAATCCCTATCGGTCATCGGCTGAATCTCACCAAGTTTTTCTCGGTCGTGAATAACTTCGCTTTCGCCATTGAAAAGAATCGTAGATACATAGCAAGGCGTATCCTCTTTCTTCTGCTTTTCAATCATTGAGTTGAAACCGCCGATTGTGTCACTTTCAAGCCCTGCCATCGAACCACTTCTGTCCAAAATAAATACGAGTTCAGTAATGTTGTTTTTCATAAATAAAAACCTCTCTTTCATTTGATATCATCATTGTACACCAATAAAAGAGAGGTTAGGTCGCATGACAAGCGACAAATTATTTTATATTTTCCCACTGAGTTTCCTTAAAACCAACAAGGACATAATCATCGCTTATAAGCAACGGTCTTTTCACAAGCATACCGTCGGTTGCAAGAAGTTTTAGCATTTCTTCCTCGCTCATTTCGGGGAGTTTGTTTTTAAGGTCTAATGATTTATAAAGCAGACCGCTTGTATTAAAGAACTTCTTAATTGGTAATCCGCTTTTGTTGTACCACTCGGTCAATTCTTCAAGTGTAGGATTATCGAGTTTGATGTCCCTTAACTCATATTTAATTTTGTTATCATCTAACCACTTTTTCGCTCTCTGGCAAGTGGTACATTTTGGGTAGCAAATAAATTTCAACATAGTAATCCCCTTATTCAACAACTTCAATTAAAAAACTTACGGGACGGAAACCGTCATTGCAGGAAATCATTGCAGATTTTGGATTCTTCATCCATCCGTCATAGAAATTTTCGCCACCGTGAGCAAGTGTCATAACAAATGGCGAAACACTCTCCCACGCACTATCACAAAATCCTTCAGGCTTTTGCCATCCGTCGCATATAAACACTTGTCCTTCTTGTAAGTCGCAAGCGTGTTCTATGGGGTTTTCATATTTTTCAATCAAATCATCATACCGTGCTTTTCGCATTACGGTTATTTTAATTTTCTGCATACGCTTTTCCTCTGTTTCTTAATATAAACGTTCCATAAATTACCGCAATAATCGATATAACGGCGGATGTAATAATTTGTTGTGTGTTCGTAACATCTACGGCAAATGCACTAAGCGAATTGATAACGGCATGTGCGATAATCGGTGCCCACAAGTTTTTAGTTTTATAGAACAAAGCCACAAACAAATAGCCTATTGCAATAGCCGATACAACCTGACAAATATTAGGAATCAGTTCTGCACCGCTACCATTTATAAGGTTCACAAAATGTCCGATGCCAAAGGTTATGCTTGAAACGATAATTGCAGATTTTAAATTATTTTCCGCCATTGCCTTAAACAAGAAACCGCGGAAAATAATCTCCTCCAAAAATCCCACAAGCAACATACTGAGAATATAAAAAACGGTTATGTACCACTTATAATTTACCGTAACTCCGAACCACAGATTGCAGGATGCAATGACGATAAGCGGAATATAGTATAGTAGTCTTTTAGGGCTAATCTCTGCCTTGCAAAGACCAAATTCACGGAAAAGATCGTTCTTTTTCATCCAAAGAAGAGCAACCGCCATCATAACGCCAAGGAAAATGACAGTTATGCTTTTCTCCATATTCACGAGCCTTGACAACTCATCAGCGCAACTTGCGCCGATGACGTAACTGATAATCCAAGTAAGAGCAAAACTAATTTTGCTTTTTTCATAAAGATTTTTCACTCGAACCTACGCCTTTCTCATATCTCTTTATTAGTTTAATAATGCGCGGACGGTTATATCTTTGCATAACAACAAACATAAGGTCGAACCCTGCGGATAAAACCGATGTGATGATAAAAACAGGCAGTGAACCGAACCAAACGGCTGAAATAATCGGCAAAAAACTGAAGGCAACTATTGTTTCGTGAACAATTTCCGACTGACACATCGCCTGTGCGATTTCATCCCACGAATGCTCGTTGCTGTCAAAAAGCGATTTGTCATAGGTCGGCATTTTACCTTTCCAGTTCTTAACTTTAAGTTTGTTGTATAAACTCAGCTCGGTTTTGCCGACCTTAAACCACTTTTTGTTGTAATCTACTTTATTGTGCAGTAATGCGTTTATAACCTCGCCCACAAGTAACCGCATACAAAAATGGTATGCGATTGTTCCAAAGGTAATTGCCAACGTGAGCAGAATATTATTTTCGGTTTTAATATGCAATAGAGTGCAAATTACCGTTAACAGCAACGATAGAATTGCTGTGATTTTCATTGTCTTTGCCATAAAAATTATCCTTTGTACATAAAACATTCTTGCTCGTGCGAGGAAATAACGCCGATTGCCTGCAGATAAGAATAAATAATGGTACTGCCCACAAATTTCATTCCACGCTTTTTAAGGTCGGCGGACAAAGTGTCCGATAAAGGCGATGTGGTCTTGTCCACCTCTATAATCTGCTGTTCGCCTGTAAAGCCTTTTAGATACTCACGGAAACTACCGTATTCTTTTTCAATTCCTAAAAAGATTTTTGCGTTATTTACCGCTGCCCTGATTTTCAGTTTGTTGCGGATTATATCTTTATTGTTTTGAAGTTCGGCGATTTTATCATCGTCATAAGCCGCAATCTTTTCGGCATTAAAGCCATCAAATGCTTTGCGGAAAGCCTCACGCTTGTTAAGCACACATTCCCAAGAAAGCCCTGCCTGAAAAGATTCTAAAATCAGCATTTCAAATAAATACTGCTCATTAAAATTTAGCGTGCCCCACTCTTCATCGTGGTATTTTATGTATGTAGTGTTTTTAAGGTTGCACCATTTACAGCGTTTAAATTCACTCATTTTACTGCTCCAAAACTATTTTTTGCACTTTTTATCGGT
>JAZNLA010000006.1:0-9107 GCA_045578845.1 Acutalibacteraceae bacterium | reverse complement strand
TTCGACGATTTCGGCTCTATTTCAAGACAAAACAAAAGTTTTATAAAAAAACTCCGCAAAGACGGAATAAAAATAATAGCATTCAATAAAATAAGAGCATCGGTTGACCTTTTGCTTAACAACCGCGACCACCGTAAAATTTGCGTTATTGACGGTTATGTTTCCATGACCGGCGGCATAAATATTGCCGACGAATATATAAACAAAAACAGTCCGCACGGGTATTGGCTTGACAGTGCCGTCATATTAAAAGGTGCGGCAACCACTACCTTTGCCGTCGCATTCTGCGAGATGTGGAACAGTATAAGCCGAGAAAATCTCAATCCCGAAAACTATATAGTGGAAAACTTCCCCGAAGTTAAAAGTTTTGTTCAACCGTATACCGATAATCCGCTTGACACAAAACATTTTCCCGGTGAAGGTATTTACCGTCAAATTTTGGGCTCGGCTAAGGATTATGTTTATATTGAAACTCCGTATTTGGTACTTGACAACACCATGATAGCGGCTTTGACCTCGGCTTCAAAAGCAGGTATTGATGTTAGGATCATTACACCAAAAATACGCGACAAATGGTATGTCCACCCTGTAACACAGTTTAACTATCAAGAACTGCTTGAGGCGGGCGTTAGAATATTTGAATTCACCCCCGGATTTATTCACTCAAAAATATTTGTTTCAGATGACGAAGTGGCAACCTGCGGCACTATAAATATGGACTACCGCAGTTTCTATTTCCATTTTGAATGCGGCACATGGTTTTGCAACGACACCGCCGTAAACAATATTAAGGAACACTTTTTGGAAATTGAAGCAGAATCCGAAGAAATAAAACTTGACAAATGGCGTAAAAGACCTATACTTAAAAGGCTTGGTCAAAGTTTACTTCATATCTTTGCACCGTTTATGTAGGTTACAGTTTATTAAATGTTCATAAATTTTCCAATCACTTTTAATATTTTATATGTATAATAATTTCAAAGTTACATTTTCATAAACTCACCAAATTTAGAAGGAGATTTCTTATGAATGAAAACAACAATTTAAACGGGTTTGAGAATAACGAGCCAACCGATAACGGTACAACACCCTATTCACAAAGTACCTCGGGTCAATACGGTGGCACTGTACACGGTGCATATACCTATACACCTAATACAGGTTACACTTCACCCACACCAACACCCGGTGGCAACGGTCCTCAAAAAAAGGGTGTTCACCCCGGCGTTATAGTTATTTGCATTCTGCTTTCGGTACTCATAAGCACCTCGGCATCTTTAGTTATTGCTTTCAGTGTTCTGGGAAGTAATGTTAACAGCAGTGATGTTTCAAGCAGTCAAACCGTTTCTGCAGGCTCTGACGGTACCGACAAATTAAACGGCGACAGTTCTACAACATCTACCGTTATCACCGTTGACGGTAATGTTGAGTCTTTGGTTGAGGCTGTTTATGCTAAATCAGCGAACAGTGTTGTGGGTATCCGCACTACCGCTTCGGTTCAAAGTTTCTTCGGCGGCAGCAGTGACCAAGGCGGCGAAGGCTCAGGTGTTATTTACACAACCGACGGTTATATTATCACTAACTATCATGTTATTGAAAGTGTAGTGAAATATCAGTCGAGTGCTAACACCTCGATTGAGGTTTTCTTCCCCTCTAACCCCGAAACACCTATAGGTGCCAAGGTTATAGGATATAATGTTTCAGCCGACCTGGCTGTAATTAAGGTCGACCAAACAGGTCTTACCGCCATTGAACTCGGTAATTCCGACGAAATAAAGGTCGGTCAATATGCAATAGCCATCGGTTGCCCCGGCGGTTTGCAATTTATGGGCTCGGTTTCATACGGTATTGTCAGCGGTCTTAACCGTACCATGACGGTTGATTCAATCGGCGAAATGGAACTTATCCAGACCGACGCCGCAATCAACCCCGGAAATTCCGGCGGAGCATTGCTTAATTCAAACGGTCAACTCATAGGTATAAGTTCCTCAAAACTCGTAAACACAAGTTACGAAGGTATGGGATTTGCAATACCTGTAAACACCGTTGCCGAGGTAGTAAAAGATATTCTTGACAACAAAGATAACCCCTCACCCTATATCGGTATTGAAATTTACAAATATACAGGCGAATACCTCGAAAAATACAACCTGCCTCACGGTGCCGCTGTTAAGAGTGTTGTGAGCGGCGGTCCCGCTTACGAAGCAAAAATCCGTTCGGGTGATATTATTACCGAATTCAACTCTATGGTAATTGATGAGTATACCGATTTTATCGAAGTACTCGAAAAATGCACCCCCGGAACTAAGGTTACGGTCAAAATTTACCGCAACGGAAAATACTATTCAACAACAGTTCAAATAGGCTCTAACAACAGCCGATAAAGATTAAAATATAAATGGGAAGGCAGATGAACGTTTAGTGTATAACCAACTTCACAGCACCGGCATTTTAGGTATTGATGCGTATATGGTAGAGGTTGAGGCTGACGTTTCGGGCGGCCTTCCCGCTTTTGATATTGTAGGATTGCCCGACCTTGCGGTCAAAGAATCCCGCAACCGCGTCAGAGCGGCCCTTAAGAACTGCGGTTTTGCTTTCCCTGCGGGAAGAATTACCGTCAATTTAGCCCCTGCCGACGTCAAAAAAGCCGGCTCTATGTATGACCTGCCCGCTTTACTTTCAATTCTTACGGCAACCGAGCAGTTGCATATTTCACGCGATTTATCGGTTTCGGCCTTTATCGGCGAGGTGTCACTTGACGGCACACTCCGCAGTGTAAACGGTCTGCTTTCAATGACTATCACTGCTAAAGAAAACGGAATAAAAGAGTTTTTTGTGCCTATAGCCAACGCAAAAGAAGCATCGGTTGTGTCGGGTATTAAAATTTACCCCGTAGAAAATGTACGCCAACTTTGTAAGTTTTTATCTTCAGGCGACGGTATAAAACCTTTAGACCCACCCGATTTCAGTAAAACTCAAAAAGGATTTTATCCCGACTTTTCCGAGGTCAGAGGTCAGTCTGCCGCAAAAAAAGCACTTGAAACCGCCGCTGCAGGCGGACACAATGTACTTATGATAGGACCACCCGGTTCGGGTAAAAGTATGCTTGCAAAAAGGCTTCCCGGCATTTTGCCGTCGATGACCTTTTCGGAGTCTATAGAAACCACCAAGGTACATTCGGTTGCGGGTTTACTTAAAGATGATGTTTCGCTTATAACCGAACGGCCATTCAGAGCACCACATCACACCGTTTCTGCCGCTGGTCTTTCGGGCGGCGGTGCAATACCTAAACCCGGCGAAATATCACTCAGTCACAACGGTGTTTTGTTTTTAGACGAATTCCCCGAATTTTCAAGACAGGCTATGGAAACACTGCGAGCACCCATTGAAGACGGTATAGTCACCATTTCAAGGGTAAACGGCCGACTTACATATCCTTGCGAATTTTCACTTGTTGCCGCTATGAACCCCTGTCCCTGCGGATATTACGGTCACCCTAAAAAGAAATGTATCTGTTCACCGTTAGCGGTCAAAAAATATTTAGGTAAAATTTCAGGTCCTATGCTTGACAGACTTGACATTCATGTTGAAGTTCCCGCGGTAGAGTTTGATGAACTGTCGGGTAAACCTACCGGAGAAACCTCTGCCGAGATAAGAAAACGTGTTGAGGCGGCAAGAAAGATACAAAACGAGCGGTATGAAGGCACAGGTGTCAACTGCAACGCAAGGCTTAATTCATCTCTTATGCGAAAATACTGTAACATGACCGCCGATGCCGAAATGTTACTCAAAGCAGCATTTGAACGGCTTGGAATGTCGGCAAGGTCGTACGACCGAATTTTAAAAATAGCCCGAACTGTAGCCGACCTTGACAAAAGCGACTCTATCGGTGCTTCCCACATAGCAGAGGCCATTCAGTTCAGAAGTTTAGACCGAAAATATTGGAATGATTTATAATTTTTTGCCCGTAACATATAATTTGTTGCGGGCAAAAATTTTTCTTGCACTATATTGGTTTAAAGGGTAAAATGTTTATATTAAAGTGAGGTGACCGCAATGTTTAAAGAAACCTACGATTATGAAAACTTGAAAAAATTTTATATAGAAAACGGACTTGAAGTATCAGACAACATTTTATCCTGCGACGGTGCCATCTACAGTATTTCTTTAGTCAAAAACGGTGAAATCAATGCCGCCGCTACCCTTTCCAAACGGCGTGACATCTTTGTGCTTGATTACGTTGCCGTACTGCCGCCACTCAGACACAGCGGTCTTGGTAAAACGGCTGTTGATAAAATTTTGAAGAAGGCAAAAACCTTAGGTGCCGCCAAAGTTTACTTGACCGCCAAGAACCGTAACTTTTTTGAACGTTTAGGTTTTATCTATGATGAGGAACTTGAAATTGACCTGAACTCGGACTGTAAAGATTGCCCGATGCTAAACAAAACCTGTACCCCGCGTCAAATGATTAAATATATTTAGGAGAAATTATGACACGCAACGAATTTATTAAACTTAAAGCAGGACTTTTATGCCACGGTGCCGCACTGTCCGAGTATGCAAAACAAAGCCTTTTAGAAGAACATCCCGAATTTTTCGACAAAGGATTTATTGATGCCGTTAACATGAATTTGAACTGTTCAAACATATGCGTAAGTATTGCCGAAGACTTTTCTAAATCTTCCGAGTTTTTAATAGAAAAAGATGAAAAAGGCTATTATATAATGTATGGCGAGCGGTGTGATATAAGATTTTTTGATGCTTTGCCCAAAACCGACACCGTTCTCGACGATATCGCAAGACTGCACGCCGATAAATGTATAAACATTTGGCCCAGCACCAACTGTTGCTATGATGTCGGTGATTTAAAATGCAAATTCTGTTCCTTAAATGCGACCGCACCTGCACCCATTGACCCCGACGTTTTATGTGAAGGTCTTAAAAAATTGCTTGAAAAAGTACCCGACTACACGCTCAATTTCAGCGGCGGTACATATAAAAACCCCGACACAATGGCAGAATATTGGTGTACAATTTCCCGCAAAATACGGGAATTTTCTTCCTGCCCTATCGCCGTCGAATTTGCCCCGCCATCTGACCTTTCGATTTTAGAAAAAATGAAGTCGGCAGGAATCAATGTTGCCATTATGAATATTGAAATTGTAGGCGAAAAATTACGCAAAGAAATCTGCCCGGGTAAATCAAGTATTACACTTGACCATTATCACAAAGCACTGAAAAGGGCGGTGGAAATCTTCGGTTACGGTCAAGTGTCAAGCGTTATGATTGGCGGTATTCAACCATGGGATGATATAAAGACAGAATGCGAAATCTTAACAGAAATGGGCGTTTTCCCAACCATTATGCCCTTTAGACCGCTTGACGACTGCAAACTTGCGTGTGCTTCGGCTTGTGACCCCGAAGAACTGATAATTGCAACCGAATATTTGGGGAATTTGCTTCGAAAATACTCACTCAAACCGCAATGTCAAGAGGGCTGCACCAAATGTGGCGGATGTTCTATAGAAAATGATTGCTTTTTGCTGTAAAACTACTGCAAAATATTGACTTTAGAAAAATTAAGTGTTAAAATTAAAAGAAATTATAAATTACGGTTTAACCGCATAAATAGGAGAAATGAAAATGGCTAAAAAAGATATCAACTGGGGCGAATTGGGATTCGGTTATGTTAAAACCGATTACCGCTTTGTCTCTAACTTTAAAGACGGAAAATGGGATGACGGCGAACTTATAACCGACGAAAACGTTGTTATAAACGAATGTGCCGGAGTTTTACAATACGCACAGACCTGCTTTGAAGGTTTAAAGGCATACACTACCGAAGACGGAAAAATCGTTTGTTTCCGTCCCGACCTTAACGCAGAGCGTATGAAGGACTCCTGCGAGCGACTCAAAATGCCCGTATTCCCCGTAGAAAAGTTTGTTGAGGCTGTTAAAAAGGTTGTAGCCGCAAACGCTGATTTCGTTCCGCCTTACGGCTCAGGTGCTACACTTTATCTTCGTCCTTATATGTTCGGCAGTAACGCCGTTATCGGTGTAAAACCCGCTACCGAGTATCAGTTTAGAATTTTTGCAACACCTGTAGGTCCTTACTTCAAGGGCGGTGTTAAACCCCTTACCCTCCGCATAAGCGACCTTGACCGTGCCGCACCTATGGGTACAGGTCACATTAAGGCAGGTCTTAACTATGCAATGAGTCTTTACAACATCGTTGACGCTCACGAACAAGGTTTCGATGAGAATATGTATGTTGACTCGGCAACCCGTACTCATATTGAGGAAACAGGCGGTGCCAACATTATATTTGTAACTAAGGACAACAAGGTTGTTACACCTAAGTCCAACACCATTTTACCCTCTATCACCCGCCGTTCGCTCATGATTGTCGCCAAAGACTACTTAGGTTTAGAGGTTGAAGAGCGTGAAGTAAACATAAACGAACTGGGTGATTTTGCAGAGTGCGGTCTTTGCGGTACTGCTGCTGTTATTTCACCCGTCGGCAAGGTTGTTGACCACGGCAAGGAAATCTCGTTCCCTGCAGGTATGACCGAAATGGGTCCTGTAACCAAGAAACTTTACGATACTTTAACCGGTATTCAAATGGGCAGACTTCCTGCACCCGAAGGCTGGATTGAGGTTATCGGATAATTTTATAAAAATTACATAAATGTGCATAAATATTCATAAAAATACAATTAATATACAAAATTTTGAATATTTTTGCAAAAATACTTGATTTTTTGCAACTTCGGTGTATAATGTTAACATTGAATAAATTTTCGAAAGGATTTTAAAAATGAAAGAAATCAAAAAGGTTGTCCTTGCATATTCGGGCGGACTTGATACATCAATTATTATTCCTTGGCTCAAAGAAAACTACAACAACTGTGAAGTTATTGCCGTTTCTGGTGACGTCGGTCAGGGTACCGAACTTGAAGGCCTTGAAGAAAAGGCTATCAAAACCGGTGCATCAAAACTTTACATCTGCGACCTTAAAAAGGAATATGTAGAAGACTACATTTGGCCCTGCCTTAAAGCCGGTGCCGACTACGAAAGTTACCTGCTCGGCACTTCGCACGCCCGTCCTTGCATAGCCAAGGCTTTGGCTGAAATTGCCATTAAAGAAAATGCCGACGCTATCTGCCACGGCTGCACCGGTAAAGGTAACGACCAAGTTCGTTTCGAACTTACCTTAAAAGCTTTTGCCCCCGATATGGAGATTATCGCTCCTTGGAGAATTTGGGATATCAAATCGCGTGAAGAGGAAATCGAGTATGCCGAAGCACACAACATTCCCCTTAAAATCAACCGCGAAACCAACTATTCAAAAGACAAAAACGTATGGCATTTGTCACATGAAGGCATGGATTTGGAAGACCCCAAAAATGAACCTTTATATAATAAAGAAGGTTTCCTTGAAATGGGCGTTTCGCCCGAACAGGCACCCGATAAGCCGACATATGTCACCATTCATTTTGAAAAAGGTATTCCCACCTCGGTTGACGGCGTAGAAATGAACGGTCTCGAAATAGTTGAAACGTTGAACGAAATCGGCGGTAAAAACGGTATTGGTCTGCTTGATATTGTCGAAAACCGTCTTGTCGGTATGAAGAGTCGCGGCGTTTACGAAACTCCGGGCGGTGCAATCCTTTACAAAGCACATGAAATTTTAGAAACCATTACTTTAGACAGAGATACTTCACACTACAAAAAGTTGGTCGCCCAAAAGTTCGGCGAACTTGTATACTTCGGTCAGTGGTTCACCCCGCTTCGTGAGTCGCTTTCGGCTTTCGTTGACAAAACTCAGGAAAATGTTACAGGTGATGTAACACTCAAACTTTACAAGGGCAACATGATTAACGCCGGCGTAAGTTCACCCTATTCACTTTACGACGACGAAATTGCTTCGTTCGGCGACGACGAAGGTGCTTACGACCAAAAAGACTCGGCAGGATTTATCAACCTCTTCGGTCTGCCCATTAAAGTTCAGGCAAAACTTAACAAGAAGTTAGGTAAATAATTTAATTCACAATGCAGTGGGATTTTTTCTCACTGCACTTTGTGGCATTTAAAAGGTGATTTTATGAAACTGTGGACAGGCAGGTTCAAAAAGGAACTTGACCCGAGAACTAACGATTTTAACCGCTCACTGCCCTTTGACCAAAGGATGTACCGTGAAGATATAAAAGGCTCTATAGCACACGCCGAAATGCTTTCGGAATGCGGTATTATCACAAAAGAAGACTGTAAAAAAATAGTTGACGGGTTAAACGGCATTTTAGCCGACATCGAAAGCGGAAAACTGCCGTTTGACGAGGTTTCGGAAGATATACATACATTTGTTGAGGCTAATTTAACCGAACGCATCGGCGATGCAGGCAAAAGACTGCACACTGCAAGAAGCCGTAACGACCAAGTCGCTCTTGATTTAAGGTTGCATTTGCTCATAGAATGTGATACGGTTGACTCTTTGCTTAAAAATCTTATTGAAACATTGGCAGACAAAGCGGAAGAGTATAAAGACACAGTAATGCCCGGTTACACACATTTACAAAGGGCTCAACCCATTGTTTTCGGTCATCAACTTTTGGCATATGCCGAAATGTTTATGCGTGATATCGGCAGAATTGCCGATTGCAAAAAGAGAATGAATGTTTCCCCCTTAGGCTCTTGTGCATTGGCAGGTACTACCTACCCTCTAAACAGAGAGTTAGTTGCAAAAAAACTCGGTATGAACGGTGTTACGAGAAACAGTCTTGACGGTGTCAGTGACCGCGACTTTGCTTTAGAACTAAACGGTGCTTTATCCATTATCATGGTACACCTTTCACGTTTTGCGGAGGAAATCATTTTGTGGAGTTCCTGCGAATTTAAGTTTATTGAACTTGACGATGCATTTTCAACCGGCTCGTCAATCATGCCGCAAAAGAAAAACCCCGACATTGCAGAACTTGTCCGCGGTAAAGCAGGCAGAGTTTTCGGCGACAACATGGCATTGCTCACTACCATGAAAGGCATACCGCTTGCATATAATAAAGACATGCAGGAAGATAAAGAGTCGGTGTTTGATGCTGTGGACACTGTCG
>JAZNLA010000005.1:0-50204 GCA_045578845.1 Acutalibacteraceae bacterium | reverse complement strand
CTGAGGTATCTATTTCGGCAAATGACTGGTGGGACCTTTTAGGTTAACAGTAAAGAAAAGTTTCATTAAATCAAATCTTTTAAAACCCAACCCCTTTGGTAATCAGCCAAAGGGGTTGGGTTTTTGTTGCTTATTTGGATTATACATTGTCATTCCGAGCCTGCCGAGGAATTTTTACAGATGTTTCGACTTCACTGCGTTCCGCTCAGTATGACAGGATGCATTTTACTATTTGACAATTAGTTACCGTATCTGTGATGTGTTGCCTAAGGTAGTAGGGGATTGCTCGGAAAATGCTTTCGTTTCATTTAGCAGTGAAGCTCTTACTACTGCATCAACTCCAAAACGTTCACGCACATCGTCGATACTTCGTTCTAAACGGTCATATTTTATAACCTTCAAACGGTCACTGAAAAATGAGAGTTGACATTCGGGGTTGTAATCGTCAAGTGAAATTGCCCTGATCCCTATTGAACGCAAAGGCCTTTCAAACCCGAAATTTTTCTTTAATAGTCTGATACCCTCTTTGGCTAAAAACTTTGATGATTGCAAAGGCTCTGACAGTCTTGTCATAAACTCTTTACTTTCAAGGTTATCAAATCTGATACTTACCGAAATTCCGTGTGCTTCCATGTCTTCTTTGCGAAGTTCATGAGATACTTCTTCGGAAAGTTTAAGCAGCACCGTATATGCTTCTTCGAAATTTCTCAAATCCTTAGCACAGGTGGTGGACCTACCTATACTTTGGGGCTTGGGACGGTCGTCACATTCTCTGACAGGCGAATTTTCGTTGCCGTTGGCAAAATGCCATAAAAGTTCACCGTTTTTGCCGAGTTTAAGTTTTAATATTTCGGGGTCAACGGTTGCCAAATCCTCTATAGTGAAAATGGCGAGGTGGCGAAGTTTCTCAGCGGTTGCTTTGCCTACCCCGAGCAGAGTATCTATACTTAAAGGCCATACTATTTCTCTATATTTTTCAAAAGGAATATTGGTTGTGCCATCGGGCTTCTTTAGGTCTGAGCCGAGTTTTGCGAAAATCTTATTAAAACTTACACCCACTGAAATGGTAAGACCTAATTCTTCCTTTACAACGCGGCGGAGTTCGTCGGCTATTTGCACGCCGTCACCGAACAGCCGTCGGCTGCCGGTCACGTCAAGCCAACATTCGTCAATGCCGAATGGCTCAACCAAGTCGGTATACCGCTCATAGATGCCGCGGACAAGTTTTGAAAAATAACTGTATCGTTTGAAATCGGGTGGGACAATGATAAGCGAGGGGCATTTTTTCTTGGCTTCCCAAAGTGCATCACCTGTGGCAACGCCGTATTTTTTAGCCTCTTCGCTTTTGGCAAGTATAATTCCATGCCGTTCTTCAACACTTCCGCCCACCGCTACAGGTTTGCCTTTGAGTTCGGGAAAATCATGGCAGGCAACCGAAACGTAAAAATTGTTTAGGTCGCAATGTAAAATAGTTCTTTCGCCTTTCATATGTCCTCACCTCTTTTTTACGTTCTATTATCATTATATCACTCTTGATTTAATTTGTAAAGAACAAATGTTTGGAAATTTTACTTAAAAAAACAGCCCTCTTAAGTAAAGGGGCCGTTTTAGCCTTCTCTTTTAAGAGAAGGGGGACCGCTTGCGGTGGATGAGTTATAATACTCCACCTCATCCGTCACTACGTGACACCTTCCCCTCAAGGGGAAGGCTCGATGCTTGCCGTCTATATTATCATTCTTCGTTTTCAGTTTCCAAATATCGTTTGGCTTGGGTGGTGAAAAGGTCGTAGTATTTGCCTTTTTTATTCATCAGTTCACGGTGTGTGCCGCTTTCGGCAACCGAGCCGTTCTGGAGCACTATTATCTGTCCCGCATCGGTGGCGGATGATAGTCTGTGCGATACGAAAACAGTCATTTTATTTTGGCGTAGTTCGTCGAACTGATTGAAAATTTCCTGCTCGGCTATAGCGTCCAAAGCAGCGGTTGGCTCGTCCAAAACAAGTATTTCACTGTCAGCATAAAAGGCTCTTGCAATAGCAAGTTTTTGCCATTGTCCGATAGACAGTTCGGCACCTTCTTTTTCAAACCAGCGGGTCAGCGGTGTGTCATAACCTTTTTCTAATTTTTCAATAAATACATTTGCATTACTTTGTATTGCTGCGGTTTTAATATCTTCAGCAGTCGGTGTTTTTTCAAGGTCGCCGAATGTTATGTTTTCGCCCACCGTTACGGCATACTTCCCGTAGTCTTGGAAAATTATACCGAACGCGTGGTATAGGTCTTTTATATCGTAGTCACGTAAATCTCTGCCGTCAAGCAGAATTTCGCCTTCGGTCGGGTCGTAAAGACGCGTGAGCAGTTTTACGAGCGTTGTTTTACCGGCACCGTTAAGTCCTACTAAAACAGTGGTTTGTCCCGCTTCGAATTTAACATTTATATTTTTAAGTACCGGTTTTTCGCAACCGGGATAATTAAAAGATACATTTTTAAATTCGACCGTATGAGGTACACCTCTGGTTACCTTTAAGGGGTTATCTATTTTAGGTATAAGTGTCGGTTTTTCTTTCATAAAGAACATGAGGTTATCAATAAATAATGTGCCTTCATAAATATTGGCAGATGAGGAAATAAGACTGCTGACGCCGGTCGTGACAGCCATGACAGCACCGGTATATAATGTGTAGTCACCTATCATAAATTCGCCCGACATTACCCTTGTTGACAATATGCAGTAGAAAAACAATGTAATCGCGGCTAAGCCGACACCTACCAAAATATGTAACAGACTTTCTGATAAAATGAGGGTTTTGAGTCCCTTGAAATATGTTTTAAAAGCGGTAGAAAATCTGCCTACAAAGGTGTCGGTTAAATCAAAGATTCTGATTTCTTTAACTAAATCTTTATTTACAAGGGTGCTTGAGTAGTAGTTCATTTCGCGGCGTTCTTTGGAGTGACCGCGTAGGTATTTGAAATTTTTGCGGCGGTAAACGAAACTTATAACTGCCGACGGAATAGCAATGGCAAGCAATATCGGAACAGAGAACCAAAGGTCAGGCACTGTCAAAAGCACAGCAATATAACTGATAAGTTCAATAATTTTGCTTATAAATACAAATGTTTGATATAAAACCTGAACGGGACGTGCACCGGCTTCGCGGTTGGCGTTTTCCAATTTCTCATAAAATTCGGGGAGGTCAAAAAACTCCAAATCGAGTTCTTTTGATTTTTCCATAATCTGAAGTCTGATTTGTTTTACTACAAGTTCGCCTGCAATACGGTTAACAGCATTATTTGCGGCGGTTATGGCAGTGTTTACAATTCGGTATATAAACAGAAATATTATAAGATAAAATACCCGCGAGCCTATGAAGTTGACAATGGCAGCGGATGTGAAAGACCGCTGCAACTCATTAACTATTTCTTTGGTTAAAAGCGAACCTGCTAAGGGCAAAAAACCCTCTATAAGGCAAATAAGACTCATTAGTATTAAAATCCATTTTCCGGAACCCCAAATGAGTTTTAATATGTACGAAAATCTGCAAAAGAAATTACCAAATAGTTCTTTTAAAAATCTCGGCATATCTTTTAGATTTTTCGGCGGAGTTATATCTCCGTAATCGAATGCTTTTACTGGCATTTTAACACCCCTTCAAACCTTAGGTTGTTCGAGAATATTATAACATAAATTTTTGTTAAAACAAGTTATTTCATTCAATTAAGGATTTTTTTTGAATGTAAGGTTTATTTTTGCATAATATAAGGAATAAAACGGATAATTTTCTAAAAAATTATGGTTATAAACTGTAATTTTTCTTATAAATATGTAGACTTTTGCGAAAAAGTCTGTTATAATTTTAACAGTTATGCAGATTGGTTACGTATGCTTTTGGCAAAAGTGCCTTTTTGCCGTAATGTAAATCACATTTAGGAGGAAAACGCTATGAAAAAAAATGCCAGTTCGGTTCCTTTTAACGGAACACCCGAGCAGGAGGCTAAACTCAGAGCAGTTATCGAAGAAAAGCGTCATATCGAAGGCTCGCTTATGCAGGTAATGCAAGATGCTCAGGGTATTTACGGCTATCTGCCCATAGAAGTTCAGCAGATAATTGCCGAAGGTATGGGCGTATCTATTGAGGAGGTTTACGGTATTTCAACCTTCTACGCACAGTTTGCTTTGTCTCCCCAAGGCAAGTACAAGGTTTCGGTTTGTTTGGGAACCGCTTGCTATGTTAAGGGTGCTCAAAAACTTATCGATCGTCTTATCGAAGTGCTCGGTATCCAGCCCGGCGATTGCACTGCTGACGGTAAATTTTCGCTCGAGGCTTGCCGTTGTATCGGTGCTTGCGGTTTGGCACCTGTTCTTACCGTAAATGAAGATGTTTACGGCCGTCTTACCGAGAAGGATATTGACGATATTATCGCTAAGTACGCAGACTAATATTTAGTAATCAGAGGAAAAATTTATGAAAATCAGCACGATAAAAGAACTGCTCGAGGCAGAGGTTGTAAGCGGTGAAGAACTGCTTGACGAACACGTTTACTCCGCCTGCGGCAGTGATATGATGAGTGATGTTTTGGCCTATGTTAAAGACCAAGCGGTGCTGCTTACGGGACTTGTAAATTCTCAGGTTATAAGAACTGCCGAAATGATGGATATGGTTTGTGTCGTATTTGTCCGTTCCAAGCAGCCGACCGAGGAAATGGTTGAATTAGCGAATGAAAGCGGCATTGTGCTTATGTCTACCAAAATGCGTATGTACAATGCTTGCGGAAAACTTTATTCAAGCGGTCTTGTAGGCAACGGTGAATCGAAATGAGTGAAGCATTGAGATTTCATTTTGAGGTTGACGGTGAGAATTTCACATCTGCCGGTCAGGCTTCGGTGCAGGTTAAGAAAAATCTGCGTCAAATAGGAATACCGCCCGAAATCATAAGGCGTGTTTCCATAGCCATGTACGAGGGTGAAATCAACATGGTTATTCATGCAGGCGGAGGCACTGCCGACGTTATAGTTCATGAATCTTCGGTTGAAATTATGCTTGATGACCGCGGCCCCGGAATACCAAATGTCGACCTTGCAATGCAAGAGGGCTTTTCAACCGCTCCCGATAGTATCCGTTCGTTAGGTTTCGGTGCAGGTATGGGTTTGCCTAATATGAAACGCTATACCGACGATATGAAAATCGAAACCAAACTCGGCGTAGGCACGAAAATCACAATGCGTGTCGATTTTTAAATTAAGAAAGTAAGGCACTATGAATACATACGAACATTCGGTATCTTTAGAACAAGATAAATGCACCGGTTGTACCACCTGTCTAAGGCATTGTCCCACCGAGGCAATTAGGATTAGAGATAACCGTGCGGTTATCAATCCTAATAGATGTATTGACTGCGGTGAGTGTATCCGTGTGTGCCCGCACAAGGCAAAAAAAGCTGTGTGCAACAAGCCGGACGATATGAGCCGTTTTAAATGGAAAATCGCTCTTCCGGCACCTACCCTTTACGGTCAGTTCGAAGAACTTGACGATATTGATTATGTTCTTCAAGGTCTTCTCGACATGGGCTTTGACGAAGTTTTTGAAGTTTCACAAGCCGCCGAAATTGTTTCGGAATATACGAGAATTTACCTAAAGACCGAGGGTATTAAAAAACCGGTTATAAGTTCTGCTTGTCCGGTTGTCGCAAGGCTTATCGCTTTGAGATTTCCTTATTTAAAGGATAACCTTTTACCGCTTTTACCCCCTATGGAGGTTGCGGCGGAAAAAGCGAGAAAAAGAGCTCTCGAAAATCACCATGAACTGAAAGCAGAGGATATAGGCGTTTGCTTTATTTCTCCTTGTCCCGCCAAAATGAGTTATGTTAAAAACGGTTTTGGTGAATATAAAAGCCAGATTGATTTGGTTATTTCCATTAGTGATGTTTACTTTACGCTCATAAACCTTATGAAACGCGAAAAAACACCCGTACCGGTTTCACGTTCAGGTGTTATAGGTGTCAGTTGGGCAACTTCGGGCGGTGAAGCAACGGCAATCTTTAATGATAAATATCTTGCCGCTGACGGCATTGAAAATGTCATTAAAATGCTTGACCAAATCGAAAACGGCACTATTCCGCAACTCGAGTTCATTGAACTTAATGCATGTACCGGCGGTTGCGTCGGCGGCGTGCTTACAATGGAAAATCCGTTTATTGCAAAGGCAAGACTGCAAACCTTACGCAGATATTTGCCCGTTTCACAAAACACATTACCCAAAGACGAAAGATATATTCCGTCGGATAAGTATTTTGAGGGCGTGCCGGACTATGTGCCGGTATCAAGACTCAGCGATACAATAGCCGAGTCAATGAGAATGATGGCGGATATTCAAAAATTAAAAGAAGCATTACCGGGAATAGATTGCGGTTCGTGCGGTGCACCTAACTGCCGTGCCTTTGCCGAAGATGTGGTAAGAGGACTGTGCAGCGTAGAAGACTGTGTAATTAAAAAAGCACGAAACAACAACGATAATGATAAAAGAGGTGACGGCAAGTGACCGTAAAAGAGTTAAAGGAAACTCTTGAACTTAAATGCATATCGCTAATCGACCCCGACCGCGAGGTTGAGGGCGGATATATAGGCGATTTGCTCAGTTGGGTCATGGGCCGTGCCAAGTCGGGCGATGCGTGGATAACCATTATGTCAAATGTCAATATTTTGGCGGTTGCCTCGCTTGCCGATACAGCCTGTATAATCCTTGCCGAGGGCGTCACCCTTGAAAAGGATGTAGAGTCGGCGGCAGTAACAAAAGGTGTTAATGTTTTAGCATCGGATAAACCCGCTTATGAAATAGCGGCGGCACTGTCAAAACTTTTATCATGACAAAATATACTTACGATTTTCACATTCACTCCTGTCTGTCGCCCTGTGCCGATAATGATATGACTCCGGCGAATATAGCCGGTATGGCTTCGCTTGCGGGCATAAATATTATGGCACTGACCGACCATAACACCGTGAAAAACTGTCCGGCTTTTTTTAAAGCCGCCAAACAAAACGGTGTTATACCGATAGCCGGCATGGAACTGACAACGGCAGAGGATATTCACATTGTCTGTCTGTTTGAAAGTTTGGAAGATGCCGAAAACTTTGGCGAAGCGGTGGATAAAAAACGAATTAAAATCAAAAACCGTACCGATATTTTCGGCGAACAGTTGATTTTAGACGAGCAGGATAATTTAATCGGTGTTGACGAGTATTTACTGTCCAACGCAACCGAAATTACGGTTGAAGATGTGCCTGACCTTGTTTCGGCATACGGCGGCATATGTTTCCCCGCCCATGTTGACAGACAGGCAAACGGTATTATAGCAACACTAGGCATATTCCCCGAAACTCCGTTTTTTTCGGTCGCAGAATTTCACGACAGCGAAAAACAAGAAGAGTATAAAGAAAAATACCCCATATTAAATGAAAAGCGGATTGTAACAGGGTCCGATGCACATTATCTTTGGGATATAAGGGACGCCGACGCTAATATTTTGCTTGACGACGAGCCATACAGTAGTGAAAAGGTAAGACATGAACTGTTTAAGTTTTTGAGGTGTGAAGGTTGAAAGAGTTGTCTTTAAATATTCTCGATATTGCCGAGAATTCGGTTAAGGCAAAGGCTACGCTTACATATATTAAGATAGTCGAAACTGCCGAAACCGTAGAGGTCACAATTTCGGATAACGGACATGGCATGACCAAAGAATTTTTGCAAAATGTCACTAATCCGTTTTGTACAACCCGTACTACCCGTAAGGTTGGTTTGGGAATTCCGCTTTTAAAACTGTCTGCCGAGCAGACGGGCGGACACGTTACCGTAACGTCGAGGCATGAAAGCGAATATCCCGATAACCACGGCACCGAAATCAATGCTCTCTATTATAAAAATCATATAGATATGACACCTATAGGTGACATAACAGCCACCGTAGTTGCTTTAATACAGTGCAACCCCGATTTGGATTTTGTGTTTAACCATGAAACCGAAAAAGGCACTGTATCCCTTGATACAAGGGAACTCAAAGAGGTTTTAGGGGATATACCGTTAAATACCGCTGAGGTTATAGTCTGGATGGGTGAAAACCTTAGCGAGCAGTATAAAGAAATAAACTAAACAATATTCATACGAAAGGAAGATAAATATGAAATCATTGGCAGAACTCGCAGCAATCAGGGACAAGATGAAGGATAAGGTTGTTATCCGTGAAGGCACACAAGGTGTGCGTGTTGTTGTCGGTATGGCCACCTGCGGTATCGCAGCAGGTGCACGTCCCGTTCTCAACGCATTCACCGAGGCTATCACCAAGGAAGGCCTTTCCGATAAGGTTACCGTTACCCAGACAGGTTGTATCGGCATTTGTCAGTACGAGCCGGTTGTTGAGGTTTACGAAGACGGTAAGGACAAGGTCACCTATGTTAAGATGACCCCTGAAAAGGCAGCCGAGGTTGTTGAAAAACATCTTAAAGGCGGCAAGGTTGTTGCAGATTATATTATAAGTGATTTAAAAGGCTAATTTTTAGGAGGTAAAATTTATGATTCGTGCACAAGTTCTTATTTGTGGCGGTACAGGTTGTACCTCTTCGGGAAGTGTTGCAATTCAGAAAGAATTTGCAAATCAAATTGAACTTAACGGCCTTTCCGAGGAAGTAAAGATTGTACAAACCGGTTGTTTCGGTCTTTGTGCTTTAGGACCGGTTGTTATCGTTTATCCCGACGGTACTTTCTACAGCCGCGTAGAGGAAAAAGACGTCAAGGAAATTGTTACCGAGCACCTGCTCAAAGGCCGTGTTGTTGACCGTTTGGTTTACAATGATACAGGCGATGTAGAAGTAGAAAATGCTTCGCTTAATGATACTGCTTTCTACCGCTCTCAGATGCGTGTTGCTCTCCGCAACTGCGGTGTTATTAACCCCGAAAATATTGATGAGTACATAGCAATGGACGGTTATCAGGCTTTAGGTAAAGTTCTTACCGAAATGACACCTGAACAGGTTATTGATACCATTCTCGCTTCCGGTCTTCGCGGACGCGGCGGTGCAGGCTTCCCCACAGGTAAAAAGTGGCAACTTGCCCGTGTTTTGGTTCCCGATGCTGACCAGAAGTTCGTAGCATGTAACGCCGACGAAGGCGACCCCGGTGCTTTTATGGACCGTTCGGTTCTCGAAGGCGACCCCCATGCTCTTATCGAGGCTATGGCTATTGCCGGTTACGCAATCGGTGCTAACCAAGGTTTCGTTTATGTTCGTGCTGAGTATCCTATCGCCGTAAACCGTTTGCAAATGGCAATCGATCAGGCTCGCGAATACGGTCTGCTCGGCAAAAACATTTTTGATACCGGATTTGACTTTGATATGGAAATTCGCCTTGGTGCGGGTGCTTTCGTTTGCGGTGAGGAAACTGCTCTTATGACCTCTATCGAGGGTAAACGCGGTGAGCCCCGTCCCCGTCCTCCGTTTCCTGCAGTTAAAGGTTTATTCGGGAAACCTACAGTTCTTAATAACGTTGAAACCTATGCAAACATTCCGCAAATTATCTTAAAGGGTGCTGATTGGTTTAATTCTATCGGTACCGAAAAGAGCAAGGGTACTAAAGTATTTGCTTTGGGCGGTAACATTAAGCATACCGGTCTTGTTGAAGTACCTATGGGTACAACCCTTCGTACTATCGTTGAAGACATCGGCGGCGGTATCCCCGGCGGCAAGAAGTTCAAAGCCGCTCAAACCGGCGGTCCTTCCGGCGGTTGTATCCCTGCTGAATATTTAGATATCCCCATTGATTATGACAACCTTCTTGAAATCGGCTCTATGATGGGCTCGGGCGGTCTTATCGTTATGGATGAAGACAGTTGTATGGTTGATATTGCCAAATTCTTCCTTGAGTTTACCGTTGACGAGTCCTGCGGTAAGTGTACACCCTGCCGTATCGGTACAAAACGTCTTCTCGAAATGCTTGACAATGTAACCAAGGGCAAAGCAACCTTGGAAGACCTTGACAAGATGGAAGAACTTTGCTACTACATTAAAAAGAACGCACTTTGTGGTTTGGGTCAAACTGCACCGAACCCCGTTCTTTCTACACTTCGTTATTTCCGCGATGAGTATGTTGCTCATATTGTTGATAAAAAGTGCCCCGCAGGTGTATGTAAAGAATTGCTTACATTCTCTATTGAAAAGGATAAATGTATCGGTTGCGGCATGTGTGCTAAGGCTTGTCCTGCAAACGCTATCTACAAGACCGACTATATTGCTCCCGGTAAGAAACTTCCCGCTCTTGCTATCGACACTGATAAGTGCGTAAAGTGCGGTGCATGTATTGGAACATGTAAGTTTAAGGCTATTTCAAGAGGTTAAGGAAAGGAGAAACACATACAATGGAAAAGATGATAAACCTTAAAATCAACGGTATGGACGTCTCTGTTCCTGCCGGCTCTACAATTCTTGAGGCTGCAAGACAGGTAGGAATTGAAATTCCCACCCTTTGCTTCATGAAAGAAATGAACGAAATAGGTGCCTGCCGTATCTGTGTTGTTGAAGTTAACGAAGGCCGCGGATTCAGAATTGCCGCTTCCTGCGTATATCCTGTAACCGAGGGTATGGAGGTTAGAACCAACTCTGTTGAAGTTCAAAAAGCAAGAAGAATGACCTTGGAACTCATGCTTTCAACCCACGAACGCAAGTGTCTTTCCTGTGTTCGTTCGGAAAACTGCGAATTCCAAAGACTTTGCCGTGACTACGGTGTTGAAATAGAGGATAAGTTTGACGGCGATAAGCCCGTTTACGCTATCGACGACTCTGCTCCTCATATGATTCGTGATAATAATAAATGTATCCTTTGCCGTCGCTGTGTTGCTGCTTGTAAAGCTCAGCACGTCAGCGTAATCGGTGCTAATGACCGTGGTATTGATACCAATATCGCTTGCGGTTTCAATAAGCCGCTTGTAGAGGTAGGCTGTGTATCTTGCGGTCAGTGTATCGTAAACTGCCCGACCGGTGCTCTTAGAGAAAAGGATGATACCGATAAGGTATTCGACGCTATCTGCGACCCCGAGAAGGTTGTTATTGTTCAAACCGCTCCTGCCGTTCGTGCCGCTTTGGGCGAAGAGTTTGGTATGGCTATCGGTACCGGTGTTGAGGGCAAAATGGTTGCCGCTCTCCGCCGCTTAGGTTTCGACAAGGTATTTGATACCGATGTCGGTGCCGACCTTACAATTATGGAAGAGGGAACCGAGTTCATCGACCGTGTTAAAAACGGCGGTAAATTACCTATGATTACCTCTTGCTCACCCGGTTGGATTAAGTTCTGCGAGATGTATCATCCTAACCTTCTTCCCAATCTTTCTTCCTGCAAATCGCCGCAACAGATGTTCGGTGCAGTTATTAAGACCTACTATGCAGAGAAAAACGGCATTGACCCCAAAAATATCGTTTCGGTATCGGTTATGCCCTGTACTGCCAAGAAGTTCGAAATTGCCCGTGATGACCAGTCTGCCGCAGGCGTTCCCGATGTTGATATTTCTATCACCACCCGTGAACTTGCCCGCATGATTAAGCGTGCTCGCATTGATTTTGTAAATCTTCCCGACGAGCAGTTTGATTCTCCTTTAGGTGAGTCTACCGGTGCCGCAGTTATCTTCGGTGCTACCGGCGGTGTTATGGAAGCAGCACTTCGTACCGTTGCCGAGGTTTTGGAAGGCAAAGAAATCAACAATGTTGAGTATACTGCAGTAAGAGGTACCGATGCTATTAAAGAGGCAACCCTCAATGTAGCAGGTATGGATGTAAATATCTGTGTTGTTAGCGGTCTTGACGCTGTTCACGAAGTTCTTACCGCAGTTGAAAAGGGTGAGAAGAACTACCACTTCATCGAAGTTATGTGTTGCCCCGGCGGTTGTGTAAACGGCGGCGGTCAGCCCATTCAACCTTCGTCTGTTCGCATGAACGTTGACATTAAGGCTAAGCGTGCCGCAGCACTTTACAATTACGATGTAGGTAACACCATGAGAAAGTCGCACGAAAGCCCTGTTGTTAAGGCTCTTTATGACGAGTATTTCGAGAAGCCCGGCAGCCATAAGGCTCACGAAATTCTCCATACTTCGTATGTTGACCGTTCCAAAGATGTTATAAAATAATCAAATAACAAAAATCTCCTAAACGAGCAATCGTTTAGGAGATTTTTTGTTTAAAAATTAAAGTTTTACTGAAATCTCACCGCTTGATAACACGTCGGTGCCGTAGTCTGTTTCAACTATAAGTCCGCCGTCAGAGTCAACATCAATAGCGGTGGCAACCGTAGAAATACCGTCTTTTATAAAGGTAATCTTTCTGCCAAGGCAAAGGGATAAGTCTTTATATTCTGAAATAAATTCTCTTGTTTCAAGACGGTCAATTACAGAAAGCAACTCGGTGAAAATTTTAGCCGTTAAGGATATGCTATCAGTATTTTCGCCGAGCGATACTGCCGTATCAATTATTTCGTCGGGGAAATTTTCGGTCGAAACATTTACGCCGATACCAATAATTACGGCAGTGCCTATATGGTTTGTGACCGACTCACACAAAATACCGCAAACCTTTTTGTTACCCAAATAAATATCGTTTACCCATTTTATTTTAGGGTCAAATCCAAAGTATTTTAATGCACGGCAAACGGCTACTGCCGTAGCCGAGGTGACGGCAATGTTTTGGGACAAAGCAGTCTTGGGACGGTAGAGGTATGACATATAAATTCCTGTGTCTTTGGGCGAATAAAAACTTCTGCCCATTCTGCCTCTGCCGCCTGTTTGTGTGCGGGCGGTAATAAGCAAACTGCTGCTTTCACTATCAGCACGGCGTTTCGCTTCGGAATTGGTTGAATCAATCTCGTCTAATTCCAAAATCGAAAGTCCACTTGGCAGTTCGCCTAAAGACTCGGTAATTTGTTTTACAAGAAATGTATCGAGGCTTATGCCCACCACATTTCTCCTGCGGTTTCGGCAATGATAAGCGGCTTTAAGAAGTTGGCGGCTTTTTCAAGGCCTTCGGTTTTGCTCATAAGAGCATCTTCATGCTCAATGCTTACCGCATAGTCGTAACCTGAAAGTTTTAAAGCACTGATAATGTCACGCCAATAACCTTCGCCGTTGCCGTAGCCGACCGTTCTGAAGAGCCAAGAACGGTTTTGAAGGTCGCCGTAACTTTGTGTATCAAGTACGCCGTTTACAGCGGTGTTGTACTTGTCAATACGGGTGTCTTTTGCGTGGAAGTGGAAAATAGCGTCGCCCATTTCCTCAATAGCCTTAACGGGGTCTATACCCTGCCAAATAAGGTGGCTCGGGTCAAAGTTTGCACCGAGTTCGGGACCTACTGCCTCGCGGATTTTCTTGAGCGAATGTGTGTTGTAAACGCAGAAACCGGGGTGAAGTTCGAAGGCGATTTTATTTACGCCGTGCTCTTTAGCAAAGGCAACCGTCTTTTTCCAGTAGGGGATAAGAACTTCGTTCCACTGCCAATCCAAAATAGCAAGAAAATCTTCCGGCCAAGGACAGGTAACCCAGTTGGGGTATTTGGAAGTTTCGCAGTCGCCGGGGCAACCCGAGAAGGTGTTGATTTGATGAAGTCCCATTTTTTCTGCAAGAAGAATGGTATCGCAAATGGTTTTGTCGTACATTTCAGCGATATCCTTTTGAGGGTGAACAGGGTTTCCGTGGCAACTTAGGGCACTTACGGTAAGACCTGATTTCTCAATGGTTTTCATGAACTTTTTGAATGCTGCTTCGTCGTTAAGCAGTATTTCGGGATTAGCGTGGCTGTTACCGGGATAACCGCCGCAACCGATTTCAATCATCTCAATGCCGATTGACTTAAAATACTTGAGTGCATCTTCCAAAGGCATGTCACTCATGAGGGTGGTAAATACGCCTAATTTCATTATAATAGCCTCCAATTTTCCGCAAAGCGGTTTATTCAATATAAGTATATAATATTTACATCTTTTTTTCAAGCAGTTTATTTGTAAATCTTGTAAACTTCTGAGAGTTGTGGTATAATTTATGGTAGTAGTTATATCAAATTGACGAGGAGGTACAGCGACATGAAGTTTATGGACTTTTGCTCCGGAATCGGTGGCGGCAGATTAGGATTAGAAGAAAATAATATTGAATGTATGGCACACAGTGAAATTGATATGACTACAGATTATACGTACAGGTTGTTCTTTGGTGCAAAGGAACAAAATTACGGCGATTTAATGCATATAAATACGTGCGACCTTCCGAATTTTGATATATTGATTGGCGGGTTTCCTTGCCAAACCTTCAGTATCGTTGGCAAAAGGGAAGGCTTTCAAGATAAAAGAGGTCAGATTATATATGGACTTATTAAGATAATGTCAGAAAAAAATGTGCCGTATTTTATTTTGGAAAATGTAAAAGGTCTGGTTAATCACAATAAAGGCGAAACATTAAATGTGATATTAAACGCTTTGACCGATGCGGGATATTACGTTGATTATAAAGTTTTAAATTCTTTAGATTACGGAGTTCCGCAAATCAGAGAACGTGTATATTTCATCGGAATAAAAAAAGAATTACATAAAATCCCTTTCAAATGGCCGATACCAGTGAAAACGCCTGATATTAAAGAGTATCTTATTGACACAGATAATGAGATATTGGATTTTGAGAATCCTACTTGGCAAAAATATATAAATAATAAGTACAATAAAAGCAGATTTGATTTTTCAAAGATACTTAAAGAAGATTATTTGGTTTTGGATTGGCGTCAAAGTGATTTGAGGGTGTATAGAGGTAAAACGCCTACATTGAGAACGGGCAGACATGGTATATTATATGT
Source organism: Acutalibacteraceae bacterium (assembly GCA_045578845.1). Taxonomy (GTDB): domain Bacteria; phylum Bacillota; class Clostridia; order Oscillospirales; family Acutalibacteraceae; genus UMGS172. The sequence goes on along the minus strand of JAZNLA010000005.1, from coordinate 35,345 downwards.
TAAAAACGGTAAGTTAAGGAAATTAAGCGGTTACGAAGGCTTGTTGCTGCAAGGATTCCCAAAACACTTGGCAGAGAAATCAAAGCAGGCAAATATCAACAACAATAAACTGCTGTCGCAGGCAGGAAATGCAATGACTGTATCGGTTATAAGTGCTTTAGGCAAAGCCCTTAAAGAATGTGCAGAGGTGTAAAAATGGCAGATTTGGTTTTAAGAGGTTCGCAAACCGCAAAAAACGGTTTTAAAAATGAAAAGGATATAGCAGATAAATTTAACCATTGGGAAACGGATACAGAGGCTCAAAAGTGGTTAGTTATTATGAAATATGATTTGGACGATATAGAATATGTAAAAGCGGTTATATTAAGCGGATACAAGGCAGATATAAATGTTCAAGTCAAGATTAAATTAAAAAGTGCGATTGATACGGAAAATATACAGATTAAATTGGTCAGCAATAAAAAAGGTTTCAATCAGGTGGATAAAAGGTGGTTATACAAGTATAGAGAAATGTGGGGAATGCCTGATAATGTATATGAAATATTACAGTATTTCACAGGAGAAAAAGCACCTTATATAACAAACACAAAAGACAAAAGAAGAATGTTCTTAAATGAAATGGAACAAGAAAAACAAGACGTTGTTATTGATTGGTTTTCAAAAAATAAGACCCTTATATTAACTGATATTATTAAGGGTAGAGGTCAGTTTTCGGCAGAGTGGGTTTTGGTGGCACAGAAGGTCACAAGTGACAGCAGGTGGGTGCTTAAAAATATAAACGAAGTTTTACAGCATTATGCCGTCGGTGAAGTCGCAGTGTCAAAAAGAGGGAGCATAGCCTTAGGACAGGTACTTATACAGCGAAAAGGCGGAGATGGCGGCAGGGATACAGCCAAGATGCTTCAGTTTAAGTTGGACCCTACAACATTATTCGATAAAGATTAAGTTTTAATGCATTTAAGAGGTGATAGTATGCTGAAGATTGCTACAGTAGGCACAAGTTGGATTACCGAGGCTTTTGTAAGGGCTATGGAAACCGAGCCTGAAAAAGTGAAACTTTGGGCTGTGTATTCAAGAAACTACGAAAAGGGCAAAGAGTTTGCCGATTTACATTGTTGCGGTACGGTTTATACCGACATTGAACAAATTTGCGATGACGGTGAGATTGACGCGGTTTATGTTGCAAGTCCAAATGCATATCATTTTGCACAAAGCAAGATGTTTTTAAACGCAGGTAAGCATGTTTTGTGTGAAAAACCTGCCACTGTAACAACGAATGAAATGAAAGAACTCATTTCCCTTGCCGACAGCAGAGGTTTAATTTACATGGAAGCACTTATGGCACGTCATTTGTCGTTCCGCACCGATGTTTTAAACGCCATAAAGAGGTTGGGCACAATAAGTCAGGCAAGGTTTGATTTTTGCAAGAGGTCGACCAAATATGACTCATTTCTAAGCGGTGTTAATGAAAATGCATTTAATCCCGAAATGGCTGCGGGGACTTTAATGGATTTAGGGATTTATTGCGTTTATCCCTGCCTTGATTGGTTTGGTGAGCCTATTAAAATATCTACTTTTGCCCACAAAGCCGATAACGGTATTGATTTAATGGGCGGTGCCGTGTTCCAATATAACGGATTTTCCGCAACTCTTACCTATTCTAAAATCGGCCAAAGCGGGATAGGCTCGGAAATTATCGGTGATGAAGGTACGCTGATAATTCCGTCAATATCGACATTAAACGGTGTTAGGTTGGTACTAAAAAACGGAGATGAAGAAAAAATCACTGACACTTTAGATAAGCACGAACTAATGTCTTATGAACTGCGTGATTTTTGCCGATATATAAACGATGAAACTACGAAAGAAGAGTATAGCAATGTATCAAACCTTGCTTTGTTGGCAGCAGAAAAAATGGAACAAATGCGATACGAAGTAGGCATAAATTTTATAAGTAAGGAAATATAAAAGCAAAAAATGTAAAAAATTTACTTTTTTTCTATAATAATTTATAAAAAGTCTTTATTATTTATGGAAGTTAGTGTAAAATAGAGTGTAATAAATACAATGGGGTGAATTATAATGGCGAATAAAATCAGAATTACTGTGGGCGGAATTGATTATATTATTGCGTCTGAAGATGATGAAATATATGTCCGCAAAATCGGAGAGGAACTCAATGTAAAGTTAGATGACCTCGCCCGTAAAAATCCCTATCTTTCAACAACTATGGTCGCGGTTTTAGCGGCTCTTGAATATTGTGATACCGCAAAAAAAGCAACCGAAATGTGCGAAGATGTAAAAGCCGAACTTAAAGGTACTGCGGAGGAACTCGCCTGTGCCCGTCTTGAAATTGACGGTGCACGCCGCGAAATTGAACGGCTTAACCGCGAAAACCGTCAACTTCGTTTAGGCAAAAGTGCTCTATGAGTGAACATAATTCCTGCGTCGGGAAACCTATTAGGTCTTCCGACGCTCTTTCAGTTTTTGGAAGTGACAAAAAAATTGAGGTTTTGTCGCCCGCCGGCGGTCCCGATTCGATAGAAGCGGCAGTACGGTCGGGTGCTGATGCCGTTTATTTCGGTGCAGGAAACTTTAACGCAAGAAGAAATGCTAAGAACTTCAGCGTTCAAGACCTAAAAACCGCCACTGAATATGCGAGGATACGCGGTGTAAAGGTTTATTTAACGCTTAATACTTTGGTGGGTGACGGCGAGCGAAAATCGGCTTTGGATTTGGCTTACAATGCGGCCATGTCGGGCGTAAACGCACTTATTGTGCAGGATTTAGGGATAGCAAGACTGCTTAAAACTTCACTTCCCGAAATGCCGTTGCACGCATCAACCCAAATGTCGGTACATTCATACCACGCGTTAGAACAACTTAAAAACCTTGGCTTTTGCCGCGTTGTTCCTGCCCGTGAAATGGATAAAGAGTCGCTCGCAGTATTTATAAAAGAGGCAAACAAACTCGGCATAGAGGTTGAAGTTTTTGTTCATGGGGCACTTTGCATGTGCCTGTCAGGTCAGTGCTATTTGAGTGCCTTATTGGGCGGGCGAAGCGGAAACAGGGGGCTTTGTGCTCAGCCTTGCCGTTTGCCCTTTTCGGCGGAAAACGGTCTTGGCCATGATTTAAGCCTTAAAGATATGAGCCTTATAAACCACATTGAAACACTTAAAAATATGGGTGTTGCATCGCTTAAAATCGAGGGCAGAATGAAACGCCCCGAATACGTTGCCGCGGCTACAGCCATGTGCCGAGCCGCCGTTGACGGAGCACCCGCTTCACAAAATCTTGAAAATTTACTGTCGGGAATTTTTTCGCGTAACGGCCATACCGACGGCTATTTTACGGATAGTTTGGGAAAGCAGATGTTCGGCACACGTACCGAAACCGATGAAAAAATCTCGGCGGGACTTATTAAGTCGGCACACGAACTTTACCGCAGAGAAAGGCAGTCGGTGGCGGTTACGGGCGAATTCACTTTAAAAGAAAACCAGCCAGCAACACTTTATATTAAAGATTTTGACGGTAACGGTGTCACCGCAATGGGACAAGTGCCCGAAACAGCCAAAACAAAAGGTGTTTCGCAAGACAGTGTGACCGAAAAATTGTCAAAACTCGGCGGTACGCCGTATTATTTAAAAAATCTAAACTGTAATATAGATGAAGGACTTTTTATTTCGGGCGGAAATCTCAACACGCTTAAAGAAGGTGCATTGCAACTTCTGACCGAAAAAAGAGCGAAAAATCTTAAAAGTGCGGAATATAACGAGCCGCTGTTTACCGATAAACGAAACCAAAGCGGCGAGTGTAAAATGGTAGCACAGTTTAGAAGTGTTTCGCAAATACCTGATGATTTAAGCGGGATTGATGCGGTAATACTGCCTGTAGAGTGCGATTTTTCCAAAGTGAATTTACCTAAATGCATAAAACTTTTAGCCGACCTGCCGAGAGGTATTTTGCATAACGGCGAAAGATATGAAAAACACTTAAAAAATGCCAAAGAATATGGAGTTTTGGCGGCAGTAGCAGGAAATCTTGCAGGTATAACCATGACGAAAAATGTCGGTTTACCATTTGTCGCAGGATTTGGAATGAATGTATTTAATTCCGATTCCGTTGAAACTTTAAAAAACTTAGGTGCTTCGGCCTGCGTTTTATCATTTGAATTAAATATTGCCGACGCGGTAAACTTGGGCGGCGATATTCCACGCGGTGTGTTTTCATACGGCAAGTTACCGCTTATGTGTTTTAGAAACTGCCCGATAAAAAACGGTGGCGGCAGCATGTCGTGCGGCGGTAAGGGAAGTTTAACCGACCGTAAAGGCATAAGTTTCCCCGTGTCATGCCGAGGTGAGTTTTCCGAGATGTTCAATTCGGTACCGCTTTGGATGTTTGACCGAAAAAAGGATATTGAGGGTATAGATTTTAATGTGCTTTATTTCACTGACGAAGATAAAGAACGGTGTCAAGAAATAATTGCCGCGAAAAACTGTGAGAAGGCACCCGATACCGATTATACTAGGGGACTTTATTACCGCGGCGTAATATGAAAGGATGTTTTTTATGAGAAAGAAAAGTTTTAAGGCGGAGTCGAAAAGACTTTTAGACCTTATGATTAACTCGATTTATACAAATAAGGAGATTTTCTTGCGTGAGATTATTTCCAATGCAAGTGATGCGGTGGATAAACTTCACTATATTTCGCTGACCGACGAGTCCGCCCGCGAAAAAACGGGAAGTTTAGGTATAGAAATTAAAATTGACAAGGAAAACCGCACACTTACCGTTTCGGATAACGGTGTGGGTATGAGTGAAAAGGAACTTGAGGAAAACTTGGGCACCATAGCCAAAAGCGGTTCGCTTACGTTTAAAAAGAAACTCGAAAACGAAGAAGACGAGGATAATACCGACATTATCGGTCAGTTTGGCGTAGGTTTTTACTCGGCGTTTATGGTAAGTGATAAAGTCACAGTTATCACTAAAAAATATGACAGTGATATAGCCTACCGCTGGGTAAGTGAGGGACAGGACGGATACACCGTTGAGGAATGTGAAAAAGACTCGGTAGGTACCGATATTATCATGAACATAAAACCCGACAGTGACGGGGAAAAGTATTCCGAATATCTTGATACCTATAAAATCACCTCGCTTATAAAACGTTATTCTGACTATATCCGTTATCCTATCAGTATGGATGTGGAACGCACCGAAAACGTAGCCAAAGACGGCGAAGAGCCTAAGTACGAAAAGATAATAAAACACGAAGTTTTAAATAGCATGGTACCTATTTGGCAACGTTCCAAGTCAGAGGTCAGCGACGAGGAATGTAACGAATATTACAAAGAAAAGTTTATGGACTACAGCGACCCCGTCTTAACTGTCAGGGTTAGTGCCGAGGGCGTTGTTTCCTATAAAGCAATGCTTTTTGTACCGAACAAGGTACCGTACGGATATTTCACCAAGGATTTTGAAAAAGGCTTGGCACTTTATTCGGGCGGTGTGCTTATTATGGACAAGTGTGAGCAGTTGTTACCCGACCATTTTCGTTTTGTAAAGGGTGTTGTCGACTCGGCAGATTTATCGCTTAATATTTCGCGTGAACTTTTGCAACACGACCGCCAACTCAAAACCATTGCAACTAATATTGAAAAGAAAATCAAGTCTGAACTTCAAAAAATGCTTAAAAACGAGCCTGAAAAATATGCCGAATTTTGGCGTAATTTCGGCGTGCAGATAAAGTACGGTGCCGTTGCCGATTTCGGTATTCATAAAGATTCGGTTAAAGATTTAATTGTGTTCCCATCGTCTTTTTCGGAAGGATTTACAACTCTTAACGATTATGTCGCCCGCATGAAAGAGGGGCAAAAGTACATTTATTATGCAAGCGGCAGTGATGCAAGCAAAATCGAAAGCCTGCCCCAAACCGAACTGTTAAGGGATAAAGGCTATGAAATGCTCTACTTTACCGACGAGGTTGACGAATTTGTCATAGGAATGTTAGGTAAACATGATGATAAAGAGTTTAAATCGGTTGACAGTGAAGATTTGGAACTTTTAGCCGACGACCAAAAGAAAAAAATAGAGGAAACAAGAGCAGAAAATACAGAACTTTGCGAATTTGTGAAGGAAACCTTGGGTGATGAAATCGCTTCTTGTGTTGTATCAAGCAAACTTAAAACCCACCCTGTGTTTATTTCCGCCTCGGGCGAAGTTTCTTTGGAAATGGAAAAATATTTTGCCATGATGCCGGGTGACGAGCCGAAACCTAAAGCCGAAAAGGTTTTGGAACTTAACCCCGACCATGCAGTATTTAAAAAATTAAAAGAAACATTCGAAACCGACCGTGAAAAGGCAGGCAAAATTGCCAAAATTCTCAACTGTCAAGCAAGGCTTATCGCAGGACTTCCCATTGATAATACCACCGAATACTGCGACTTGGTCTGTGAAGTTTTGACCGACTGATATTATGAAAGATTATATTATATTTGCCCTTATGTGGGTTGGGTTTATGGCTTTGATAGCCGCAGTGACCGTTTCCTTGCCTAAAATCGCAGGTGCGGTTGATAAGTGGTTAAAGGGCAGAAAACTGTCTGTTAAACTGAAAAAAGGCCGCAAAAGTGTATATTCACCCATAACCGAAGAAGAATTAGAAGAAACCAAAGCAACCAGCGACACAAACGAAATGAATGGAGACTAAAATGTCAATACCGCAGGAAAGAATAAGAAATTTTTGCATTGTGGCACACATTGACCACGGAAAATCGACCCTTGCCGACCGTCTTTTGGAACATACCAAAACGGTTGCCGAGAGGGACATGGAGGACCAACTGCTTGACAGTATGGATTTAGAGCGTGAACGCGGAATTACTATAAAATCGCACGCCGTAACCCTTTATTATACGGCTAAAGACGGTTTGGAGTATGAATTCAACCTAATAGACACCCCGGGACACGTTGACTTTAACTATGAGGTTTCGCGTTCCCTTGCCGCCTGCGAGGGTGCTATACTTATAGTAGATGCATCGCAGGGCATTGAGGCACAAACTCTTGCCAACACATATTTGGCGGTTGACCACGGACTTGAAATTTTACCGGTTATCAATAAGATTGATTTGCCCAGTGCCGAGCCTGAGCGAATTCGCCGCGACATTGAGGATATAATAGGTATTGATGCTTCAATGGCACCGCTTATTTCGGCAAAAAATGATATAAATATCGAAGAGGTTTTGGAGCAGATTGTAAATGTAATTCCATGTCCTAAAGGTGACAGTGACGAGCCTTTAAAGGCACTGATTTTTGACTCTTATTACGATGCTTATAAGGGCGTTATTGTTTATTTCCGCGTTATGTCGGGTGAGGTGAGAGTAGGCCAAACCGTTCGTATGATGGCTACCGGTGCCGAGTTCCAGATTGTTGAGGTTGGCAGAAAACGCGGCAATATTATGATACCCTGCGAAGTACTTAAAGCGGGCGAGGTTGGTTATATCGCCGCCGCCATTAAAAATGTCGGTGACGCACGCGTCGGTGATACTATGACCGATGCCCTAAATCCTGCCAAAGAGCCGCTTGTGGGATACCGTAAGGTTAATCCTGTTGTTTTCTGCGGCATTTACCCCGCTGACGGTGCAAGGTATACCGACCTCAGAGAGGCACTTGAGAAACTGCAACTTAACGATGCGTCACTGCTTTTTGAAGCCGAAACGTCAGGTGCGTTGGGTTTTGGTTTCCGTTGCGGATTTTTAGGACTTTTGCATATGGAAATTATCCAAGAACGCTTAGAGCGTGAATACAACCTTGACTTAGTAACTACGGCACCGAGCGTTGAGTATGAGTTCAGGCTTACAAACGGCGAAACCGTTACGGTTTCCAATCCTACAAACTATCCTGACCCCGCTATGATTAACACCGCTTTAGAGCCGGTTGCAGATGTCAATATCTACAGCCCAAGCGAATTTGTCGGTGCAATTATGGGGCTTTGCCAAGAGCGTAGAGGCGAATATATAGGTATGCAGTATATCGGCGACCGCGTTGATATGCACTATGTATTGCCTGTGGGTGAGATTGTTTACGACTTCTTTGACGCGTTAAAATCCCGTACAAGAGGGTATGCAAGTTATGACTATGAGGTTAAAGGATACGAGCCGTCGAAATTAGTCAAACTTGATGTAATGCTTGCGGGCGACGTTGTCGATGCGTTGTCCTTTATCGTTCATTTTGACAACGCTTATACTAGGGCACGAAGAATTGCCGAAAAGTTAAAGGACTACATTCCCCGTCAACTTTTCGAAATACCCATTCAGGTTGCCGTAGGCGGTAAAATTATCGCACGCGAAACGGTTAAAGCTATGCGTAAAGACGTGCTTGCCAAGTGTTACGGCGGTGACATTACCCGTAAAAAGAAACTTCTTGAAAAACAAAAGGAAGGTAAAAAGCGTATGCGTCAGTTAGGCTCGGTCGAGGTACCGCAAGAGGCGTTTATGGCTGTGCTTAAGTTAGACGAATGAGTAAGAAGGATATAGCTTTTAAAATAATATCCGCTTTAATAGTGTTGCTTACAATGGTTGCGATTTTTATGTTTTCGTCAGAAAACGGAGAAAAGTCAAATAAAACAAGCGGCGGTGTTACGGCTTTTGTAGTAAAAACGGTTGTGAAAGATTTTGAAAAAATGACACTGCAAAAGAAAGAATCGGTTATGCAAAAGTTTACGGAAATTGTCCGTACTTTGGCACATTTCGGTATTTTTTCGGTGCTTGGCTTTTTCAGTGCCAATTTTATAAATACATTTAAGTGTTCACACTTAAAACGAAATATTTTTGCGGTAGTGTTCGGCTTTGCTTATGCTCTAAGTGATGAAATTCATCAAATTTTTGTGCCCGGTAGGGCGTTTCAAATAAGTGACATAGTCGTTGATACCGTGGGTGCAGTGTTAGGTGTTATTGTGTTTTGGTTAACTTTAACGGCTTTTAAAAGGAAATTTGCCAAATGATAAGAAAATTTGAAGAGAAGGACAAAGAACTTTATTTGCAGTTGGCCTTGGAATTTTATAATTCCGAAGCGGTGCTTCATAGTATAAAAAAGGAAAACATGACCGCAACATGGGATGAAATGATGCGGTCTGACGTTTACGCCGAAGGCTTTTTGTGTTTAGACGGCAATGTCCCTGTCGGCTATTTACTTATAGCCAAAACCTTTTCTCAAGAGGCGGGCGGTCTTACAATTTGGGCAGAGGAACTATACGTAAGACCTGAGTTTAGGGGCAAAGGTGCGGGCAGCGAAATGCTGGAGTTTTTGTTTAAAAACCGTCCCGCAGTCCGCTACCGCTTGGAAATTGAGCCTGAAAACGTGCGGGCAAAGAAACTCTATACACGATTAGGGTTTGAAAGTTTACCCTACGGACAAATGGTGAAGGATAAAAAATGATGGAAAAAATAGTCTTTAACAACGGCTTTACAGTTGCACTTATCCCAAAAACCGAGGCACATTCTGCTGCAGTAAGTTTCTTTATAGGGGCAGGCAACCGCTTTGAAACCGTTAAAACAAGCGGCATTTCGCACTTTGTTGAACATATGGTATTTAAGGGTACCGAAACCAGACTTGCGGTGCAAATTTCGGAAGAAGCCGACCTAATGGGCGGTCAACTTAATGCCTATACGGCAAAGGAATACACCTGTTTTTACTCAAGGGCATTGTCCGAGCATTTGGGAAGAACATTGCATCTTATTTGCGATATGATTTGCAATCCGTCATTTTTGCCCGAGGAACTCGAAACCGAAAAGGGCGTAGTGCTTGAGGAAATCGGTATGTATGAGGACTCGCCAGAGGAATTTTGTGCCGATATGCTGACGGCTTTGTGTTATAAAGATAATCCGTTGGGATTTAATATTTTAGGCACAAGGGATACTGTGTCGGAATTTACTGCCGATGATTTAAGACGGTATATGGAAAGGGTTTATGTTCCTGAACGGATGGTTGTGACCGTTTGCGGTAAATTTGACCGCAGTGAGGTTTTGGAAATTTTAGAAGGTTATTTCGGCGAAAAGAAAAATACAGGTAATTTTATTACCGCTGAAAATATGAAAATTAACAGTGGGTACAGTTTATTTACTAAAAAACTTGAGCAAACGCAAATTGCGTTTTGCTATAACGGTCTGCCGTCGGGGCATGAACTTCGCCACGCCGCGTCTTTTTTCTCGTCAATAGCAGGCGGTGCGGCTTCGTCGCGAATTAACCGCCGTATACGCGAGGAATTAGGACTTGCCTACTCGGTTTATACATTTTCGTCAAGTTATTTAGGTACGGGAATGTTCGGTATTCAAGCAGGGCTGGCACATAAAAATCAAGAGAGATTTTTAAGTGAAGTTTTAAAAGAATTAAATGCGGTAAAGCGTGATGTGACAAGGGAAGAGGTCGAACGCACAAGACAACAGTTTAAAGCGGGACTTGCACTTTCAAATGAAAGCATGGCGGCGGTAGCATCGTCGTGCGGCAGGCAGTTGCTTTTTGAGGGCAAATACAATGACCTTGACACACTGCTTAAGGCGGTTGATGAGGTCACAATAGACGATGTAAAAAGGGTTGGCAATCTTATAACCGACAGCGGTAACGGCGTTGCCGTTTCGGTGGTCGGCTCCGCCGAAGGCAAAAGTTTTTACGAAAGGTATTTTTGAATTGACAATTATATAGCAGATGCCAGATGTGGTTTTTAATACCTAATCTCGTAGGGGCGAACTGTGTTCGCCCTTTTTTATGTATATGATATTTGCGGGCGAACAAAGTTCACCCCTACAGTTGTTCATTTTAGGAAATAACGAGAAACGGACAGCCGAGGACACTTGTCCCTACAATTTAACATCTAAAATGATAAATCGCCTCAGCCATTTGCGGCTGAGGCGATTGTTTTGTAGAATTTAAAAAATCAGCATTTTTCGAGGGCTTGGTCAATGTCGGCGATAATATCGTCAACATGTTCAATACCGACCGACATTCTGATAAGGTCGGGGGTAACGCCGCATTCAATAAGTTGCTCGTCTGTAAGTTGACGGTGGGTGGTTGAGGCGGGGTGTAAAACGCAGGTCCTTGCGTCGGCAACATGGATAACCGGTGCGGCAAGTTTGACACTTTCCATAAACTTAGCCGCCGACTCCCTGCCGCCCTTTATACCAAATGAAATAACACCGCAGGTGCCGTTGGGCATATATTTCTCTGCCAAAGCATGGTATTTGTTGTTTTTAAGACCGGGATAGTCAACCCAAGCAATTTTGGGGTTAGAAAGCAGATATTCAGCCACCGCCAAAGCATTGTTGCAGTGTGCAGGCATACGAAGATGTAATGTTTCAATTCCGATATTAAGCAAAAATGCGTTCATAGGTGACATCATCATGCCTATATCTCTCATCATTTGTGCTCTTGCCTTTGCAATAAATGCGGCTTTGCCGAACTTTTCGGGGTACACAAGGCCGTGGTAGGACTCATCTGGGGTTTGCATATCAGAGTGACGGCTTGATTTTGTCCAATCGAAGTTACCCGAATCAACAATACAACCGCCCAAAGCCATAGCATGACCGTCAAGATATTTCGAGGTAGAGTGGATAATAATATCGGCACCCCACTCAAAAGGACGGCAGTTTACGGGTGACGGGAATGTGTTGTCAACATAAAGCGGAAGACTGTTTTTGTGAGCAACATTTGCCCAACGCTCAATATCCAAAACGGTCAGTGCGGGGTTTGCAACCGTTTCGCCAAAAATAAGTTTGGTGTTAGGCATTATTGCCGCTTCAATCTCACTGTCCGAAGAATCGGGCGAAATGAATGTAGTATCAATACCCATTTTGCGTAATGTTATGTTAAGCAAATTGAACGAACCGCCGTAAATTGAGTTAGACGAAACAATGTGGTCACCCGCCTTACATAAGGTTAAAATAGCGGCGGTTGTAGCACCTTGACCCGACGAGGTCAGCATAGCACCGATACCGCCTTCTAAAGCGGCAATTTTCTTTTCAACAGCCTCGACTGTGGGGTTGCTGAGGCGGGTATAAAAGTGTCCCGAGGCGTTAAAATCAAACAGGTCGCCTAAGGTTTTGGCGTCGTCATATTTAAAGGTTGTGCTTTGGTAAATAGGTAAAACTCTCGGCTCGCCGCTTTTTGGCTCATAGCCTTCCTGTACGCATTTCGTGTTAATGTGACTCATTTTACAAAACTTCTTTCAAAATTTTATTTTTAAAAACTATTTCAAAAGTTCGCGTCGGAACTTGAAATCAGGCATGTATGTTGCCACTAAATCCCAAAAATTTTTAGAATGGTTATGGTGTTTTGTGTGGCAGAGTTCGTGGACTATAACGTAATCAATAGCCACCTTAGGGTAGAGCATTAGCATATACGAAAAACATATTCCGTTTTTGCCGTTGCAACTACCGAACCGCTTTTTTGCCGAGGTTATTTTAATACTTTTATATTTAAGCCCCGTAAGGCGGGAATAATACTCGGTCCTAAGCGGTAAATATTCTTTGGCTTTTTGCTTTAGTTCCTTTATTTCTTCGGGGGTTATATTATGGCAATTTTGCGGTTTGGAACGCTGTTTTTGTACTGCTTTTTCAATCCATAGTGTTTTACTGCTTGCAAATTCCAAAGCCTTTTTATCGGTTACAAAAAAGGGGATTCTGACTAAAACCTCAGCCGTTTCGGTCACTTCTATCGCCATGGTACGGCGGTTTGAACGGATAATTTTATACTCAAACCCGCTCATGTTTTCTAAACCTTTCAGTTATTTTTTCGAATAGTTTGTCGGCGAACGGTGTTTGAACGATAAAGATTGCGATAAGCATAAGCACGCAACCGATTATTTCGCGGGGAAGCGGCAGTTTTGTGTAAAAACAACAGGCGGCAAGCATACAGAAAACCGACTCAAGGCTCATAACAAGGCTGGCAATAGTCGGCTCGCACATTTTTTGTGCGACAACCTGCAGGGTAAAGGCAATACTTGACGATAAAATACCGCAATAGAGAATAGGCAGTACGGCATTCATTATATTGCTGACGGTAGCGGTGTCGCGTTCGAAAATCAAACTCAGAATAAGTGAAATCAAACCTGCAAAGAAAAACTGTACGGTTGAAAGTTTTATGGCGTCGAGTGCCGAGCCGAAACGGTCTACAACTATAATATGTACAGAAAAGGCGAGGGCACAAAGCAGTAGTACGATATCGCCCGAGGCTACCGTACAGCCTTCCTTGACACTTATAAAATAAAGTCCCGCAACACCGATAAGTACGGCAATAAGGCAGGAAAATTTTACCCGTATGCCTGTAAGACCTGTAATAAGCGGTACGAATATTATGTACATGGCGGTGATAAATCCGGCTTTGCCTGAGTCACCCTCCAAAAGGGAAGAATTAAAAAGTATGCCGAATTGCTGCAAATTTGATGCAACCGCCAAAGCGGTACCGCAACAAAATCCCCCAAGGAGTAGTTTTTTGGAAAAAAGTTTTTCTTTGTCGCCGGTCTTTTCTCGTTTTGCCTTCAAGAAAAACACTAACGGTGTAAGCACCAATACCGCCACAAAGGAACGCAGGCAGTTTAAAGTAAACGGGCCTATAAACCTCGTCGCCTCTTCCTGTGCAACAAAGGTTGTACCCCAAAGCAGAGCGGCAAGTGCAAGTAGCAGTCCGCCCTTTAGATTATTGTTCATTTGTTACTTTTATCTCCCGATATATAGGTGTTTAATGCTGAAGTGTCAAGACGGTCGTAACATTTGAAAAATTCGGCAATTTTATTTGCAATCTTTAATGCACCGCCTACACTGTCGCTTTCAATGTTCATGGGCATTACGGGGTCGTGAACACTCAGTCTTAACAAAAACCAACCGTCGTCTATACTAACGCGAATCCCCTCGCGGTTGTCGTCGGCAATTATGTAACCGTCTTTGGATTTGCACCAATCTTCTAAATCGACAATAATCTTTTCACCGTAGGCACGGAAATCGTCAGTTTTAATATTAAAGCGTATTTCCTTAGCATCGGCGGGCATTTTAAGGTTAGCGGTGAGGTCGGAAATGCTTTTGTTTTCCTTGCCTAACTTTGCCATTTTTATAATGATTTTGGTCACCAAATACGCACCGTCATCGAGGAAGTAGTTTTCTTTGAGTGCGGCATGGCCGGAAGTTTCAATGGCAAGCGGTGCGTTTATACCTACCCCACACAAACGGACAGCCTCGTTGATAACATTTTTATATCCGCGTTTAAAACGGTGGTGTTTACCACCCAAATCACACTCGATAAAGGTTTTGAGTCCTGCCGAAGTAACACTGTCGGTGACAATGGTAGATTTCGGTTCATTTTCAAGCACGATTGCCGCCGCCAAAGCAACAAGACGGTTGCGGTTGATTTCAACACCGCAAGGGTCTACGCAACCGGCACGGTCAACGTCGGTATCAAAAATAACACCGAGGTCGGCTTTTGAATTTATAACGGCGTTGCTGATACTTGCCATGGCGTCGGTGTCTTCGGGGTTTGGAATGTGGTTAGGGAACATGCCGTCAGGCTCTAAGTAAACACTGCCGCTAGTGTCGGCACCAAGCGGCTCTAATACCTTAGAAGCGTAAAATCCGCCTGCACCGTTGCCTGCATCAACTACAATTTTATAGCCGCTTAAGGGTTGGGCTTCTTCTGTTACGCCGAGTTCTTCGCAAATCCTGCCGCGTAAAATAGCCGAATATTCGGTCATAAAATCGCGGTCTATAACCTTGCCGTCACCTTTCGGTGCAAAATTACCCATTTCGGCATTTTTCAAAATTTCGGCAATATCACTGCCGTCAAGACCGCCTGTGGGCAGGAAAAACTTAAGTCCGTTGCGGTCGGCGGGGTGGTGGCTCGCGGTAATTTGAACGGCACCGTCACATTTTGCCGCAACCGTTGTCATAAACATGGCAGGGGTTGAGGATAAATGGCAGTCTAAAACCGTAACGCCTGCCGCAGTTAAAGCACTGATAACCTGTGCCTTTATTCTTTCGGCGGTAATTCTCGAATCGTGTCCTACCGAAACCGTTAAATCTTTAGCCTGCTTTTGCACTTTCTCTGCTAAAAACGGTACAAACGCGGCGGTGATATCGTAAACTGCACTATCGGTGAGGTTTATTTTATTGCCGAAAATGTCGCTGGCAAAACCTCGTACATCCGAGCCTGATTTCAGTTCGCGGTAGTTTTTCATAAATTTTAACTCCTTTAGATTAAATCGGCAATATATCCCGCACCGAAGTAGCCAATGGCTATAAGTGCGATTGCCGCAAGGGTCCACACTGCAGATTTTATAAACAGTTTGGTACCTGAACGTTTTTTATCCATAAACGCACCTCCCTTTTAAATATCTTTGACAGGGAATCGGTAAAAAATACTTAACCTTTACAAGGGACATACACAAAGGAATCGACTTTAAAATATACTGTCATATATTTAAAAAGAGGGTGGAACTATGACGGCAGAAACTCAAAACGGTAAATTGAGGGTACTGCTTTCCGAAGCAGAAACGGTGGTTTACAGTATTGACGGACTTTTTTTCGGTGACAAAGAGTTTGAAACCGAAAGAGCATTACTTACACTTTTTGCGGTTGCCTCGAAAACGGCGGGATATAAAACGCAGGCTAAAAAAATGGCAATAGAAATATATCCTGTTTTCCAAGGCGGGTGTGAAGTTTGGTTTATACCGAAATACAGAAAACTGCAAATTACAACCCGCAAAAGCGGGAAATATGTAGCCGAATTTCTTGACAGTGAACGGTTATTTTGCTGTATAGAAACCCTTTTTAACAGCGGGGTTGCCTATGGCAGTAAACTTTACGTGTTAAACGGAAAATACCGTTTGGAACTGACGGTCAAAGAAAATGCGGCATATATAAGGTCAGTGCTGGTTGGATTTGCAGATAAGATTTTAACCGAAAAACTGCAAATTGCCGTAACACACGAATACTGGAAACCGCTATCATTAAACGCCGTAAACGAGATAGGCGAAATTTTAAAAAATCACATATCTTTAAACAAATTAACCTGACCTTTAAGGTCTGTAGTGTTAAAAAGGAAACTGCCGACAACAAGAACATCGGCACCTGCCTTTACACATTGTTTGCCGGTTACATCGTTAACGCCTCCGTCAACTTCCAACAAAGTATCAAGTCCTTTTGCGGTGATTTCCGCCTTTAATACTTTTAGTTTATCCAATGCCGACGGCATGAATTTTTGACCGCCGAATCCCGGCTCAACCGACATAATAAGCACCATGTCGCAAAGCGGAAGATATGGGAAAATATCCTTGGGGTCGGTGGCAGGTTTTATGGTAAGGCAGGTTTTAACACCCTCTGCCTTGATGGCTTTAAGTGTTTCTTCGACATCTGAGCCTGCCTCATAGTGAAATCCTAAAATATCGGCAACCTTGGTAAACTCTTTCACATAACGCAAAGGACGGTCTATCATAAGATGGACATCTAAAGTTATATTCGAGTGGCGTTTTATCGACTCAATAATAGGAACACCGAATGAAATGTTAGGCACGAAAATTCCGTCCATAACATCTAAATGAATCATATCGGTGCCGTTTTCTTCGAGCACCTTAATGGTATCAGAAAGTGTTAAATAGTCGCAACCCAAAATAGAGGGTGAGAGCATAGCCATAATAAATTCTCCTTTTTAATTCTTAACCAACATTTTACTCGCAAAGTGCCGGCAGGTCAACCCTAATTTTGCTCATTCTTCATTTTCGGGTGGATTTATGACGTCGGTTTCTTCTTCGGTTTCGAAATTCAAATTTAAAAGTGCCGAATCGTTAAGCGTAAAGCCACCTTTAAATCCTTGGTAAGCGTTGGTGCTTTCAAGGTCAATGCTGTCGAGCAGGCTGTCATTTTCTTCCGATTCCGCTAAAATTACAGCGTTTTCAAACTTATTTATATGATTTTCTATAATCTCGCCTTCGGGGTATACTGCCTCTTTGGCGGGATATTTTTTGCGTTTTATGGCAACTGCCGACAGATAAATTATAGTCACTACCGCTGTGGCGGCGGTTACGAGAATGCCTACCGCAAGACCGGGTGTTTCGTAACGGAACACTATTGTGTTGTCGCCTGCAGGTGCCGCGACTGCCATAAAGCCCTTGTTAACCTTTAAAATCTCGGCTTTTGTACCGTTTACGGTTGCTGTCCAACCGTCGGCGGCAGGCACTGAGAAGAATACAAGGTTATCCTTTTCCATGTTTATTTTGGCGGTAAAGCCATTGGAATTACAGTTAAATGAATAAGCCGATTTAGAGGCTCTGCTTTTGCTGTCGGCGGCAACGGTTGCTGAGTCAAAGTTTATGGCAAGTTTGCCTGTTTCGTAGGTTCTCAGATAATAGTCAGTTTGAATATTTTTAAGATATCTGTTGGCAACCGCCAAATCCTTTTTATCTATCAGCAACGCTTTGAGCATAATATTGTTTTTTTGCTGTTTGGTGTAATCCTCAATCTGTTCTTCGGTGACATAGTAGTCATAGGTAAAACCCATTGGGATATAGTTTTCGTTTCTATATATTTTGTAGCCGTTTTGTGTGCTGTCGTATACAAATCCCGAAATTTGCGGCTCGCCGGTTTCGGTTTCAAAATCCTTACTGCCTGAAATTTCGGGGTCGAGCAGATATTTAACCGAAAGAAAAGACCGTAAAGCGTTGTAAGAAAGTTCGGGTCGGCTGCCTACCGAACGCGGAACGCCGATATAGTTATAAAACTCCATAATTTCGGGTGAAACAATAGAATGGAAGAAGTTTATTGACGGGTATCCCAAATAAAGTCCTGTATTGTCAACGCCGTCATAAACATCTATGCGGGCAAATTCGTCGTCTTCTGTTTCCAAGGTTACATTGCCTTCAATAAGATTATTTATCATAACTTCTTCAATATCATACGAATGTGACTGACCGCTTACAAGGAAGAATACCGAATAAACGACCGAAACGACACAAACCATTGCGATAATGGGTTTAAATATCTTAACATTCCTTGATTTTATCGAAGGTATAAGTGCCTTTACGGCAAATAATGAAAGTATTGCAATCGCCGATGTGACCCAAAATCTAAGGTCTTGATAGTCACCGTCAACCTTGTAGGAGTCATTAATAGTGTGGCGGATGAGTTGGTAAACATATTTTATGGGGTTAGTGGCGGCATCGGTGTAAAGACCTAAGGAAAGTTTATCCTCTTTCGTTTTCGGGAAAAGTCCGATAACGAGCGTCAAAGCGGCAGTGATGCCGAAGGACCACCGCCACGCCGATTTCCAATTTACCTCTAAATCCTCGAACGACAGTGCCGTAGCAAGGCACATCATAAGAATAGGCATGTAAAACCAACGCGCATAATAGGCGGTGTTGAACATGGAAAAGGCACTGTTTAATATAGGCACCAATGCCATAAAGGCACAGATTATAATAATTCTGCGTAGCCAAGTGCCTTTTTTCTCGGACATTAAATAGGTGATAACACCGGTCATGCCGAAAAGCGGCAACCAACCGCCGAGCGACGACCATTTAACCTCGGCACCGGGAAAGAATATAGGTCTTGCGGGCAGGTCGGGCGGGAAGAAGAAACACTGAATTACGTTAAGGAATATTTGCTCTTTTCCGTAAAGAATTGCACCCCAGCCGTTCATGGTGCTGGATAAACGTGAATTTTGAACTATTGCCATTACCGAAGGCAACAGCAGTGCCGCGGCAAGCAGTAATCCCAAAACACATTCAAAAAGCATAAGTAAAAATTCAGAAGCCTTGAATTTAAAACTGTGTGAGCATATTCTTACAAACCAATAAATTACGGTAAATACCACCATGCCGAAGAAGAAATAGTAGTTGGTTACCGAGCAAAGGAATACTGCTAAAATAAGCAGTCCGCGTTTTTTCTCGGCAATAAATTTTTCCAAGCATAAGAGTAACAGCGGGAAGAAAACAATGGCCTCATGAAAGTGGTTAAAGAAAATATTATATACCGAAAAACCGCAAAAGGCGTAGAGCAGTCCGCCTATCATGGCGGTTTCGGCACGTGCGGTAAAACGACGGATGTACATATAGGCAAATAATGCTGCCAGAGAAAATTTTAATATAAGCAGCGGTGCCATAAGATAGGGCACAAAACTGTTTGGAAACGGAATGGTTAACCAAAAAAACGGACTGCCTAAAAGATAAAAACTGTAGGAAGATATAAGGTCCGAGCCGAGGTCGGTTTGCCAACTCCACCCGAAAGAGCCCGAACGCACAGCCTCATGGCAGTATTGGTAAAAGGGGATTTGCTGAACATTAAAGTCCCCGAAAAATATAAAATACCCTTTGCTTATAACGATTGACGGTATAAAAAGTGCGGTAGCGGTAAAAAGTGCCAACATAAAGGTCATTAACCGCAACTGTTTTTTCTTGCCTATTTTCTTTTCCTCTGCTTTAAACGGCATGTCGAAAAATCCTTCCCTAATATATAATAGATCGTAATATATAAATAATATTCCTTATACATTGTACCATAAATCGGGAATAAATCAATATCATTTTAGACCGATTGGGCAAAATCTTGCCCAAATCGGCACATTAAATAAGGCGGACAAATTTATCAAAAAAATGCTTGACCTTTTAAGGTGAGTGTGCTATAATCGTTGTACCTCTGCAAAGGTCTTTGTTACTTAAAAGACCTGTTTCAAAGTAAGAATTTCTACCGCTTGTTTTCGCTTTCCGAAATGCCACAATATGTTGTGTTTTCGGCAGACGGTGTTCTTTGCTTGATTCGAGGGAGGCCAAGTTTTTCTTGTAACAGAAAAACAAAAATATTTCCGTAAAACGGGAGGTGCCGTCACATGAGAGTTAAAATTACACTGGCTTGTTCTGAGTGTAAACAACGTAATTACAACACTATGAAGAACAAGAAAAACGATCCCGATCGTCTTGAGATGAACAAGTATTGCAGATTCTGCAAAAAGCACACCGTTCACAAAGAGACTAAATAAGGAGGTACGAACTTGAAAATTTTAAACAGAATTTTTAGCGTGCTTTCAATAGTCTTCAGTGCAGCGGCTTTGTTCATGTTCTTTATGCCTTTCGGCGAAATCGTTATGAAAAACGGCAGCGAAATAAGAGTTGGTGCCGAGGTGGCGTTTGGTGCTGAGTACTTGGGTATCAAAACCGCCAAGTCATCTGACCTTTTGTTTCTTATGTTGCTTACTGCTTTTACCGTGCTTTTTGCGGCGTTGTCGTTAAAGTTTAAAGGTACAAAGTGGGCTACTGTCGGTTTTTCGATAGTTTCGGCTGTTTACATGCTTGTAATCGCTTGCTCGTCACCCTATAAGTTCATTGACCTTAGAGGTTATCCCGACGTGCTTTCGTGTTCGTATGTAAACCTTGCTCCGCTTGTTATTTCACTGTTGCTTTTTGTAACCTGCGGAGTTTCGGTTGCTTATCTGCTCATTTCGGATAAACTGGCAGTCGGATCGCAAAAAGGCGAACTTACTATTCCGAAAAGAATAGTAAAAGCGTTGCGTGACTATAAGGGCGAAATAAAGAAAATTGTTTGGCCCGGTCCCAAAGCAGTTATTAAAAACACGATTATCGTTCTCGTCGTGTGTCTTTTAGTCGGTGCATTCATATGGCTTATAGATTTCGGCCTTGGTGCACTGCTCGATTTACTTTATAGGTAACGGAGGCAGCAATGGCAGAATACGATGAGGCCAAGTGGTATGTGGTTCACACATATTCCGGCTATGAAAATAAGGTTATGACCGACCTTGAAAAAATGGTCGAAAACCGCGGAATGCAGGACCTTATTCAGGAAATTAAAATTCCTACCGAAATCGTTACCGAAATCGGAAGCGACGGTAAAGAAAAACAGGTTGAAAGAAAGATATTCCCCGGTTATGTAATGATTAAAATGATTGTTACAGACGATTCTTGGTATGTTGTGCGTAACACACGCGGATGTACAGGTTTCGTGGGTCCGGCTTCAAAACCGGTACCGTTGACTGACAAAGAGGTTGAATCGCTCGGCGTTGAAAAGCGAACCGTCGAGGTTAAATACTCGGTTGGTGACAGCGTTAATATTATCGACGGTCCCTTGGAGGGCTTTACCGGTATTGTTGACGAAATTGACATTGATAAAAACAGTGTCCGTGTTACAATTTCGATGTTTGGCAGAGAAACCCCTGTTGAACTTGAACTCAATCAAATCGAAATCGTAAAAGATTAAATATAAAGCGAATTCGCTTTAACCGTATAGTGGGTACTAAAGTACCCTTCGTGGGAGGAAGACCGAATATTTTACGGGCACTTCCGTCGTGCGTGAATAACGCCGCCACCACTAATTTTGGAGGTGCAGAAAAATGGCACAGAAAATCACCGGTTATATTAAACTTCAAATCCCCGCCGGAAAGGCAACTCCGGCACCGCCTGTTGGACCTGCTCTCGGTCAGCACGGCGTAAACATTATGGCTTTCACAAAGGAATTTAACGAGCGCACCAAGAATGACGCCGGCCTTATCATTCCGGTAGTTATTACTGTTTATGCAGACCGTTCGTTCACCTTTATCACAAAAACCCCGCCTGCTGCTGTTCTTATTAAAAAGGCTTGCGGTATTGACAAGGCTTCGGGGGTTCCCAACAAACAAAAAGTTGCTCAGATAACCAAGGAGCAGGTTCAAAAAATCGCAGAACAGAAAATGCCCGACCTTAACGCCGCTTCGCTTGAGGCCGCCATGTCTATGGTAGCCGGTACCGCACGCAGCATGGGCATCACTGTTGTAGACTGATGCTCCCTCGTGGGAGGAAATATCCGATTTAACCACTATTCTGGGAGGTAACATGAAATGAAACATGGAAAGAAATATGTCGCAAGTGCTGGACTTGTTGACGCAACTAAACAGTATGACATTGCCGAGGCAATGGAACTTACAGTAAAAACAAAAACTGCTAAATTCGACGAAACCGTCGAAGCACATATCCGTCTTGGCGTTGACTCTCGCCACGCTGACCAACAGGTCCGCGGTGCGGTTGTTCTCCCCAACGGAACAGGTAAAACCGTTCGCACCCTCGTTATTTGTAAAGAAGATAAGGCTCAAGCCGCCATTGACGCAGGTGCAGACTATGTAGGTGCTGAGGATTTGGTAACTAAAATTCAAACCGAGAACTGGATGGACTTTGATGTTGTTATCGCATCGCCTGACATGATGGGTCTTGTAGGCCGTCTTGGTAAGGTCTTAGGTCCCCGCGGTCTTATGCCTAACCCCAAGGCAGGTACCGTTACTCCTGATGTAGCTAAGGCTGTTACCGAGGCTAAAGCAGGTAAAATTGAGTACCGTCTTGATAAGCAAAACATCATTCACTGCCCTGTAGGAAAGGTTTCTTTCGGTGCTGAGAAACTTCAGGAGAACTTCGAAACCTTACTTTCGGCTATTGCTAAGGCAAAGCCGGCTGCTGCTAAAGGTCAGTATATTAAGTCTTGCGTAGTTGCTACTACAATGGGCCCCGGAATTAAGGTAAACGCCGGCAAATACGGTGCTTAATTCTTAAAACTCGGTTTAAAAGAAACGGACAAAATTTTGTCCGTTTCTTTTTTGTTAATTTGCAATTTTGAACTTTACTTTTGAAAACAACTGTGGTATAATTTGAGTCAATTTAAAGTAAAAGGGGATGAGAGAATGTCCGAAGTGAAGAAAAATAAGGACCTGTTGTCGGGCTCACTTGTCCGCAATATGATAATGTTTACAATACCCGTTGTGCTTTCGGGTGTTTTGCAACTTGTTTTCAACGCCGCTGACCTTATAGTAGTCGGCAAATTCGATAAGGTTAACGGCTCGCTTGCCCAAGCGGCAATAGGCTCAACAGGGTCTATGATAAACCTTATTTTGGGTATTTTTTTAGGTGTTTCGGTCGGCGTAAACGTAGTTGTGGCACGTCTTATCGGTCAAAAAAATCAAAAAGAACTTTCCCTTGCTGTCGGCACTGCCATGTCATTAGGATTTGTGGCGGGTGCACTTATAGCGGTGCTTGGCTTTATTTTTACAAAACCGTTACTTGTGCTTATCGGCACTGACAGTGCGGTTATGCCGTTCGCGGTGGATTATTTGAGAATTTACTTTATCGGGGCACCGTTTGCCATGATTTATAACTTCGGAAGTGCAATAATGCGTGCTTCGGGCGACACTAAAAAACCTATGATTTTCCTCACAATAGGCGGTGTTGCAAATGTTATCATGAACCTTTTTACGGTTATAGTTCTGGGGTTGGGTGTCAAAGGTGTCGCAATTGCAACAACTTCATCAAATCTTATTGCCTGTGTTTTTATTATAATTGAACTTATTCTTACCGATAAGCCGATTAAATTGAATTTAAAATGTTTAAAAATTAATAAGCAGTGGGCGGTACAGATTTTGCAGTTGGGACTTCCCGCCGGAATTCAAGGCACATTGTTTTCAATTTCAAATGTCGTTGTGCAGGGTGCCATAAATTCATTCGGCGACCCGAATATTACAGCGGGCAACGGCAACGCCTTTAATGTTGAAAATTTTATCTTCTTGGCAATGAACGGTTTTTATCAAACGGCAATCACCTTCACGGGTCAGTGCTGCGGTGCCAAAAAATATGATATGCTCAAAAAAATCCACTATATTGCATTGGTTTTGGTGGCGGGGGTCGGCATTGTTTTAGGTGCGGCAGGTTTTACGTTCCGCGAACAGTTAATGGAAATTTATTCCTCAAACCGAGCCGATATTGAGGCGGGTATGTGGCGTATGGGCGTTATTTGTCTGACATATTTCACCTGCGGGCTTATGGATGTTACAACCGGAATTGTAAGAGGTATGGGCAAATCATTTGTGCCTATGATTATAACTTTAATAGGTGTTTGCGGTTTCAGGGTCATTTGGATTTATACGGTATTTGAAATGTGGAACACTACTACATGCCTTTACATTTCTTATCCGATTTCGTGGACGGTAACCTTTATAGCACTCTTTATTTATACTGCTTACAGTCGAAATAAATTGATAAAGAAGTCAAATCTTGAAATTTTAGAAAATAATGCTTGACAAAGGAATCTGTTTGTGGTAGTATACATGTGTTAATTCCAAAGACAGTAGGTGCTTTGCGTAAAGACTTTTTAGTCTGCCTGCCGAGGATGAACACTTAAATCGTTATTTTTGCGTTTTATGTGCCTATCCTGCTTTGGATAGGCATATTTTTTTCGGAGGTGAAACATTTTGCCAAGTCAGATGATTTTAGAGGCCAAGAAACAACAGGTTGCAGAAATCAAGGCTACTGTAGAATCTGCCTGTGCCGGCGTTTTGGTCGACTACAGCGGTATTTCGGTTGCTGATGATACTAAACTCCGCAAGGAACTTCGTGAAGCAGGTATTAAATACACCGTTGTTAAAAATACACTTCTTCGCAAAGCAATCGAAGGTACTGACCTCGCCGAAATCGAGCCGTTCCTCAACGGAAATACCGCTTTGGCTACGAGTGAGGACGACCAAGTTTCTGCTGCAAGAATTCTTAATAAGTACGCAGAAGCAAATGACAGTTTTACTATCAAAACCGGTTTCCTTGACGGAAAGGTAATTGATACAACTGTTATCGAAAGTCTTGCTAAACTTCCCACAAGAGATATTCTTCTTGCTACCGTTTGCAACGCTTTCAACGCACCTATTTCTGCTTTCGCCCGTGTTATTCAGGCTATTGTCGATAAAGATGGCGAAGCAACCCCTGCTGCCGAATAATTCGGTAAACTATTAAATTAAATTTAAAACAAAATTTTTTGGAGGTAAATTAAAATGGCATCTGAGAAAATTGCTGCTATGATTGAAGAAATCAAAGCCCTTTCGGTTCTTGAACTTTCAGAACTTGTTCACGCTGTAGAAGAGGAGTTCGGTGTATCTGCTGCTGCCGCTGTTGCTGTTGCAGGTCCTGCTGCTGCCGGTGCTGCCGCTGCTGAGGAAAAGACCGAGTTCGACGTTGTGCTTGCTGAGGCAGGTGCAGAGAAGATTAAGGTTATTAAGGCTGTTCGTGAAATTACCGGTCTTGGCCTTGCTGATGCAAAGGCTGTTGTTGACGGTGCTCCCAAAACCCTTAAAGAGGCTGTTTCTAAGGACGAGGCTGAGGACATCAAGAAGAAACTTGAAGAAGTCGGCGCTAAAGTTGAACTTAAGTAATTTAAAGTCAACCTTTAAAAACCCGAAAGCATTACGCTTTCGGGTTTTTTCTTTTTTCAATAAACTTGAATAAATCGTAAAAAAATCTTGAATAAATTTACATAGTGTGGTATTATAAAGTATCTATTTTTTGGAAAGAGAAGTGAATTTAATGGATAAGGAAACAATACAGATACTGATTGCCATGATTGTTTACATGGCGGCTGTTATCGGAATTGGTCTTTACTACGCAAAACGTGCCAATCAAAACTCTGAAAACTACTTTTTAGGCGGCCGTTCTTTAGGCCCTTGGGTTACCGCTATGAGTGCCGAGGCTTCGGATATGTCGGGTTGGTTGCTTATGGGACTTCCGGGCGTTGCTTATTGGTGCGGTCTTGCCGATGCTACTTGGACCGCTATAGGCCTTGCTATCGGCACATATTTAAACTGGCTTATAGTATCAAAAAGACTTCGCCGTTACAGTATAAGGGCAAACAACTCTATAACTTTGCCGGAGTTTTTCTCAAACCGTTTCAGAGAGAAAAAACCGATTATAATGACCTTGGCGGCATTGTTTATCTTAATTTTCTTTACTGCATATGCCGCAAGTTGTTTTGTAACCTGCGGAAAGTTATTTTCTACACTGTTTGGTGCATCGTTTAACACAATGGTGCTTGTCGGTGCCGCTTTCGTGCTGCTTTATACAATACTCGGCGGTTTTTTGGCAGAAAGCGTGTCCGATTTTATGCAGGCAATCGTTATGGTTACAGCACTGATAGTTGTTGTCGGTGTTGGTGTATTTAAGGCCGGCGGTTTTTCGGCGATTATCGAAAATGCACGCAATATCCCCGGTTTCTTAGAGTTCTTTGGACTTGCTAATCCGGTAGTAGATGCCGACGGTGTACAGCAGGTTGTTAATAATGTTCCGCAGTTTGGAAAATCTTTGCCTTACGGAGCGTTAAGCGTTGCATCTATGCTTGCGTGGGGTTTGGGTTACTTTGGTATGCCGCAGGTCCTTCTCCGCTTTATGGCTATAAGAAAAGAAAAGGAACTCAAACTTTCAAGACGCGTTGCCATTGTTTGGGTTGTAATTTCGCTTGCAGTTGCAGTATTTATCGGTATTATGGGACGTTACCTATATCCTACCGCACTTGATACCAAGTCGGCTGCTGAAAATATCTTTATAATTTTATCAAGAAGTTTCTTCCCGCCGATTTTGGCAGGCTTCATTATGGCAGGTATTTTGGCGGCTACTATTAGTTCATCTGACTCTTATCTGCTTATTGCGGCATCTTCGCTTGCAAAGAATATTTATCAAGGTGTTATAGATAAAAAAGCATCTGAAAAGAAAATTATGTGGGTCACAAGAATTACCTTGGTTGTGCTGACCGCTTTGGGTGTGCTTTTGTCACTTGATTGGAAAAAAATCAACCCCAATATCAATTTCAGCAACAACGTTATTTTCGAAATAGTTTCGTTTGCTTGGGCAGGTTTCGGTGCCACATTCGGTCCTTTAATGTTGTTCTCACTGTTCTGGAAACGTACTACACGTATCGGTGCTATTGTCGGTATGGTAGGCGGTGCCGCAATGGTATTTATTTGGAAACTGGTTATCAGCGGTTTCGGCGGCGGTTTTGCGATATATGAATTGTTGCCCGCGTTTGTTTTCTCAAGTATTCTCATAGTTGTCGTTTCGCTTATTACACCTAAACCCTCAAAAGAAATTGAAGAAGATTTCGAGGCAGTAAAAGTCAGTGAAATGGAATAGTTAAAATTTAAACCACGACTAAGTCGTGGTTTTTTGTTTGAAAATTTATCCTATATATTCGCCGTGGCGGTTAAACTCAGTAGGGGTCATACCGGTTACTCGGCGAAAGGCTTTATTAAAATTGGCGGTGTTATTAAATCCGCAGGCCGAGGCAATATCAATTATATTCATGTGTTGGATATTGTCGTTTATAAGTGCCGTAGCAACCTCAATACGCTTAGAGGTTATATAATCCCAAAGTGAAATTCCGACCGTCTTTTTAAAGACGTGCGAAAAATAGTTTGGACTCAAATCAACTCGCTCGGCAATAGACTGCAAG
Organism: Acutalibacteraceae bacterium; assembly: GCA_045578845.1. Lineage (GTDB taxonomy): Bacteria > Bacillota > Clostridia > Oscillospirales > Acutalibacteraceae > UMGS172. The sequence goes on along the minus strand of JAZNLA010000005.1, from coordinate 8,094 downwards.
GACAGTTGCTCGGTTAAATGCTTGCTTATGTAGTCAATGGCTGTTTTGACCGCCTTTATGTGGCTTCGCTCTTCGGCTGTAACGGTTTTTCCTGTGCCGTAGCCTAAATGCCTCGCCAAAATAACCATAATTTCGTATACTTTATTGTGTACCATAAGTTGGTATTCGGTGTGTTTGTCGGTCAGTTCTCTTTCGGCTTCCAAGATAAGTTTTATTATTTTTTCGGTATATTCGTTATCCCTCGGCAACCTGCAACAGAAGTTATCGTTGTGCGAAAAGCAGATGTTCATGCTGTCACTCGAAAACCCGTCGGACTTCGACCCCCAAACATAACGCGGCTCAAAGTGAAGGTTTAAAAACGTGAAATCTTCGCCTTCCTTTGCTTCAGTAATACAGTGCTGTTCGTTAGACGAAAAGACAAAAACATCATTTTTCTTTATATCGTATGTACCGCTTTTGGTCGAATACACGCCGTTGCCCGATTTAAAAAGCACAATTTCAAACTGCAAATGGCGGTGGTCAAGCATTGGCTTTGAAAAAGGTTTTACGGTGGTGTTCCACATTTTGAACAAAAAACCGGTTTTTGTATTTTCGGGTATATAGGCCTCTTTTAACAAAAAAACACCTCTAAATCGTAATATAGTTTGCAAAGTCCGTAACATAGTTGTAGATTTTTATATTTTAAAATGTTACACTAAGTTTAGTATATAAACTATTATCTAAAAAGTCAATATTTTATGAAAAGAGGATTAACTATGAACGGCAATTTTAACACCTATTCAAACCCTTCCGACCTTCGCATTACCGATATGCGATTTGTCGACATAACCGATGCACCTAAAAGATGTACAATCATTAAGATTATGACCAACCAAGGTTTAGTCGGTTACGGCGAGGTTAGAGATGCTTCGTCAAAGACCTATGCTTTAATGCTCAAGAGCCGTATTTTGGGCGAAAACCCCTGTAATGTTGATAAGATTTTCCATAAAATCAAACAGTTCGGCGGCCCGTCACGTCAAGGCGGCGGCGTTTCCGGTGTAGAAATTGCTTTGTGGGATTTGGCAGGTAAGGCATACGGTGTTCCGCTTTATCAAATGTTGGGCGGTAAATTCCGTGACGAAGTTCGCGTTTACTGCGATACCGACGTTGACGGCAAGCACACCGGCCATGATATGGGCTTGGCTCTTAAAAAGCGTATGGACATGGGCTTTACATTCCTTAAAATGGACCTTGGTATCGGTCTTTTACTTGACGAGCCCGGCACATTAAATGCACCTTTGGGCTTTATCGACGATATGAAGAAATATGCTTCGCATATTCTTAACGTTCAGGGCGGCAGTGTTACCTCTGATATGGTTAAACATCAGAAGAGTTATTCTATCGTTACCACCGCTCACCCCCACACCGGTATCCACCTCACCGAAAAAGGTCTTGATTACCTTGAGAACTACGTTAAAGAAGTTCGTGAGGTTATCGGTTATGATGTTCCCCTTGCTATTGACCACTTCGGTCACATCTGTGTTGAGGATTGCATCCGTTTTGCTAAGAGAATGGAACCCTACAACCTCGCATGGATTGAGGATATGGTACCTTGGATTTACACCGACCAGTATGTAAGACTTAAGAACAACACCACAATTCCTGTTTGCACAGGTGAGGATATTTATCTTAAAGAGGGATTTGAGACCCTTATTAAAGCAGGCGGTGTTTCGGTTATCCACCCCGACATTTTGACCTGCGGCGGTGCTTTGGAACTTAAGAAGATTGCCGACATTGCCGACGAAAACGGTGTTGCAGTTGCAATTCACATGGCAGAAAGTCCCATTGCATGCATGGCAGCAGTACATACTGCAGCCGCTATGCACAATGTTTTGGCTTTGGAATTCCACTCGGTTGACGTACCTTGGTGGAGTGACATGGTTAAGGGATTACCCAATCCTATCTTCAAAGACGGATTTATCAAAGTTCCCGACGGTCCCGGCCTCGGCATAGAAGGTCTTAACGAAGAATTGTTAAGCCAGCATATCAACCCCGATATCCCCGGTATGTGGGAAGATACAAGTGCTTGGGACAGAGAGTTCTCCAACGACCGTATCTGGAGTTAATAGTAATTAAAAAGTTTAATGGGACTTTAACGGTTTGCGTTTTAGTCCCTTTAACCGTAGCCTGTATGGCTAAAGTATAAATTTTGAGGTGAAAAAAATGCATTTTTGCGACCGTGATGAAATTATAGCGTTAACTCCTTTATGGAAAGGTGAACGTTTGCCTGACGGCAGACCTAAGGTTGACGTAAAATATTTAAAGGCTCTTAAAACCCTTACTTTGGAAGAGGTTTGGAAACCGATTTTCGTTAAAGGCTACGAAAGTCAGTTTGAAGGAAGACTTCTTACTTTACATGACGACGGCAGAAAACTTATCGGCCGTGCAGTTACAGCAACCTACTGCCCCTACCGTCCCGACCTTGACGAAACCGTTAAGGAAATCGGCAAGAGCGAGGGCAGAACAGGTACATATAACCAATGGGTTATTGATAACTTAATGGAATATGACGTTCCGGTTATTGATATGTACGATAAAATTTACAAAGGCACTTTCCTCGGAGGAAACCTCACTACAGGTCTTAGAAATAAAACTAAGAATGAAAACGGCGGTGCGGTTGTTTGGGGAGGCATCCGTGATACCGAGCAGATGAAAAAGGTTGAGGAAACCCAAGTTTACTACCGCGGAATTGACCCCACACCGATTAGAGATTTTATTATGACCGGTTATAACACCGTAACCAGAATCGGTAATGCGGTTTGCTTGCCCGGTGACGTTGTCTTCGGTGCAGGCGGCGGTGTACTTTTCATTCCGTCACACTTGGTTGAAGAGGTTGTCGGCGGTGCTGCTAAAACTCAGGTTAAGGACCTTTTCGGTTTTGAAATGATTACCTTAAATAAGTTCACAACCGCTCAAATTGATAAAAACACATGGACAAAGGAAATGCTTGACCTTCTTATGGAGTTTATTGAAACCGACGAAAGAGCAGCAGAGTACCGCGGTCTTGACTGGTCACTTGAGTATGACCTCGCTATTAACGGCGACCCCAACGATACTCAATCGGCACTTTAATAACGTTATAATTTCGTTCACCTTCTGCACAAGCATGAGGGTGAACGAATATCTACTTAAATATTTTCAGTTAGGAGAGGGACAAATGCTGGACAAAAAAGCAGTCAGAGAACTTTGGCTTAAACGTGCAAAAGAACAGCAGGCTGATGTTGCCGAACGTGTTGCACATGATATTGAAACATACCGTAAAGGTTATACAAAACTGAGATTTGTGGATGAAGACGGAAAACCCGTTGCCGGAAAAAAGGTTAAAATTACCCAGCAGGGACACGATTTTAAACACGGTGCCAATATCTTTATGCTTGATGAGTTCCAAGATGAAAAGGATAATCAAACCTATCGTGAGGATTTTAAAAAGTATTTCAACTTGGCAACAGTACCTTTTTATTGGCAGTGTATTGAGCCTGAAGAGGGCAAACTCAGATTTGATAAAAACAGTCCTAAAATTTATCGCCGTCCCGCCCCCGACCTTTGCTTAGAGTACTGTGACGAAAACGGCATTGATGCTAAACTTCACTGTTTGGTTTACGAAGGCCACCTTCCCGATTGGTTACCAAAAACAGATATGAAGAAAATGGAAGAACTCTACGACAAGCGTATGAGAGAAATTTCCGAACGTTATTCAGGCAGACTTTATGAGTATGAAGTTGTAAACGAACTGTTAATTGAGCATTACTTAAAAAAACAGTCGGTTATAAGCGAGAAAAGGGATATTATGGAATGGGCTTTCGGCATGGCAAGAAAGCATTTTCCTAATGAAATCTTAGTTTTCAATGAAGCACAGTCTCTTAGTAATTTAGGTATTTTAGACTACCGTGCACCTGTATTTATGATGCTTGAAAGTGCCATAAGAGGCGGTGCTGAGATTGATAAAATCGGTATTCAACATCATATTTTCACCGGTGTTTCTGCAAAAACCCACGAAGAGTATGAACATGATGTTCTTCATGAAAACATGAATATGCTTGACCCGAAAAATATACTAAAGGGTCTTGATATTTTGGCAGAGTTTGGCTTACCGTTGGAGTTGACCGAGGTTACTATTCCGACGTTCGGCGAAACCTTAGAAGACGAAGAATTACAGGCTGACTTGTTAGAACTTCTTTACACCCTTTGGTTTAGCCATCCTGCAGTTGAAACCATTGTTTATTGGAATGTTCCTGACGGTTATGCGTGGGACCGTGCCGATGCTGTATGGTACGAAAACCAATGCCGCGGCGGTCTTTTGCATCACGACTTAACACCTAAAAAGTCGGCAGAAAGACTTTATGACCTCTTTAATAAAAAATGGCACACCGATTTGGAACTTGTAACCGATAAAGACGGTTATATTGATTTCAGAGGATTTTACGGTGACTATATTGCCGAGGTTGACGATTCGGTTGCCGATTTCGGTATTCATAAATTTGAGGACAACACATTAGAGATTATTTTGTAAGAAAGGCGGCAGAATATGGACTTTTTAAAAGGTAAAAGAGCACTTGTTACCGGATCAAGTCGTGGTATCGGCAGAGCAATCGCCGTTGAGTTGGCAAGTTGCGGTGCAGAAGTAATAGTACACTGTGCAAGCAGTGTAAGTTCAGCCAAAACAACTTTGGACTTAATTCACGAAGCAGGCGGAAAAGCCACTGCTCTTGCCGCTAATCTGTGCAGTATAGAGGAATGTGACTGCTTGGCAAAGGAAATGGGTGACATTGATATTTTGGTACTCAATGCATCTTTGCAGTATAAAAATAAGTGGGACAACATTCCCTACAGTGAGTGTGTAGAGCAACTTAACTGTAACTTTGTTTCTTCGCTTCGCCTTATACAGGCTGCAGTGCCGTATATGAAGGAACAAAAGTGGGGTAGGATTGTTACAATAGGCAGCGTTCAAGAGGCTAAACCTCACCCCGATATGTTGGTTTACTCGGCATCAAAAGCCGCTCAGACCAATATGGTGCAGTCACTTTCACTTCAACTTGCTACCGACGGTATCACAGTTAACAACGTAGCACCAGGTGTTATTTACACCGACCGCAATGTTGAGGCACTTAGTGATGAGGAATATGCAAAGAAGGTCAGGTCGTTAATTCCTGTGGGTTTCTACGGTATGCCCGACGATTTGAGAGGAATTTTAAGACTGCTTTGCAGTGACGAAGCACGCTACATTACCGGCCAAAGCATTTATGTTGACGGCGGCAAGGGTATAATGTAAGATAAAACAAAACAAGCCGACTATTTGCCCGTTGTTCTTAACGGAGTAAATGGTGCGGTATGTAACCGGAAGGCGTAATGCCTTCCGGTTACTGCTGTTTTTAGGCATTTATTGCTGCCATTTGCAGTTCCATCGGTATCACCGCTATTGTGGATACTGCCGTTTTTGATGTGGTGCGCGGCTTTGGTTGGAAAGTATAGTGGATTTCGATATAGTTTCCGCATTTGCGTGAGAATTTTTCCTCTTTCTCATATACATCGATGCGGAAGACAAATGCCCGAAGGATTTTTGGTGTCAGCTTATCCATATCCATAATTTCCTTTGCGTTTGCAATGAACTCTCTTACGCAAATATCTCGCATATCCATTTCGGCAATTCTTGCCGTGATACTTTCAAGCTCTTGCTTGATTTCAGTCTGCTCCAACTCGTATCCGCACGCCAGCTCATCGTACCGTTCGGGAGTGATGCGACCAACCACTCTGTCCTCATACAAACAGCGGATAATCTTATCGATCTCCTTGACACGACTCTCCAAGCTGTTACGCTGCCGTTCTGCCATAGCGTAGAATTTCTTGGCTTCGGCTTCACCGTTTTCGGTTGCCATTGCATAAAATTCATCGGGTTTCTCTCTTGCTAAGGCGGTCATCTTTTGTACTCTGCCAAGCACGATTTCGTCGAGCACCTGCTCTCGGATATAGTGTGCTGAGCAATGTGTGCTACCTTTGGTCTGATATCCGCCGCATTGGAAGAAGTTCTTTTCGGGAGCGAGTGACTTACATCTGTGCAGATACAGTTTTTGACCGCATTCACCACAGAAGAGGAATCCTGCATACTTGTCCATCTCTCCTTGCTGATCGGGGCGCTTACGACCTTCGAAGTGCTTTTGCACCGCATCGAACAATCCACGGCTGATAATGGCTTCGTGGGTGTTCTCGAACACCATAATGTTTTCGGCATCGTTCTTTAAGCGTTTCTTTAGTTTATTCGATTTGGAATAAGTTCTAAAGTTTACGGTGTCACCGCAATACTCTTGATTTGCCAACATCCCACGCACCGTGGTCTGTGTCCATCGGAATGGATTATTAAGGTCGGGATGCCCTGACCGATTGCCTGTACGCTTGAAAGCATATACGCTCGGACTCATAATCTGCTCTTTTTTGAGGATGAGAAGATGCTTTTGCTCTTTCAGTGCCTCGGTTTTATCATAATTAGGAGCTGATAATATCTCTCCAATGCTTTTTAACGAAAAGTCAAGTTCACGGTAAAAGAGGATCTCTTGCATACGAAGAAGGGATTGTTCATCGTAAAAACGATAACCTGTAGACCTGTCAACGAAAGCCGGTGTCAACAATCCTATTTCATCGTAATAATGCAGTGTGCGCACACTTACACCCGTAAAATCGGCAAATTCTTTAATCTTCATTTTCAATTTTATCACCTCACAACAAGAGCATACACTATGACGGAGCGTGAAAGTCAATACCCTTTTGAAAAAATATGGATTGATGTTCGAAAAATTCTTATTTATCTTTTCTTATAAATCACAAGCTCAGGATTTTCGCCATTTTCCTCATAAGTACAGATAAGAATAAAATCCATATTACATACAATGCCAAAGCACCTGTTTCCGCCAAATTCACATTCCAGTTGGTTTCCCAAGTAAGTCGCATTATCATCTAAAAATTTGACATACTTTCCGTTTGGAAGTCTATATTCAAGATTGACATATCCGCCAACAAGTGCATTAAGCTTTTCAAGCTTTGGCATCCCTTCAATGTTTAGTTCATTAATTTCCGCAATCAAAAGCTTTTTGAATTCTTCAAAAGCTCCATCACCGCCAAGTTCTTTGTACCTCTTCCAATAATCAAGTTTTGGCAGAGTTTCTTGTAGATACAAACGAACTTCTTCCTCTGAATGTTCATCACTTGCCATATGCTTTACGCAGGTCTCAATCAAATCATCCATATCATGATACATATATTCTCCGTCTGCATAGCACCATTTGCAGTATTCTTCATTGAAGAAACCATCTGTTTCCTTGCTGATATTAGAATCTTCTAAAGGCATACCGCAACATTGACAAATAAGTTGTCTTGGTGAGCCGAGAAGTGTATTGATAGATACATCAAATAGTTTCGAGAGCAATTTGAGTGTTTCTGTGTTTGGCACCGTTTCTCCGGTTTCCCATCGGGAAACTGCCTGTCTCGTTACGAATACCTTTTCGGCAAGAGCTTCCTGCGAAAGTCCCTTTTTAGTCCTTAGCTCCACTATAATATCTTTTGTTTCCATAAAACTATCACCTCACTATTATTATAGTGTGAGAATACAAAGCAAACAAGCAACTCGTTGTTGCTGTCTGTTTATCAAATCGGAATTTATCGATTAATCCACTCATTTCTTGAAATCGCAAATACCTTTGTAATTCCATTTACCTCATCAAAAAAATTATCTACTTGTTTGCAACCGTATGACATAGCAGTTTGGGCTGATGCTTCGTTGGTATGCTTCATATAAGAATAAACGATGTTAAAAGGAGTGTTGTTAAAAGTCCAATCTCTGACAGCAATCGCCGCTTCTTTTGCATATCCTTTTCGCTGCTTGTCAGCTCTGATATGATATCCGATTTCAGGTTTTATTTCTCCGTTGATAAGCTGCATCGTCAGGCCACAGTTACCGATTAGTTCACCTGTCGCTTTCAGGCATACGGCCCACAGGCCAAAACCAAATACCCGATACCGTTCCATATTTCGCGCAATCCAGCTTCTTACCCTGTTTTCATCAAAAGC
>JAZNLA010000004.1:0-172204 GCA_045578845.1 Acutalibacteraceae bacterium | reverse complement strand
AGTGGACTGTCATTGTTCGGAATAGTTGTTTCGAAAAAGCGTAGTCAACAAGAAACTGAATAATCTCTAAATAATAAAAGAGCGATGGCTTAAATGCCTCGCTCTTTTTATATCTTTTAATAGTGAAATAGGTTCTCTTTTGCGATGCCAAGCGAATATTTATTGCGGTCTTGACAAACAGCAGTGAATTTGGCGTTTACCATAAAAACTCGGAAAAGCAGTGGACTGTTTTATAAACTTTAATACTAAAATACGACGGATTGTTTTACTATAATACATAAATTTTTAACCTCGAAAAAAATTACCAAAAAATACCAATTTCCTCTTGCATTTCATGTAACCTTATGGTAAAATATGGTAAATTATTGATTTGGAGGTAATATTATGGAAAACAAACTAAAGGTGCTTATCGCTGACGATAGTACCGAATTCGGTCAAAATTGTGCAAATGTTATCAATTCTTATAAAATGGAGGCGGTTCTTTGTCCTAAAGACGGCAAAGTTTTAACAGAATATGCCGAAAGGATAAAACCCGATGTTATTTTATCGGATATGTTTATGCCGAATATTGATGCTTTGGGGGTCATGAACAAACTTTTTGCTGACGACAGTACTGTTCGCCCTTATTATTTTGTGCTATCCGGGTTTAGTAATCCGAGGTTGGAGGCAGAGGCTTTGTCGGCAGGTGCGTCGTATGTTTTTATTAAACCTTTTGACTTTGCTATTTTGGCCGAACGCATTCTGAAAATTTGCGGACAGACTAAAAAAGCAGATGTTATAATGAGCAATAATGCACCGATAACCGACTCGGATTTGGAACTTATGATAACCGAAATAATACATCAAATAGGCGTTCCCGCACATATTAAGGGCTATCATTATTTAAGAGATGCAATTATCATGTCAGTGCGGAACCCCGAACTTATTAATTCGGTCACTAAGATACTTTATCCTGCGGTTGCTAAAAGATATGAAACAACCTCGTCGAGGGTTGAGAGGGCAATTCGCCATGCCATTGAGGTTGCATGGGACAGGGGAGATGTCGATGTGCTTAATTCCTATTTCGGTTACACCATACATACAAGCCGTGGCAAACCGACAAATTCCGAGTTTATCGCAATGATAAGCGACAAACTTCGTTTAAGACTTAAACTCGCTTCATAAGTTAAAAACATCGGGGGTTAGAATAAACCCTCTATGTTTATTTTTTCTTGCTTGGCGACACTGCTTAAATTGTATTTCAATTTTGCGGTTTCAAATAAAAATTTGTCGTTGGGTGTATACTTAAGTCCTTCAAAACCTTCGGTTAATTTATCAAGGCTATCATGGTCTATGAATATTCCGAGTAAGGGTTGTGATTTTTCCCATTTTTCAAAAATAATGTTGATTTCATCTGTGACGACAAGTCCTGCACTGAATTTGGTTTCGGAAATTTTTATACTGTCATAAACTCGGTCAAATGTATTCTTTACCAAAAAATGTTCGGTAACGGACATTGAAATAGCAAAGATTATAAGGAAAAGTGATGCAAATAGCCGTTTCATTTTTTATCCTTTCTGATTATTGTACAGTTCATTTCACGGTCACAGGTCATAATAAATATATCTTTTATATTTACTTTTTCGTCATTCAGTTTTTTTATGATTTTCGTCTTTGGCACATGGTTTATAAGGGTTGAGTCTTCTATAAGTCTACCGTCACTTATAACAAGGCAGGGCATGGATTTTTCTTGGCATTCTCCTTTAATATCACCTACTGTCGCAGGTCTTCGGTCTGGCTTTAACATTACGCTTAACTGTCCGTTGGTTTCAAGTATTGCAAAGGAAACCTCGCTTATGTCAAACACGCCTTGGTTTCTGAGCACTTCCAACAGGTCGGGTCCAGTTACCCTTAATGATTTCAGTTTCTTTTGGTCTAATTTTCCGTCTTTTATAATGATTGCCGAGTCGCCGTAAAAAAGTTTGCGTAACGGCAAAATCTTCATGGTAATGACCGAAACTGCTATTTCAAGAAAGACGAGCGTAAAAACCGCGACAACACCGGTCATGACGGGTTGTGAAAGGTCTTGGATGGGAATTGCCGCTATTTCCGAAATTAAAATTGTAATTACAAGTTCCCCCGGTTGCATATCGCCTATTTGCCGTTTGCCCATTATTCTTATTGCGAAAATTACAAGGATATAAAGAATAACTGTTCTCAGTATCGTTACAAACATTTTGTCACCCGAAGTTAGTATATCCAAAAAAATAAACTCCAAGTATAAAACTTGGAGTTTATGAAAATTTAGTTTTCTTCTACTTGCGTTACATTATAGCAAAGGGTCATCAGACTGTCACTTAAATGAACATTCTCAACCACAACTTTGGGGAAGTCAACCGATAAATCGTAATGGCTGAAGTTCCAAAATCCTTTTATTTTTAATTTCACAAGAAGTTCGGCAACATCGTGTGCCTGTTCTTTCGGTATACACAAAATTGCAACATCGGGTTTTTGTTCACGGCAGAACTCATCAAGTTGGTCCATATTGTGGATAGGCAGATTATGTATGGTTTGACCGCACAAGGACTGTTTTTTGTCAAAAATACCAATAAGCGAAAAGCCTTTGGTGGTCATGTCAAAACGCATAGCAAGTGCACGTCCCATGTTGCCTGCACCGATTATTATGGCTTTTTTCATTTCAGTAAGTCCTAAAATTTTGCCGATTTCTTCTTGCAAAAGTTCAATATTATATCCGTAACCCTGTTGACCAAACTCTCCGAAACAGTTGAGATCCTGCCTTATTTGGCTGGCAGTCAGTCCCATTCTTTCGGACAGTTCTTTAGAAGAAATACGGCTCATTCCGCTTTGTTTAAGGTCGCCCAAGAAACGGTAGTATCTTGGCAGACGCTTTATAACCGAAGTGGAAACATTGCGTGATTTTCCCATTGGTTTATTAGTCCTTTCGTTTAATTGAAAGCGAAATTATTTTGCAAGTGTACGAACGGTATCCATGACATAGTCGCCGAACTCGTTGCAGGTGCAACCGGTGTCACGGCCGGTGATGGTAAGTTTCTTTTCTTCGTACATACATTTGTCAAGTGCACGCTCTAAAAGGTCGGCCTCGGTTTGCTTGCCTATATGCGAAAGCAACATGACGGCGGCACGAAGCATAGAACAGGGGTCGGCATACTTATCTCTGCCTTCGGCAACCATTCTCGGTGCCGAGCCGTGGATAGCCTCAAACATAGCGTATTTTTTACCGATATTGGCACTGCCTGCAGTACCTACGCCGCCTTGGAATTCAGCAGCCTCGTCGGTGATAATATCGCCGTAAAGGTTAGGAAGAACGAATACTTTGAAATCCCTGCGGCGTTTTTCGTCGATAAGTTTTGCGGTGGTAATGTCAATGTACCAGTCGTCGGTAGTGATTTCGGGGTATTCTTCGCCGACTTTTTGGCAAATTTTAAGGAATTTACCGTCTGTGGTTTTAATAACGTTAGCCTTGGTGATAATCGAAACGCGTTCTTTTTTATTCTTTCTTGCGTATTCGTAAGCAAGACGGGCAATTCTTTCGCAACCTTCGGATGTAGCAACAACAAAGTCAACCGCCAAATCGTCGGTTATGTGCATACCTTGAGAGCCTACTGCATAACCGCCTTCGGTGTTCTCACGGAAGAAGGTCCAGTCGATACCTTGTTCGGGTACACGAACGGGGCGAAGATTGGCAAACAAATCAAGTTCTTTACGCATGGCAACGTTGGCACTTTCGATGTTGGGCCACGGGTCACCTGCTCTGGGTGTGGTTGTGGGGCCTTTTAAGATGACATGGCATTTTTTGAGTTCTGCTAAAACGTCATCGGGAATTGCTTTGCCGACTGCGGCACGGTTTTCAATTGTAAGACCGTCAACCTCGTTAAATACGATTTTGCCTGCATCTACGTCTTTAGCAAGTAAGAAACGAAGCACACGTTCTGCTTCATGTGTGATAACGGGACCTATACCATCGCCGCCGCAAACACCGATGATAAGTTTATCGAGTGAGTCGTAGTCAACAAAATCTTTCTCTGCCTTTATTCTTTCGGCACGCTCGGCTTGGGCTATCAGCAGTTGCTCAAATTTTGCAACCGACTCTTTAATCATTTCGTTATTCATTTTAGTCACCTTTCGTTACTTTGAATTAAGTTTTGTGTAGTTAAGCAGTCCGCCGGCTAAGATGATATCCTTTGAACGGCCGGAAAGCATGGGAACTACATCATATTCTTCGTTTGTGGTTTCATTTTTCAGTGAAACAGTTTCTGCATTATTTTCAATGCTTGCTTTAAGATTAGGAAGTGTAAGCAGGTTAAATTGCAAAATCTTATCATAATCATCGGGGTTTTTAAATGTAAGAGGTAAAATACCTGCGTTAATGAGGTTTGCGGCATGGATACGGGCAAACGATTTTGCAATAACAGCCTTAATACCTAAATAAAGAGGTACCAAAGCAGCGTGCTCACGCGAAGAGCCCTGTCCGTAGTTTTCGCCGCCTATGATAATTCCTTTGCCCTCTTTTTTGCAGTTTTCGGGGAAGTTTTCATCACAGCGTGTGAAACAGAAGTTGGAAAGATAAGGAATATTTGAACGGTAGGGAAGAATCTTTGCACCTGCAGGCATGATGTGGTCGGTTGTGATATTGTCGCCGACCTTAAGTACTGCCTTGGCGGAAATTTCGTCACCCAACGGCTCGGTCTTCGGGAAAGGTTTAATGTTGGGACCGCGTAGGATTTTAACATCTTTAGCCTCGTCTACAGCAGCGGGTGTGTCAATCATATTATCGTTTATAAGGAACTTTTCGGGTAATTTGATGTTTTCAAGATTGCAGTCCAACGTTCTCGGGTCGGTAAGATAACCTGTAAGAGCGGCGGCTGCGGCTGTTTCGGGACTTACGAGGTAAACACCCGCATCTTGAGTGCCCGAACGGCCTTCAAAGTTACGGTTAAATGTTCTAAGCGAAATACCTGCCGAGTTGGGCGATTGTCCCATACCGATACAAGGTCCGCAAGCACATTCCAAAATACGGGCACCGGCGGCAATGAGTTTAGATAATGCACCGCAGTCGGCAAGCATATTAAATACCTGCTTGGAACCGGGGGCGATACCGACCGAAACGCTTGGGTCAACCGTTTTGCCGTCTAAAATTGCGGCAACCTTTAACATGTCATAAAGTGAAGAGTTGGTGCAACTTCCGATAAGTACTTGGTCAACCTTCATTTTGCCTATTTCAGTAATCTTTTTAACGTTATCGGGCATATGGGGCATAGCGGCAAGCGGCTCTAAACTTGATAAATCAACATAAATTTCTTTGTCATATGTTGCATCACTGTCGCTTGAAAGTTCGGTGAAGTCTTCTTCGCGGTCTTGTGCTTTTAAGAAAGCCTTGGTGATTTCGTCAGACGGGAAGATAGAGGTAGTAGCACCGAGTTCTGCACCCATGTTGGTAATGGTTGCACGTTCGGGAACCGACAGTGTTTTAACACCTTCGCCTGCATATTCAACTATGTAACCAACACCGCCTTTAACACTTAACTGACGGAGTACTTCCAAAATAACATCCTTAGCCGAAACAAAGGGTGAAAGTTTGCCGCTGAGGTTAACGCGAAGCATTTTGGGACAGGGAATATAGTAAGCACCGCCGCCCATGGCAACGGCAACATCCATACCGCCTGCACCAATAGCAAGCATACCGATACCGCCGCCGGTCGGTGTGTGCGAGTCGGAACCGATAAGGGTTTTACCGGGTTTTCCGAAACGCTCTAAGTGTATCTGGTGGCAGATACCGTTACCGGGGCGAGAATAGTATATACCGTGCTTTTTGGCAATAGACTGAATAAATCTATGGTCATCGGCATTTTCAAAACCTGTTTGAAGTGTGTTGTGGTCAATATAAGCCACCGAACGCTCGGTTTTTACGCGGTCAACACCCATAGCCTCAAATTCGAGGTATGCCATTGTGCCTGTAGCGTCTTGTGTCAGTGTTTGGTCGATTTTAAGTCCGATATCGGTACCCGGTATCATTTCACCGTCAACGATATGGGCTTTAAGAATCTTTTGGGCAATTGTAAGTCCCATAAAATCAACTCCTAAAAAAATATATATCATTATCCTACAAATCGACCTATTTGTCAAGAATTTAACAACAACTTTGTTAAAAAAATAAATAACTTTTTAAAATTTTAAAATTACCTTGCATTCGATAACATCGAGTGATATAATTTTAAAACAAAGGCAGGTGTTTTTATGCTACTTTCAACCACTACTTGTTTACTTGATGTGAAGTTCGGGTACAAAAGGGCGATAGAAATTATAGCAAAAGCGGGTTTTGACGCAGTTGATATATCTATGACCTCTTTGGAAAAAGATAACTTTTTCTTTGCGAATGACAATTATATGGAAAAGGCGAAAGAACTTTTAGAGGTAGCAAATAAAAATAATATTGTATTCAATCAAGCTCACGCATACTATCCGACCTCTTTTCTTGAAGAAGAAAAAACAAAAGAGGCTTTTGTAAACGTCAAAAAAGGCATTGAAATTGCAGGTTTTTTAGGTGCAAAGGTGATAGTTGTTCACCCAATGCAACATTTGCATTATGTTGATAAAAACAACAGCGAAATTTTAAAACAGATGAATTATGAATTTTATAGTTCATTAATGCCCTTGGCTGAGAAAAATAATATTATAATTGCCACCGAAAATATGTGGCAGATAAACTATTCAACTAAAATTATTATAGACAGTGTGTGCTCACGCGGACCTGAGTTTTGTGAGTATGTTGATATGATTAAGAGTCCTAATTTCGGTGCCTGTCTTGATATCGGTCATTGCGGTCTTGTCGGTCAAAAAGCGGAAGATATTATAAGACAGTTAGGCAGTGAAAGACTTGTAGCCCTTCACATTCACGATAACAACGGCAAGAGTGACAGTCATGTAGAGCCGTTATCGGCACTTGCGGGCGATGTGAATTGGGAAGAGGTTACAAAGGCACTTGCCGAAATAGGTTTCAAAGGTGATTTTACCTTTGAAAGTGAAAATTTATTCAAGTATATAAATGAAGAAACCGTAGACGCTGCGGCAAAATATCTGCACGATATAGGCAGAATGTTAATTAGAAAGATAGAAAATTATAAAATATAATCTCATAATAGCCCTCAAGCCCTTATTCTAAGCGGTTTGGGGGATTTTCATGAATTAAAGGTCAAAGAAAGTCAAAAAATATTTTGAAATTTTTAGTAAAAACTATTGACAAACCGAAAAAATATGGTAATATATAGTTGTTAGCACTCGAAAGGCAAGAGTGCTAAAAGGGTGGTGAAACGGTGGATTTAAGCGAAAGAAAGCGAATAATACTTGCCGCTATTATTAAAAATTATATCAAAACGGGTGAGCCGGTCGGTTCAAAACTGCTTATTGATTTAACGGGACTCGGCGTATCGTCGGCAACACTTCGCAACGAAATGAGTGAACTGTGCGAATTGGGACTGTTAGAGCAGCCTCATACTTCGGCGGGAAGAAAACCTACAAGTTTAGGATATGATTTTTATTTTGACAAACTTATGAGCCGCCGCACGGTGCCCGATGATTTAAAACTCATAATAGATAAAATGTTGGGTGACGCCGCTAAAAACCCCGAACAGTTGTCGGAGGTCGCAGGGCAGGTTTTGTCGGACCTTACGGGTTTTCCGACTATAACGGCAACCATATCAAAAAGCGAAGCCTATGTCCGCCGAGTTGATATAATGCCTATGGGCAGACGCAGTTGCGTTTTGTTTTTAATAACATCTGACGGACTGACACGTAGCCGTCTTTGCCGCAGTGCGTTTGATTTATCGCCCGAACTTATCTTGTATTTTAACCGTCTTGTGAATGTAAATATAATAGGTAAGGAGTTATCGCTTTTTACTCCCGCATATTTACAGTCACTTGTAGCGAGAAGTGCTGAACTGTCCTTGCTTTTAACACCGCTTATTTCAAGTGTGTTTGAAATCATAGAGAATTTGCAGTCCAAAACGGTAAGTGTTAAAGGTAAGTCGAATTTGATGAAGTGTTACGGCAACGAAAACCATACAAAAGCGTTATTAGGTTTTTTAACCAGAGAAGAATTGCTTTTTTCAATGCTTGCCGATGTAAGCGGTGATATTGAAATAGTTTTCGGTGATAAAACAGGAATTGAAGAACTAAGGCCTTCTAACATAATTATCGCAAAGTACAGTATCGGCGGCGAAGATGTCGGCAGAATAGGTGTACTCGGTCCTCAAAGAATGGCGTATGAATACATTATACCGAGTGTGGAGTATTTTGCATATAAACTCGGCGAAGTAACCACAAATGCCATTAGGGACCTTGAAGAAACATAAAATCAAAACCGAAAGGAATGATATAAGTGTCGGAAAATAAGACACCCGAAACCGAAGTGCAAGAAACCAAAACTGAGGTAAAATCGGAAAAGAAATCAACAAAAAAGGCCGATAAACAGTCGGCGGAAATCGCCAAACTTAAAGAGGAATTGGCTGCTAAAGATGATTTGCTGTTAAGAACTGCGGCAGAGTTTGATAATTTTAAACGCCGTACCGAAAGGGAAAGTCTTGCCGCGGCTGAATACACAAAAGCGGCTTTGCTCAAAAAACTTTTGCCCATTTTCGATAATGTCGAGCGTTCAAAGGCTTACGACAGCGGCAGTGCCGAATATGCAAAGGGTATTGAACTTACCGTTAAACAGTTTGATGAGGCTGTAAAGGCTATCGGTATGGTTGAAGTAGGTGCCGTAGGTGACCAATTCGACCCTAATTGCCATGAGGCGGTTATGCACATAGAAGATGAAACATTAGGCGAAAACGTAATATGTGCAGTCTTACAAAAAGGCTATAAAATCGGCGATACTGTTATAAGACCTGCAATGGTTCAGGTCGCCAATTAAATAAACAAACAATTTACTTTAGGAGGAAATTATCATGGGAAAAATTATAGGTATTGACTTAGGTACAACCAACTCTTGTGTAGCAGTTATGGAAGGCGGCGAAGCCGTTGTTATTCCTAACGCCGAAGGCGGCAGAACTACACCGTCGGTTGTTGCATTTTCTAAAGCAGGCGAAAGAATGGTAGGTCAGGTTGCCAAGCGTCAGGCTATCACCAACCCCGACCGTACCGTCATTTCAATTAAGAGAGAAATGGGTACTGCTTATTCGGTTGATATTGATGGTAAAAAATATACACCGCAAGAAATTTCGGCTATCATTTTGCAAAAATTAAAGGCCGATGCAGAGGCTTACCTCGGTACAACTGTCAGTGAGGCAGTTATCACCGTTCCTGCATACTTTACCGATGCACAGCGTCAGGCAACCAAGGACGCAGGCAGAATTGCAGGCTTAGAGGTTAAGAGAATTATCAACGAGCCTACCGCAGCCGCTCTTGCTTACAGTATTGATAAGGAAGACGACCAAAAGGTTATGGTTTATGACCTCGGCGGCGGCACATTCGACGTATCTATTATCGAAATGGGTGACGGCGTTCAGGAAGTTCTTGCGACCGCAGGTAATAACCGTCTTGGCGGTGACGACTTTGACAAACGTATTATGGATTGGATAGTTGCAGGCTTTAAGGCTGAAAACGGCATTGATTTAGGTCAAGATAAAATGGCTATGCAACGTATAAAAGAGGCGGCTGAAAAGGCTAAAATCGACCTTTCGGGTATGACCTCTGCTGAAATCAATCTTCCCTTTATCACCGTTGATGCAACTGGACCCAAACACTATGAAGCAACCCTTACAAGAGCAAAGTTTAACGAACTTACTGCAGACCTTGTAGAGGCTACAATGGGACCTGTACGTCAGGCTTTGGCTGACTCGGGACTTAATACAGGTGATATCAATAAGGTGCTCATGGTAGGTGGTTCGAGCCGTATTCCCGCTGTTCAGGAAGCCGTTAAAAAGTTTATCGGCCGTGACCCGTTTAAGGGCATTAACCCCGACGAATGTGTTGCTGTAGGTGCTGCACTTCAAGGCGGTGTTTTAGGCGGTGACGTTAAGGGATTATTACTTCTCGACGTTACTCCGTTGTCACTCGGTATCGAAACCATGGGCGGTGTATGTACCAAGGTTATCGACCGTAACACAACCATTCCTACTAAAAAGAGTCAGATTTTCTCTACCGCAGCCGACGGTCAAACATCGGTTGAAGTTCATGTTCTTCAAGGTGAGCGTGAGTTTGCAAAAGACAACAAGACACTCGGTGTATTCCATCTTGACGGCATTGCTCCTGCACCCAGAGGTATTCCGCAGATTGAGGTTTCTTTTGACATTGATGCCAACGGTATCGTAAATGTTTCGGCAAAAGACCTCGGCACCGGAAAAGAGCAGTCTATCACCATTACTTCAAGCACCAATATGTCTAAAGATGATATTGATAAGGCTGTTAAGGATGCCGAGCAGTATGCCGCTGAGGATAAAAAACGCCGCGAAGAGGCCGACCTCAGAAATAACGCCGACCAACTTATCTATACTACCGAAAAGACCATTGCCGACTTCGGCGATAAACTTGACGAGGGTGAAAAGACCGACCTCACAGGTGCTGTAGAGGCTCTTAAAGAGGCTATGAAGGGTACCGATATTGACGCTATTAAAACCCGTCATGACGAACTTCAGAAAAAGGTTTATGCCGTATCGGAAAAGGTTTATAAAGCCGCACAAGAGGCTGCGGGTGCCAACGGTGCAGACCCGAACGCAGCAGCAGGTAACGCCGACCCCAATAATGTATACGATGCCGACTTTACCGACGTTGACGATACTAATAAATAATTGATTATTCTTCTTTGTAAACGGGTACTTTGTGCCCGTTTATGAAGTGGTTTTAGGGAGTGTTAGCACTTGGCAGAAAAAAAAGACTATTATGAAGTGCTTGGTATAGACCGTAGTGCAGGTGAAGAAGAAATTAAAAAAGCCTACCGTAAAATGGCTAAAAAATACCACCCCGATTTACACCCCGGTGATGCTGAGGCAGAAAAAAGTTTTAAAGAAGTAAACGAAGCGTATGAGGTTTTGTCGGACAGTGATAAAAAGGCTCGCTATGACCAGTTCGGCCATGCAGGTGTAGACCCCAACTACGGTGCAGGTCAAGGTGGCGGCTTTGGCGGGTTTGGTGGTTTCGGCGGTTCGGATTTCGGTGATTTAGGTGACATTTTCGGCAGTTTCTTCGGCGGTGGATTTGGCGGCGGAAGGCGTGCTGACCCAAATGCACCTAAACGCGGTGCAGATACTTCGGCATCGGTTGTGCTGAGTTTTGAGGAAGCAGCAAAGGGCTGTACCAAAAAAATAAAGGTTACCCGCATTGAAAACTGTCAAAGTTGCGGCGGCAACGGTGCCGAGCAGGGAACCGAGGTTAAAACCTGTCCTGCCTGTCACGGTACGGGCCGTATAAATGTTACTCAAAGAACGCCGTTCGGTTCAATGCAGACCCAAAGGGCTTGCGACCAATGCCGCGGAACAGGTAAAAAGATTGAATATCCTTGTAAAACCTGTGCCGGCAAGGGCAGGGTAAGAAGAACTACCGAGCGTGAAATAAACATACCCGCAGGTGTTGATGATGGACAGTATATCAACCTTCGCGGCGGCGGTGATATGGGTGTAAACGGCGGTCCCGCCGGAGATTTGCATGTAAATATTTCGGTTAGGCCGCATCCTATTTTTGAACGTGACGGCTTTGATGTTTACTGTGAAATCCCCATAACCTTTACCCAAGCGGCTTTAGGTGCCGATATTACGGTGCCGACCTTAGATGGTAAGGTTAAATTCACAATACATGAGGGTACACAACCCGGCGATGAGTTTAAACTAAGAGGTAAAGGTATTGAGCGGCTTAACTATTCGGGCCGTGGCGACCAGTATGTAAAAATAGT
This sequence comes from Acutalibacteraceae bacterium, assembly GCA_045578845.1. Classification (GTDB taxonomy): domain Bacteria; phylum Bacillota; class Clostridia; order Oscillospirales; family Acutalibacteraceae; genus UMGS172. The sequence goes on along the minus strand of JAZNLA010000004.1, from coordinate 160,302 downwards.
AGTTGAAATACCCAAAAACCTTAACAATTCGCAAAAAGAACTGCTTAAAAAGTTTGAAGAAGCGGTTGATGACAGTTGCTACAAAACACGCAAAGGTTTCTTCGATAAGGTTAAAGAGTTTTTTAAGGATTAAAATATCAAACGGAATCTCATTTTTGAGATTCCGTTTTTCTTATTTAATGTGAGTAGACAACAAAAAACTTCTTGATATAATAAAAGCGTTTTATAATATAAAAATCAAATGAGAGGGGATGTAGTTATACATTATTATAGAACAAGGTCAAAATTTAGAGTATTGGTTGTAATTTATTATCATCAAACAAAAGCAACCAAGGAAGGGGAATAGATATGCATGAAAGTTATGGGTACGTCAGAGTATCAAGTACTGATCAAAATGAAAACAGACAGTTAATTGCGATAAAAGAAAAAGGAGTTAAGGAAAGTAATATTTTTATTGATAAAATTTCAGGTAAAGATTTTAATCGGCCGAATTATAAAAAACTAATGTTAAAAATAAAAAAAGGAGATTTGCTGTATGTTCAAAGCATTGACCGTTTAGGCAGGAACTATACTGAAATAAAAAATCAGTGGCAGAAACTCACCTGTGAAAAACATATTGATATATGTATAATAGATATGCCTTTGCTTGATACAAGAAACTGTCAAGATTTAATGGGAAGATTTATAGCGGAGTTGGTTTTGGAAATACTTTCATTTGTAGCACAAAATGAACGTGAAAATATAAAAAAGCGGCAAGCTGAAGGCATTGCCGCTGCAAAACAGAGAGGTATAAAATTCGGTAGACCGCCAAAAAAAGTACCACATGATTTTAAAGATGTGATAAGAAATGTTGAAAAAGGATTTATAACAACCGAACAGGCATTGGATTATTGTGATGTTAGCCGTTCTACCTTTTTTCGCAAAAAAAGACAGTATCAAGAATTTTCAAAATAAAAAAATACCAAAAAGTATACTTTTTGGTAATCACAACATTTTTTTGTATTCTATCATATAAAATAAAATATTGCAAGTCTTTTTTGAAATTTTTTTTAAAAATTTGAATTTTTTGTCGAAAATATGTAAAATTTTACTTATATGTAATTTGATATATGATAAAACCCCTGAGTAGCAAAATGTATACTTTTTGCTACTCAGGGGTTTTGCATTAAAAATATTGGTAATTGCTTTAATGGAGGTTGGTGTATTTGATTACATAGTAAGCAAAACTGTTTGAGTATTTTTATAAAGGTTTACAAATCAATTTAGGAGGAATTTTAAAAATGAGAAAGAAAATTTCAAAAACTTTCGCACTTGTTTTGTCAGTGATGTTGGTTGCTACTCAAATCATAGTACCTGCATTTGCTGTTGAAACAGCATCAGAGTATTTCTGTACTTGTGATGAGCCTGTTGTTACTGATAATGTTGAAACAGCAAATCCCACTTGTACTGAAAAAGGTTACAAAACCTACCTTTGCGATGAGTGCGGTAAAACTGTTGCAAGTAAGACAGAAGTACTTGACGAAATCAACCACGATTTCGATTATGAGAATCCTGTCTACAAGTACAAAGCCGCAACATGTCTTGCTGAAGGCAGATATGCAACCGTAAAATGTACAGTATGTGATAGTGTTGGTGTTGCATACAATTTTGCTGAAGAGGGTAAAATCAGTAATGCTCATGACAATTATACTATTGTTAAAGATATTACCGAAAGCGTAATTACCAAACTCCCTCATACACCTTATCCGTTTAACGGAAGAGAACCTACATGTACCGCACCCGGTCATGAGATTTTCTATTACTGTGTTGTATGCAGAAAGACTGAAGTTACTGAAACCGGTGAAGTGATTAAAGTTTGGACACAGTTTGGTGGTCAGTGGGCTCCTCAATCAATAAGGGATAAAATTCTTGAGGACGAAAATCACGATAAATATCTTGCACCTATTGCTACCAACCATACTTGGTCTGAATTAGTTGATGAAGTACCTGCAAGTTGTGTTCAAACCGGTATTAAAGCACATTATGTTTGCAAGAACGAAGGTTGCGGTGTTATTGCAATTGATGTTGAAGATAACAAGGTTGTTGTAAGTGAGGAAGAATTAATTATTGATCGCATTACAACTCATAATGTTGAAGTTGTATTTACAGATGCAACCTGCGAAGCAGATGCTTTCACTGTACGTACCTGCCACACCGAAGGTTGTAAGTGGAAAGAAGTACCTGTTACCGAAACTCATGAAGGTACAAAAGATGCACATATTGCCGAAAATAAGAAACATTATGATGCACAAGAATTAACCTGCTATGATGACGGTATTTATGCATTTGATTTCTGTGAAGTATGCGGTAAAGTCAGTTACATCGATGTTGAAAACAACAACACTCCTGTAACTAAAGAAGCCGCAGATTTAGATGCGGCTAAGGCTGCCGCTACATTTGGTGCAGCATATAACCATGATGGCTTTGAGGTTGTCATGAGCAAAAAAGATCCCACATGTACCGAAGACGGTTACGATGCCGGTGCCATGTGTACAAATTGCGGTGAAATCTTGAACGGTATGGATCCTATGGCAAAATTGAAGCATAATTTTACCAATCGTATAGGTGAAATTCCTGCAATGTGTCAAGGTGAAGGTGCTGAAGCAAGAGGTCAAAAAGAATGTTATAAATGCGTGCGCTGTGATGCACTTCGTTTAATTAAAGGCGAAGGCTTAACTCCGTCTACTCTTGATGAACTCAGCATTTTAGAGGTACCGATGGAACACTATGATGCTGACCGCAGAACCCATAGCCATACCTGTACAGAAGACGGCTACTTCGAGTACATTTGTACTAATCCCGGTCATGGCGATAACGGTAAATGTAACTATGCATGGACCGCTATAAATGAAGAAGACCCTGCTGCTCACCTTGATGCTATCAATTTAAGTTATCAAGCTGCAAAGTGTACTGCTGACGGTTGGAATGCATTTGTTTATTGTACAGAATGTAAAACCGCTACATATATTGGCGAAGAAGGCGAAGAAGTAGTACTTGAAGATGTTGCAGATGCCGAGGCCGCTAAGCAACTTGAAGGTATTAAGTTGCCTAAAACCAATCACAATGATGATTACGAAAATAAAGCGGAAATTCCTGCACAGTATGGTAAAGACGGTCATGAGGCAGGAAAGTGGTGTAACATTTGCAAAGAGTATGTTGATAATAGTAAGGTAATCCCTGCATACAATCAGAGCGTAACATTCTCTCTTAAAACAAGCGGTCTTAATGGTGCTGTTAAGACTGTAAATAGCGGTAAATTATATCTTGACCTTATTTTAACCGTTAATAAGGATGCAAATGCTCCTGAGGAACTTGAGGCAAAAGCATTTATCAGCAACATTGTAACTAAAATTGCTGTTGATGGTGAAGGTCTTACCTTCAAAGGTATGGAAACCATCGATGCTTTCGCTAACACTTTACATAGCGGTGCAAGTTTTAATAATGGTACTTTAAAGGTTATTTTAAACACTGCTTCTGATGTAGAATATACTGGTAGCACTGTAATTGCAATAATCGAGTTTGATATTGCCGATACAGTTGCTGCAGCATCAGATGCATTTGTATTCACACTTGATGATGAAGAACTCACATTTGGTGAAGATATTATACAAAAAGGTGAGTATGACGGTACAACTACAGTTGCGAATAATACCGATGCAACTGCAGTGATTGACCTTGTTAAACTTGGAGATGCAGTAGAAGACGGCGAATACAAGGCTAACGATTTTGCTGCATTAGATGAGTACATGGCCGATTATGAAAATATCGAAATAAATTATGCTGAAATCGGTTACGTATTTGATATGAACCGTAATGGTGAAGTAGATATCGACGACTATAACTTACTTCTTAACGCTGCTCTTAATTAACGGAGGTAAATATAAATGCAACTCAAAAAAATATTTTCTATTTTTTTGGTTGTTGCTTTGATTGCTTCGCTTTGTTCATTAACTGCTTTTGCAGATGATATTACTGATGAAATTCTTAAGGTGGAAGTGGAGGCTCAGTCCGCCGCTTCCACCATTTCAGATAATAACAGTATTATCAACCAAGGCGATGAGATTAAAGTTGCAATCAATATTACCGAAAATACCGGTATTGACCAATTACGATTAAAAGTAAAATTTGATACAGAAGTATTTGAAATTAAGGCAGATTCAATAGCAACAAGCACTTTTTTAGGTGTTACACCAAAAGTTGAGTTCAACCAAGATAAAGGATATATATTCTTTTGGCTGAATCTTGCCGGAGTCGGTAGATATTCGGGTACTGATGAGTTATTATCATTAACTCTCACTCCTATTATTGACACCTGCGTTGACAGTGATATTACTGCTGAATTGTTTATGAGCGAATATGACTGTTCATATTTTGATAGAGAAGGCAAGAAAACTGTAGCAGTTCCTTTTGTTTCTGAAAAATTTACTGCTAATGTTCATACCTACGGTGAGGGTGTTGTTACTGCACCTACCTGTTCAAAACCCGGCTTTACAACCTACACATGTACTGTTGACAGTTGCGGATTCTCTGCTACCGGTTATCACACCGAATGCCCCGGTACTCCTGCTGAGGCAGTTAAAGAAAATGACGAGCCGTCTACCTGCACCGCATTGGGCAAGTACGACAGTGTTGTTTACTGTTCGGTATGCGGAGAGGAACAGATAAGAGATTCTGTAGATTATGAAAAATATGCTGATCATACTCCTGATACAGCAGTAGTTGAAAACTATGAAGATTCTACCTGCGACAAAGAAGGCAGTTATGATTTAGTTATCTATTGTGCAAAGGAAGAGTGTAGGGAAGAGCTTGACAGGACTACCAATGTAGTTGAAACCAAACCTCATAACTGGGGCGAAGCCACGGTTATTGAACCGAAGTATAATGAGGAAGGTTATTCTATTCACACCTGCAATGATTGTTCTTATATAGAAAAGTTTGATTTCACCGAAGCATTAACCTATATTTTAGGCGATGTAAACGGTGACGAAGTTATTGACGATGCAGATGCTGTCCATCTCCTTTATTATACTTTAGGATTTGACGGTTACACTATCAATCAGGTTGCTGACTTCAATGGCGATTACAAAGTAGATGATGCAGACGCTATCCGTTTATTGTATCATACTTTGTTCCAAGATTATCCTTTGATTGACATGGAGGTAGTAAAATGAAAAAACTAATTGCTATGCTTATTAGCATTGTTCTCATATTATCGCTGTCCGTAGCAACCTTTGCTGCCACCGGTGGTAGTGTCGTCTTAAAAGCCTCTGCAACTGAGGTTAAACAGGGTGACACAGTGACCGTTTCTGTTTCACTCAAGGATGTGGATGCTATTTCATCTATGGGATTAGAGTTCTCATATGATAAAAACGTTTTCGAAGCAGAGGGTGAATGGAAGGATTCATCGGCGTTTATCAATGCAGTAGAAGATGGCAAAGCAGCACTTGCTTTCACAACAGCAAAAAAGGTGTCCGGTGAAATTTTTGTTTTGACACTTAAGGCTAAAACCAATGCTGCTATCGGCAAGAAAGATATTTCTATCAAATACACTGCTAAAAACAGCACTGCCGTTGTCGTTGAGGGTACTTCTAAGGCACAAATAGGTGTTGTTTGCAAAACTCATAACTTCTCTAATTGGACCGTTGTAACAAAGGCAACTTGCACTTCGAACGGCTCTGAGAAACGCACTTGTACTGTTGCCGGTTGCGGTATTTCCGAGACTCGTACAGTTAATAAACTCGGTCATACCTTTGGTGAATGGACCGTTGAAACCGCTGCTACATGTACTGCAAAAGGTGTCGAAAAACGCACTTGTACTGTTGCCGGTTGTGGTGCTTTCGAAACACGCGAAATCAATAAACTCAGCCATAGTTATGGTGAGTGGAAAGCGGATAAAGAAGCAACCTGTGATGCAGAAGGCGTACAAGTTCGCGAATGCAGCAAATGCGGTAACAAAAATACCAAGGCTATCACAAAAACAGAGCATAAATACGGTGATTTTGTAGTAGTAACTGTTGCTACTGAAACCGCTACAGGTTTAAAAGAGGCCAAATGTTCTGTGTGTGGCGACACTAAGAGTGAAGTTATACCTCAATTAGAGGTAACATCTGAGCCGTCGGATTTGACTGACAGCACAGTTTCTACTCCTGTAGTTGATGTTGATACCGATACCGATATCGATAATGATAACGATTCTAATTCCACATTGTGGATAATTCTTATTGTATTATTGGCAGTTGCAGCAATCACTGTAGTCGCTGTTATTATTACTAAGAAAAAGAAATAATAATTAAGATAAAATTCATCCTCTTTTTTAATGAACAATCCGTCAATGACATAGTTTGTTGACGGATTGTTTATGTTTAGGGTGCAAGTTTAAAGATTATATAAAGGTATAATTTTATATAGTTTTTCATATAATTAACTAACTTTAGGGAGTTGATTGTATGAGGAATGCAAGTTATGAGCGAGCGGTGATTTTAGGAGAATACATAATTGAAAATTCGGCTACAGTCCGTGCCGCCGCTAAACAGTTTAAAATATCTAAATCTACTGTACATAAAGACGTTACTGACCGATTGAAGATTAGTAATCCACAGTTATGGAAAGAGGTTAAGGTTGTGCTTGAACATAACAAAAGTGAACGGCACATTAGGGGCGGTCTTGCAACAAGACGAAAGTACAAGGGTATATAAAATCGCAACCGTTACCATTTGGTAACGGTTGCGGTTTTATTTTTAACATTTAACCTTTTCAGCGAGTTCGACACCAAGTAAAATACATTCTTCACATGATTTTAACGGTTTTTGGGATTTTGCACCTCTTATTTCGCCGCAGAGGCAAGAGCCACATTCTTTTTCAAACGTTTCGTCAATTTCTTTGCATATTTTATAGGTATTAAGTTTTGAATTGGGGTTATTCAAATCCCCGCCGCATTTTACACCTGCGACAAATACAGCCGCCGACAGTGCACCGCAGGTTAATTTATGGTTTCCCATACCGCCGCCAAAACCTTCCATTGCCTTTTTGACGGTTTCTTTATCCAGTCCCAATTCGTCGCAAAATGGTAATGCTACCGCCTGTGCACAGTTATAGTTTTTCCTGTGGAGTATCAGTGCATCAATAGCCTTTTTACCGGCCATATTTATCCCACCTTTATTTTGCAATTATAAGATTTATAAGCGAACCTTCGGCAATCTCCAACGATTTTGCATAGTCGGGATACTGCTCAATTATTGTACCGCTTTGTTTCTCGGAGTCTTCATAGGTTATTCTGCCGACGTTAAGTCCCATTTCGAGGATTTTCGCCACCCCTTGTTGTTCGTTCATGCCTACAAAATTTACTATTTTAATAAAATTTTTCTTGGCTCCAAGGCTTATACATACCGACACTTTAGAGCCGATTGCCGCCTGTTCGCCGATATTGGGTGTTGTGCCGTAGCAAAGGTTTTCCTCGATTTCATCGTGAGTTCTGTAAACAATTTCGGGCACAAATCCCGCTTGTTCTATCATCACTTTTGCGGCGTCAATGCTTAGCCCTTTAACATCGGGGACAGTTGCTTTCTTTTTGCCCAAACTTACAGTCAGTGTTATTTTACTGTTGCGGTCGATTTTTTTGCCTGCTTCAATATTTTGGGCGATTATAATTCCGTCATCATCTTTTTCGCTGTCAGAGTATACTACATCAAATTTAAAATTTTCGTACTGCTCGGCAGACGAAACAAATGTATAACTTTTTCCTATGAAATACGGACATTCGGTGGTATCATTCCCGCAAGCGGTAAAAAGCATTATAAAAGTCAGCATTGCGACAATTAAAGAAAAAATACGTTTCATACAAAATCTCCGTTATTTTCTGTAGTCTATATTAAGTGTGGCTACGGCATTAAGTTCGCTACCTGCTATGTTGCACGACTCATATTCATACATGGCTTGAGCACCTACCATGGCGGCATTGTCACCGCAGTATTTTGGCTCTGGCAGATATAATTGAAGGTTTCTTTTTTGACATTCCTCGGTCATTCTGCGGCGAAGTTCCGAGTTTGCTGAAACACCGCCCGCAAGGACTATCTTTTCAAATCCTGTTATTTCGGCGGCACGAAGTGTGTTTGCTATAAGTATATCGCAAACCCTTTCCCTTACTGTTGCGGCAAGCACGGGCACATCAATTTTTTCGCCCTTTTGCTCAGCGTTGTGAGTAATGTTAATAACAGCGGTTTTAAGTCCCGAAAAACTGAAATCAAGTTCGGCACCGTCAACCTTAGGGGTAGGTAAGGGATACTTTGAAAAATCAGATGTTGTTGCTATTTTGTCAAGCATAACACCGCCTGGGTAATCAAGTCCCATTGACCTTGCCGATTTATCAAAACATTCACCTGCGGCATCATCGCGGGTTTTACCGAGTATCTGAAAATCGGTATAGTTGTTGACCTTAACAATTAAACTGTTTCCGCCCGATACAAGTAAGCACAAAAAAGGCGGCTCTAAATTTTTGTGTGTTAAGTAGTTTGATGCGATGTGACTTCTTAAATGGTGAACGGGGATAAGAGATACTCCTAATGACATTGCAAGGCCTTTGGCATAGTTTACACCTATAAGTAAAGCACCGATAAGTCCGGGTGCAAAGGTTACTGCAACGGCATCAATGTCCGCAAAACCGATATTGGCATCGCTTAATGCCTTGTTTACTACCGACGATATTGCTTCGGTATGGCGGCGTGATGCGATTTCAGGCACAACACCGCCGTAAATACGGTGTTCTTCAATTTGGGTCGCAACAACGTTTGACAGTACGTTTCTGCCTTCTAAAACGGCGGCGGCCGTTTCATCACATGATGATTCAATACTTAATATTTTCATATTTTCTACCTTTGTGTTAAAAGTTAAGTGTCATAATAACGGCGTTTTCATTTGGATTTCTGTAGAAATTTTTACGAAAGCCCACAGGTGTAAATCCTTTTTGTTTATATAAACCGATAGCCGCTAAATTGCTTTCTCTAACCTCTAAAGAAATAAAGGCCGTACCCAAAGTTTGGGCTTCAAAGCATAGTTTATCTAAAATGAGTTTTGCGGCACCCATGCGGCGAAACTTAGGGTCGATTACAATATTTGTTATGTAAGCTTCGTCTAAAACGACGGTCATACCGCCGTGCCCTACATAGTCGCCACCTAAAGTCGCGGCATAGTATTTTCCGTTTGTGCTTATTGTGTCCAGTATACCTTTTTTAGTCCATGCTTCACTGCCGAGTGAGATTTTTTCTACATATTCGGCTTGGTCTAACATGTCACGACTTAAAGGCAGTATATCAAAGTTTTTTAATGTACTCATAAATCTCATCAAGTCCGGTATCAATTTTTTCGGCGGCTTGGCGATATGTGTCCTCATTTCCGCCGTAAGGGTCGGGAATGTTCATAACGGCAATTTTTTCACCTTTAATACCGCAAAGTTTAAGTGTCGATGCGTGACTTTCGGTCATACAAACAAAAAGGTCGGTATTTTGCAGGTGGCACTTCATAAGTGAATTAGAGCGGTGTGCTGATATATCACAACCGTATTCTTTCATGACCGATACGGCATTTTTTGCCGCAGGCTCATTAAAATTAGAAGAAAGGCCCTTGCTTAAAACGGTTATATCATTGATGTTGTCGTTTTGTAACCGTTTTTTAAACAGTGCCTCTGCCATAGGACTGCGGCAGGTGTTGCCTGTACAGATAAATATAATCAGTTTTTTATTATCCGCCATTTTATATCATCCTTTGGCATCGTACCATGTTTTGCCGTATGCGGCATCAACGGTAAGAGGCACTAATAGGTTGACAGCCTTTTCCATTTCCTCTTTTAAAATTTTGCAGGCAAGTTGGGCTTTTTCTTCGGGCGCTTCAACTATCAGTTCATCGTGCACCTGCATAATAAGGCTTGCTTCGGGAATGTCGGTTTTAAGTCGGTTGCTCACCTTTATCATGGCGATTTTTATAATATCGGCGGCGGTGCCTTGGATAGGCATATTTCGGGCGACACGTTCGCCGAATGCAACCAACATACGGTTGGAATTTTTAAGTTCGGGCAAAAGTCTTCTTCTGCCGAACATGGTTTGTGAAAAGCCTTGTTCTTTGGCTTTTTCTATTGCCTCATGCATATATTTGTCAACTTGCGGGTAGGTGGCGAGATAGCCTGCGATATAAGCGGCGGCCTCTTTATTTGTTACGCCGATATCTTTGGCAAGCGAATACGCACCTATTCCGTATACAATGCCGAAATTGACCGCCTTTGCTCTTGAACGCATTACAGGGGTCACCATACTTTCGGGCATATTAAAGACCTGACTTGCGGTGACGGTGTGAATATCGGTGCCGCTGTTAAATGCATTTATCATGTTTTTGTCGCCTGCGATATGTGCTAAAACACGCAGTTCAATCTGCGAATAGTCGGCATCACATAGAACAAAACCTTCTTTAGCATTAAAGAAACGGCGAAGTTCTTTACCTTCAGAACGGCGAACGGGAATGTTTTGCAAATTGGGTTCTGAGGAACTTATTCTGCCAGTTCTGGTTTCGGTTTGGTTGAGGGTAGAGTGTATTCTGCAGTCAGCGGTAATTGCGGTTACCAAACCGTCACAGTAGGTTGATTTAAGTTTTGTAAGTGTGCGGTATTCCAAAAGTTCTGAAATGACGGGGTGAAGGTCTTTCAGTTCTTCTAAAACTGCAGCATCGGTAGAATATCCGCGTTTGGTTTTCTTTTTGCAGGGAAGTTCCAATTTTTCAAAAAGTGCTTCGCCTAATTGCTTGGTTGAGTTGACATTAAACACATAACCTACATGATTGCAAATAGAACTTTCGAGTTCGTTTATGCGAAGACCGAGTTCGTTTCCGTAACGTTCAATGCTTTTTTTATCAACCGAAAAACCGACCGTTTCCATCTCGGCTAAAACGCGTGCTAAGGGCAGTTCGATTTCAAAAAGCAGATTATCTATACCGTCATTTGAAATTTTTTCGGCTAAAATTTTATTTATGTTATGTGTAAGTGCAACATCTGAAATTTCACCGTTATTGAGTTTGCATAAGGGTACCTTATATTCGGCAGCCAGACGGCCGAGTTCGTAATCCGATGAAGACGGATTGATAAGGTATGCAGCAAGGGTTGTATCAAATGTTACGCCCTCTATAGTAAGACCTAAAGTAAAACAGTCTTTATAAAGTGTTTTAGAGTCGTAAACTTCCTTTTTTATACTGCTGTCGGATAAAATACCCGCAATATCTCTTAGGTCTATATCGCATACGGTACCGTCGGAAAAAACCGAATAACCGCCCGAAATACTTTTTAGGGTACATTCTTTTGTTGTACTTATGGTCGATAAAATTTTGAGCAGTGTGACAGTTTCAACCGCTTTGGTCGGCACTTCGGTTTCTGTGTTTAACTCTACTGCGGTCAGTCCTAATTTTTGCAGCATTGCAAAAAATTCAAGTTCGGATAAAAATGCCGACAGTTCTTTTTCGCTACGTGGTTTGGTTTTAAGGTCTGAAATAAAAATCCCAAGCGGAACTTCGCGATAAATAGTTCCGAGTTTATGGCTTAAAAATGCCGAATCCTTACCGTCTTTCAGTTTATTGCGAAGGGTTTCGGTGACGGCTATTGAATCTATATTTTCATAAATATTTTCTATTGATGAGAATTTCCTTATAAGGTCAACAGCACCTTTTTCGCCTATGCCTTTGACACCGGGTATGTTATCGGAAGAGTCACCCTGTAAAGCCTTGATTTCAATCATTTGCAAAGGTGTGACACCGTATTTTTCATAGATTGTATCAGGGGTATAAGGTGTGATTTCGGGACGTCCCATTTTAGTGGCGGAAAGTAAAACTTTTGTGTGTTCGGAAACTAATTGAAAAGAGTCGCGGTCACCTGTTGCTATAACGCAGGTGTCGCCCGACTGTTCGCACATATTGGCAAGCGTTCCCAAAATATCGTCGGCCTCATAACCATCGAGTTCTAAGCAGGTATAACCCATTAGGGTAAGCAGTTTTTTGAGAAGCGGAAACTGTTCGCGTAATTCGTCGGGCATGGGTTTTCTGCCCGCTTTATATTCAGCATATTCTTTGTGCCTGAACGTCGGTGCTTTAAGGTCAAACGCTATTGCAACACCGTCGGGTTGTTCCATTTCACAAAGTTTGCCTAATATATTCATAAAACCGTAAATGCCGTTAGTATAAATACCCGTCTTGGTAGAGAGTAACTTTATACCGTAAAAGGCACGGTTTATGATACTGTTTCCGTCTATTGCAAGCAGTTTCATATCTTTCCTCCAATATGTCTATACTTAAATATATTATAGTTTATTTTTACCGTAATAGCAATATGGAAATAGGTAAAAAATATTATAAAAATATTCTAAACTGCTGGAAAAGTTAAAACATATGTGTTAAAATGAATAAAAATAATTAAAAGGAAGTGCTTTAATGAACATTACAAATGATATTCGTTATATCGGTGTAAATGACCATAGCATTGACCTTTTTGAAGGTCAGTATATTGTGCCTAACGGTATGGCATATAATTCGTATATAATTTTAGACAATAAGATCGCTGTAATGGATACTGTTGATGCAAGGTTTACCCATGAATGGCTTGATAATATTGAGTCGGTTTTAGACGGTAGAAAGGTTGATTATCTTATTATTCAACATATGGAACCTGACCATTCGGCGAATATTGTAAATTTTTTAAAGTTTAGTCCCGATACTACAATAGTTTCTTCGGCAAAGGCTTTTGCTATGATGAATCAGTTTTTCGGAACAGAGTTTACCGACAACCGTATTGTGGTAGGTGAGGGAGATACACTTGATTTAGGTAAACATAAGTTGAACTTTGTGACAGCACCTATGGTACACTGGCCTGAGGTTATCGTTACCTATGACAGTACCGATAAGGTACTTTTTTCGGCTGATGGTTTCGGCAAGTTCGGTGCATTGGATGTCGAGGAAGATTGGGCCTGCGAAGCAAGACGTTATTACTTTGGTATTGTCGGCAAATACGGTGCTCAAGTTCAAGGTTTACTGAAAAAGGCAGCGGCACTCGATATCAAGACCATTTGTCCTTTACACGGACCTGTTTTAAGTGAAAATTTAGGTTACTATTTAAACCTTTATTTGACATGGTCGTCATATGCAGTTGAAACCGAAGGTATTGTTATTGCATATACTTCGGTTTACGGTAATACTGCCAAGGCGGTCTCACAACTTGCCGACTTATTAAAATCAAAGGGTTGCCCTAAGGTTGTGCTTAATGACCTTGCAAGATGCGACATGGCAGAGGCGGTTGAAGACGCATTCCGTTACAGTAAACTTGTACTTGCTACTACTACCTATAATGCCGATATTTTCCCGTTTATGAAACAGTTTATCGACCATTTAACCGAACGCGGTTATCAAAACCGTACCGTTGCATTTATCGAAAACGGCTCATGGGCACCGCTTGCGGCTAAGACCATGAAGTCAATGCTTGAAAACAGTAAAAATCTTACATTTGCCGATAATACCGTTACAATTCGTTCGGCATTAAATTCAGAGAGCAGTGAAAGTTTAGAAGTCTTGGCAGATGAACTTTGCCGCGATTATAAGGCTATGGACAGTGCTACTGCCGATAAAAATGACCTTACCGCTTTATTTAATATCGGTTACGGACTTTATGTTGTAACATCTAACGACGGCAAAAAGGATAACGGACTTATTGTAAATACCGTGACACAGGTTACAAGCACACCAAACCGTCTTGCCGTTACAATAAATAAGGAAAACTATTCACATCATGTTATTAAACAGTCGGGTATTATGAATATTAACTGTCTGTCGGTTGATGCACCGTTTTCGGTGTTTGAACAGTTTGGATTCAAGAGCGGAAGAAATATAGATAAATTTCAAAACATGACCCCGCTTTACGCCGACAACGGACTTGCGTTTTTGCCCCGTTATATAAACTCGTTTATGTCGCTTAAGGTTGAACAGTATGTAGACCTTGACACACATGGAATGTTTATATGCAGTGTGACCGAAGCAAGGGTTATTTCAGATGCTGAAACTATGACCTATGCATACTATCATAAAAATGTAAAGCCTAAGATTGAAACTGACGGCAAAAAAGGTTTTGTTTGTAAGATTTGCGGATATATTTATGAGGGTGATGAGTTGCCCGAAGATATTGTTTGTCCTCTTTGCAAGCACGGTGCAAGCGATTTTGAGCCGATAGAGTAAAATAAAAAACGGTTGCACTGCAACCGTTTTTTATTTTTAATTATTATTTTGTTTCTGTATTTTCGGGCAGTGTGATTTCGTCAAGTGTTTGGTCGACCGACTCTGCCAATACTTTTTGTTCGTGGTGGATAATTATATCATTAACAATCATTTGAATACTTGCGGCAATCGGTACACCGATTAAAATGCCCCAAAATCCCATAAGTCCACCGCCAAGTGTAATGGCAATTAAGGTCAGTAACGGCGGAATACCTACAGTATGACCGACAATTCTCGGTTGAATAATGTTGCAGTCAACCTGTTGTATGACAAGAACAACTACAGCAACTATTATTGCGGGAATAAATCCGTCGGTTACGAGCGTAAAGACCGAAACACCGACACCGGCTATAATTGCACCGAAGTAGGGGATAAGGTTGGAAAGACCGACCAAAAGACCAAACAGAGGTGCGTAATCAACGCCTATAACAAAGAAAGCGGCAGTGCACGAAATGGCTACCACGAAGGCATCTATCAAAGCACTGTAAATATAGGAATAGAAAATTTTTGAAATTTTGCAAAGATAATCATATGCCGATAAAACGCTTTTCTTAGATGCAAACAAAGTGAAAATTCTTCCGATACTTCTTACGACACTTTCGCGGCTGATAAGCATATAGATTGACGAAAATACCGCAAGGACAACATCAACTAAAGCCAAACCAAACTTATACGCTCCGTTTGCAACGGTGGTAAGTTTACTTATATCAATACCTTTTAAGTAGGTTTCGGGATTAATATAACTATAGAGCGGTACGGGGTCAATGCCGAAAATTTTGCCGTCATCACCGCATTTTGAGTTTATAAAATCTACTATAATGTTATAGTAAACAGTACGATTGTTATAAATTTCAATAAGGTTTTTAACCACCCAAGGAATAATAAGCGACAGCAAAACAGCAATAACGGCGACGCTTATAATATAAACGGCAAGTACCGAAATACCTCTTGCGTGTTTACCTATAAATTTGGGTTTTTTGAGTTTCTTTAAAAGTGTTTCAATTTTACTGCAGGGCAGAAAAAGTAAGAACGCAATTATAAAGCCTATGATAAAAGGACTTAAAATTGAAACAAAGTTGCCGATTACCGAAAGCACTATGGGGAAAGCCGATATAAGTTCTTTAAAAATAATTACCAGTGCTACGAATATGAATGCCGTAATCCACATTGACAACTGCTTTTTCTTTTGGTAAAATTTCATTAGCGACCTCCGTCTTATTTACGGAAATTTATTTTCAATTTATAGTATAACAGAGTTACCTATATTTAACAAGTGGAATTTTGTTAAATAATTTTTAATACGAAGGGATTAGTTTATGGAACTCACAAACCCAAAGGTTATAAAAGAAGTTTTAGGTAAAAATGATTTTACCTTTAAAAAAAGTTTGGGACAAAATTTTTTAATTAATCCGACAGTTTGTCCTAAAATGGCGGACAGTGCCGTAAGTGACGGTGAAACCGGTGTAATTGAAATAGGTCCCGGTATTGGTGTGTTGACTGCCGAACTTGCCAAGAGGGCAGAAAGGGTAGTGAGCATTGAACTTGACCAGCGGCTTCGGCCTGTACTTGCCGAAACCTTGGCAGAATTTGATAATGTAGAGATTATATTCGGCGACGCAATGAAACTCGACATTGAAAAGATAATAAGTGAAAGGTTTAGCGGTAAGGTTTCTGTTTGTGCCAACCTGCCGTATTACATAACTTCACCTATTATAATGCATTTGCTTGAAAGCAGGTTACCCATTACATCTATAACAGTAATGGTGCAAAAGGAAGCGGCTGAGCGTATTTGTGCCGAGGTCGGCAGCAGAATTTCGGGTGCAGTTACGGTATCAGTAAACTATTATAGTAACCCTAAAATGCTGTTTAATGTTTCACACGGGTCGTTTATGCCGTCGCCTAATGTTGACAGTGCGGTAATAAGGCTTGAAATACTCAATAAACCGCCTGTGGAAGTGAAAGACGAAAAAGCATTCTTTAAATTTGTCAGAGCCTCGTTCGGTCAACGCAGAAAGACGCTTGTAAACTCGGTATCGGCAGGTGCAGGCTATAGCAAAGAACAGATAAAATCGGCTTTGTCTTCGGTTGGTATTGCCGAAACTGTCCGTTCCGAGCAACTTAAAATAACCCAACTTGCCGATATTTTTTCAGCATTACAGCATGATATAAAGTAAAGCCATTAAAAGAAGTTCATCGGTGTCGTCGCCTGACAGTAAAAATATAAGTACAACAATTATTATAACATCACTGTCAATTTTAAGATTTTTAAAATTGAGCATTTTCAGCAAATCAAAACCTTTACCGCCCTTTGTGTTACTGCATAAGGGCGGTTTTTCTTGCGGTTTCGGTTTAGGTTTTATAGGTTCGTTTCTTAAATCGGGATTTAATTTTACAAAATTAGGTACGGGCGGCATATCATGTGAGGAAGTAAACCTTTGAGAACGCCGTTGCATATCCCTCATACGTTGTTCGGCATCTTTTTGCATTCTTTCCATATCGTTATTATTGCCCGCCATACTGTCAACTCCTAAAATAGGTCAAGAATGCCTTGTTCCTTCAAAATAGGTAATAAAGATGCTATTTTCAAAAGTTTTACCGCTCGGTCAACCCTTTGTTGCCGTTCGATTGTAAGGTGCGGTTTGAGTGCCAAAAGCAGACCCGCACGGTTGTCGTTGCCGTTGGAATTTAAAGCCGACATAATCCCCATAAGTTTCATGGGGTCAAACCCATCTGGCAGAGAAAATCCGCCTGTTTCGGGTTGTTTGGGTTTATTATCAGCCTCGTTGTCCCCCGAAAATAAGGTTTCTGCCATTTGTTTTATTCTTACCATTGCATCGGGGTCGGCTAAAAGTTCGGTAATTTTATCTGCCATATCGTCCATATATTTTATCCTGTTCCTTTTTATTTATCGCCAAAGGCTTTTTTGATTTTTTCTGCGGTCCTAGGGTCGTTCATTGCATTTCGTACTTTAGTTGCCGAAGACGGGTCAAGTTTTGACAAAATTGCTTCTGTATCGCCCGATTTTGCCGCCTGTTTAAGCGATTCGGGTGTCATGCCGAGTTTTGCAGCCGCAGTTTTTAAAAAGTTTTCAAATTGACTGTTGTCCATTGAAATCACCCCACTTTTCGTATACAATATATTTATATGACAAATGTCACAAACAGATTACATAAAAGAAAGAGTGAAATTTCGTGCGAATACTCGTTATGTCCGACTGCCATGGAATGACAAGTGCCGCTATGAAGGCGTTAGACTCACAACCCGAAGTACATCATGTGTTTTATTTGGGTGACGGTGCAAAGCAGATTGAAGGTTTAAAAGAATATTATCCCGATAAAAAATTTTACATTGTAAATGGTAACTGTGATTTCGGCAGTGATTTTTCGCTAAACGGTGCCGAAAATATAAACGGTAGGAGAATTTTTTATACCCATGGGCATAATTTGGGTGTAAAATACGGTACCGAACGGCTTTTGGAAACTGCTAAAACGGTTGGTGCAAAAATTGCACTTTATGGTCATACCCATGTGGCAAAAATCGAGTATATAGATGATATATATGTAATAAATCCGGGTGCTTTGTCCCATAGCAGGTGCGGATATTGTAGTTATGCGGTGGTGGATATTTTGTGTGACGGTATTATGCCGATAATAATAAAATGTTAAAAAGTTGTTATTTTGTTAACATTTTTCAAAAGTAAAAGAGTATAATTATATTCGGCGGTGATTTTATGTGGAAAATAAGACAGGCTATTGCAAATTTTATGTACAACAGATACGGCATTGATAAATTGTATTGGTTTTTGTTTGCACTTTGGGCTGTGCTCAGTGTTTTAAATTTATTTTTAGATTCATTTGCGGTTTATTTGCTTGAATTGGCGGTAATAGGTTATTCTTTGTTTCGTGTTTTTTCAAGGAACATTTATGCAAGACAAAAGGAAAACATGGCATATTTAAAGATTTTTACATCGGTCAAGGGATTCTTTTCTCTCGGCGTTTCACGTTTAAGGGATATATGTAAAAAGCGGTACAGAAGATGTAAGCACTGTAAAGCGGTGTTGAGGTTGCCCATAAAAAGAGGCACAAATAATGTTTGCTGTCCTAAATGCCGTAAAAATTTCAAGGTCACAATTATAATATAAAAAATTCCCAAAGGATTTTCCTTCGGGAATTTTTGTTTAACCGAATATTTTTTGTGCGGCACGGACCGTGTCCATGGCATCTTTACAGTATAGGTCGGCACCTATCATATCGGCGTATTCTTTAGTAAGTACCGCACCGCCGACAACAATAAATGTATCGGGGTAGGTTTCCTTTATTCTTTTAATGGTTTCTTCCATAGCGGGAACGGTGGTGGTCATAAGTGCCGAAAGGCCGACTATTTTTGCATTTTTGGCGGCGGCAACTATAATCTCGGGGTCAACATCTTTGCCTAAGTCTTCTACAAAAAAACCGTAGTTTTCAAGCAGTACCTTGACTATGTTTTTGCCGATGTCGTGAATATCGCCTTTAACGGTGGCAAGTACGATTTTTTTAGATGTGTCGGCAGAAGAGGGCAGTTTGGTTTTTATCACCTTAAACGCCTCGCTTGCCGCCTCGGCACTGATTAAAAGTTGCGGCAAATATGCTTTGCCTTGCTCAAAAGCAGTACCGATTTCATTTAGTGCGGGTATTATTTCGCTTTCTATTAAGTCCATGGGGTTTTTGGTTAAAAGCAACTGTTCGGTTGTGCTTTTAACCTCGGCGGTAAGTCCTTTTATTATGGCTCGGGATAGAGTGAGTTCACTGTCCATAGCGGACTTTTTCTTCGAAAAAACCGTAGAAACTGTAGCCGTACTATCTGCTACGGTTTCGGAATATTCAATATATTTATTGAAGTTTTTATCCTTGCCGCTCAGTGCCAAAAAAGAATAATATGCATTCATCATTTGAGCGGAAAAGGGATTCATAATTGCCGCGTCAAGTCCTGCATTTAAAGATAGCGTAAAAAAGCAGGAATTTATCAAATCTCTTTTGGGCAGTCCGAACGAAATGTTTGAAACACCCAAACTGCAGGGTACACCTAACTTTTCTTTTATAAGTTTTACGGAATTCAGTGTAATATTTGCACTTTGTGTGTCAGAGGAAACGGTCATACATAGCGGGTCGACGATAATATCCTGCTTTTTAATGCCGTATTTTTGTGCTTCCCTTACTATGTTTTCGGCAACCGCTAAACGGCCTTCGGCTGTATCGGGTATGCCGTCTTCACTTATTGTCAGGGCGATTATTACACCGCCGTATTTTTTGGCTAACGGGAATACTTCCGACATGCTTTTTTTAGTACCCGAAACCGAATTTATAAGCGGTTTTCCGTTATAAATTCTTAGTGATTTTTCGAGTGCAAGACTATTCGAAGTGTCAATTTGCAGCGGTAAATTGCTGACACTTTGCATACCGTAAACGAGCGAACATAAAGCGTCGGCTTCGTCAATTTCGGGCAATCCTGCGTTGATGTCAAGTACATGAACACCTGCGTCGGCTTGGTTTACGCCTTCGGATAAAATATATGAGTAATTTTTTTCTCTTAAAGCTTCTTTAATGAGTTTTTTGCCGGTGGGGTTGATTCGTTCGCCGATAAGTATGGGTATATCGCCAAACTCTACCGTATGAGTATATGAAGAAATGACCGTTTTAGGTGTAACTTTTCTTTCAGGCAATTCTAAGTTGCAGGTTAAATCTTTGGTTGCCTTAATGTATTCAGGTGTAGTACCACAGCAACCGCCAAGTACGGTTGCACCAATGGTTGCTATTTTTTGCATACATTTTGCAAAATCATCTGCCGTAATATCATAAACGGTTTTGCCGTTTTTTAATTCGGGCAGACCTGCATTTGGGCTTACAATTATGGGAAGTGAACAGTATTTGCCGTAGGTTTTTATAACGGGCAACATTTTATCGGGACCGACCGAGCAGTTAAGACCGATAGCATCAACGCCTAAGCCTTCCAAGGTCGCAATAACTGTTTTAGGGTCGGCACCGGTCATAAGTTTACCGTCTTCACCGTAAGCATTGGTTACAAATATCGGCAAATCACTGTTTTCTTTGGCCGCTAAAACTGCCGCTTTGGTTTCGTAAAGGTCGTTCATGGTTTCGATTAAAATAAGGTCAGCACCGTATTTTACACCGATACGGACAGTGTTTGCAAAAATCTCAACTGCTTTTTCAAAGTCCAAGTCACCAAGCGGTTTAAGAAGTTTGCCCAAAGGCCCTATGTCAAGTGCAATATATTTGTTTTCCATACCGCCGACAGCCTTTTTGGCACAGTCGAACGCCGCGGCGATATAAGGCTCACAGTCGGCGTATTTAAGACTGTTTACGCCGAATGTGTTGGCACATAAAATGTCGGCACCTGAATCTATATAACTTTTATGAACTGCGGTTATTTCTTCGGGGTGGGTTATGTTCCACTGTTCGGTACATTCGCCTGTTTTAAGTCTTTTCTGTTGCAAAAGAGTGCCCATTGCACCGTCAAAGTAAAGGCGGCGGTTTTTCAAATTTTCTAAAATGTTCATTTGCGTTTCCTTATTATTGCCGTCACCGATTTTTGCGGCACCATAAGTCCCGATTCGGTGAGCGAAATGTTGCAATCGTGAAATTTTTTAAGGTAATTTATGATAGGCTTTTGAAATTTAATATCAAAATCGCCGTATCCTGCACTGTAGCGTTTAATATCGGCGTCGGGGATAGTGTTTACTGCATAGTCGCAAAGCGATTCAATCAAAGTAGAAGCAACCGCGTCGGCTAAATATTGTTCGGTTATTGAAACGGTGCCTTTTAACCTTATAAATCGGTCAATATCAAGACCTAAAGTTGCGGCAAAAATGCAGCAACTTTGGGAATTTCCTAAATACCCAGCCAGTGAACGGCTTTGGGTTTTGGCAAAACCGAAATCGATATCGCTGTCGTTTATTTTGACCGATACTTCGCTAAAACAGTATTTGCAGTTCAAAAACGGTATCATTTCCCGTGCGATCGTTTCGGCTTTATTTAAGACTTCGCTATCTTTACTTCCGCAAAGACGTGCGATAAGTTCGGCTTTTTTTAATGATAAAAGGTTTCCTGCTACGCTAATCATTTGATTATCTCTGAAATGTTGCTTATAACCCTTTTGGCAACTTCGGGTTTATTCATAGAGTAAACATGTACTGCTTTGACGCCGTTGGCATACAGGTCAATAATCTGTTCTGTGGCGTAGGCAATTCCCGCCTCGGTCATGGCGGCGGGGTTGTCGCCGAACTTTTCGACAATTCTTATAAAACGCTGGGGTAGAGCAGTGCCCGAAATACGGCATATGCGTTTTATTGATGCAGGGTTTGTAACCGGCATAATACCGGCAACAACCGGAATATTAACTCCGCCGTCACGAAGTCTATATAGGAAATTATAGTAAATATTATTATCGAAAAACATTTGGGTGGTTAAAAACTCGCAACCTGCATCGACCTTGACTTTTAAGTTTTTAATATCCTCGGCACTTGATGTGCTTTCGGGGTGTGATTCGGGGTAACAGGCACCGCCTATGCAAAATCCGCCGAAGTTTTTAATTTCCTCGGTCAGTTCAGAGGCATATTTATATTCCTGTTTTAAAAGTTTTCTGTCTTCGGGAATATCACCTCTTAAAGCCAGTATGTTTTCGATACCTTTTGATTTGAGTAAGGTCAGTTTTTCTTTGATTTCTTCTTTGGTTGACGATACGCAACTAAGATGTGCTAAAGGGGTAACATTCTTATTTAATACTTCTTCGGCGATTTTTACGGTGTATTCTGATGTGCCGCCGCCTGCACCGTATGTAACGCTCATATAAGAGGGGTTAAGGTCGGCAATTTCGTCAACTGCAGCGGTTACGGTTTCGATTTTATCGTCGGTTTTAGGAGGAAAAACCTCGAATGAAAGGCTTAGTTTATCACCGTTTATAATTTCGGTAAGTTTCATAAAATGCTACTCCTTCTAAATAGTGCTACAGCCCGACTGATTTATCGGGCTGAGAAATTTTATTTTATTTTCTTGGGTAATAATTTTTTCGGCAGGCGGTAAAGCGTAATTATATATCGCCTAACAGGTAGTAATAACACCCATAAATCAGAATATAATTTATAAAAAAACTCGTCACAACTGTGAGTTTTGCCGTTTCGGGTGAAACCCTTTACAACACAGAGCACAGCCGTTTTTTTCACATTTTTTTCAACAGTATATTGATGGTCGCCGCACATATTAAAGGTTTTGTCTTTAACCTTTACAATGCGGTGTAAAACATATTTCCCATTTGGTCTTATATAGAGCGTAATTTGACCTTTTTTTAAAGTTTCAGGGTCGCACCTGGTGAGTATAACCGAATCGCGGCAGTGGTACACCAAAGGCTGCATACTGTCGCCTATTACAGTAAAAGAAACATCGGTACCGCTATCAATTAAACCTACTATTAAAGGTGAAAGTTCGCTCATTGGAAGTAATTTCGGTGTTTTATATATCATACGAGCAGGTTTGCCTCATTTAATGAATTTATAAATTCGTTAACATCTTTTTGGGCGGTATCTTTATCAACATCGTATTCCGCAAGCAAACCTGAAATCAGTTCTTCTTTGGTTTTGTCAGTTTTAAGTAATTCCCAAAGAAAAGCACCTGTTTCATTAAGTGAAATTATGGACCTGAAAGACACGGTGTTACTTCCCAAAGGTACGACAACGAATGAGTTGGCTATATTTTTCAAAACAAAACCGTCAACAATTTTCATCAAATCACACCTTTAGTCATCAATATCGTAAATCCATTTACGTAAGAACTTTTTAGCCTCTTCGAGGTCATACTTCCAAATCCACGCACCGTTTGCTTCTTCATAATCTTTACCGCCCCAAGCGACAACATCGTCACCGGGGATATTAGTGCTTTGAAGGGTGAGTTTGCCTCCTGCGAGCAGAGGAGCAAACTCCATAATTTCAGTATAGTCAAGCGAAGTTTCAACATGCTTTAGAATATTCTTAAGCAGAGCGGGATATTCGGCTATTGACATTTTCTTTGCTTTTTCGAAAAGGCAGGAAAGTACCTTTTGTTGACGCATGGCACGGAGATTTTCGCTGTCAATCTTTCTGATTCGGGCATAAATCATAGCCTGCCCGCCGTCTAAGTGAACGAAACCCGATTTTGCCACCTTCTTAACACCGAAACCTTCGGAATTAGACAAAGCGTTAAGTTCAATACGTTCACGTTCGGTAATGTGAATATCAATACCGCCCATGTAGTCAATGACCTTCCAAAGTTGGTGTAGGCTGACCGAAACGTAATCGGTAATATTAAGTCCGTAGTTTTGGTTTAAGGTTTTAATGGCAAGTTTGGCACCGCCTAAAGAATACGAGGCATTTATTTTATTTTTTGTACCGTTTACGGGAACCCAACTGTCACGCAGAATTGAGGTCAGTTTAACGGTGTTGTTATTGGTATTGACCGATAAAATCATCATAGTATCGGAAAGCCCTTTTATGGACTTGCTTTTATCGTCGGTTACACGGCTGCGGCTGTCAATTCCGAAAAGTGCGATATTTATAATGCCTTTAGGTAGTTTGTTGGCAATTTCGGTATCAATACCTAATTCTTCATGGTCTGATGTCAATTCCATGTATTTAGCGTCGGCACTAACCCAGGCGGCGGCACCTAAAACACCTGTAACACTTAAAGAAATCACCAAAACAATACTTATTAAAATATTAAAGATAGTAATTTGATTTTTAAGTTTTTTCTTTGATTTTATATTTGAATATGAATTTAAAGAACGGTTGTCGTTTTGTTGTGGCATTTTTTTATCTCCGAAAATAAAACCGTTTTCAGGCATACTTAAATCGGGCTCTTTAGGGGATTTGTCGGCTGTTATTTTAAAGCCTGCAAATTCTTGGTCACCGTCTTTTTTTGGCGACGAACTGCTTATATCTTCAAATTCTCCATTGTAACTCATAGTACTAAACCTTCTTTAAAATGACAAATTTCGATATATTACATTTTATTATAATATATTATTTCTCACTTGTCGATAGTAAATTTCAAAAAATTATTGTTTCCTAATATTTACTGTTCGACATAATTGCCCAAAAATACAAAATATGAAAGTTCGTTTTGCAGTTCTGACAGCAAATTCATAGTGTGACTGTCGCGGATATTACCCTCAAAGTCAATATAAAATTTATATTCAAATCCTTTTCCTGCGGGGCGTGATTCGATTTTTGTAAGATTCAGTCCGCATTCGGCAAATCTGCCGAGCATGGAATAAAGTGAGCCTTTTTCATGCGGCATGGTAAGAGCAAGGCTTATTGTATTGCTTTTAGGGTCAATAAACGGTTTGCGGGATACCGCAATAAAACGGGTAATGTTGTCGTGAGCATTTTGAATTTCTTGTTTGGCAATATTTAGTCCGTACAGTGTTGCGGCCTCTTTAGAGCCTATTGCCGCAACCGTGGGGTCATTTAGTTCGGCAACATATTTTGCCGCTAAAGCGGTGTTTTCAAATTCTCTTGCCACAAGATTGTTTTGTTTAATAAAATCTTCACACTGTTTTAAGGCGTGGGGGTGTGAATATACCGTTTTAACCGCATTTATAGAGCCTACGGTAAGCAGATTTTGAGAAACATTCAAAGCGGTTGCTTTTACAATCCAGTGATTGTATTTAAGTAAAAGGTCATAGACAAGGCTTACCGACCCTGCGGTTGAGTTTTCAACCGGTAAAATGCCGACTGCATTTTCGTCTTTTTCTATTTCTTTAAAAACATCTTCAAAACTTTTGAAAAATTCAGGGTTTGTTTCACCTAACATTTTTTTAGCCGCGGCGTGCGAAAATGCACCGACTGCACCTTGACAGATAACTCTATTATAGGTCTCGGTTTTCGGTAATGAGTAAAGTTTTTTTGAAAATTCGCTGTCTTTAAACAGTTGGTCGTTTTGCAATGCTCTGCTTACGGTCATAATTGTTTGATAAACATTCCGCACATATCCACCATATTCACCGCCGTCGAGTTCTACTTTATCGAGTATTTCTTTTTCACGGGCGGGGTGGTAGACGGGTAAATTTTCCGCCTGTTTAATTTCTGCTACCGCTAATGAACATTCCATGCGTTCTTTTATAAGCGGTGCTAATTTAGAGTCTATTTCGTCGATTT
The DNA here is from genome assembly GCA_045578845.1 of Acutalibacteraceae bacterium. Taxonomy (GTDB): domain Bacteria; phylum Bacillota; class Clostridia; order Oscillospirales; family Acutalibacteraceae; genus UMGS172. The sequence continues at coordinate 134,801 of JAZNLA010000004.1, read as the reverse complement.
TGGCTCTGATTTCTAATAGACTCATAGATGTTTTACCTCCGCCAAAAGGTCAAGAAGTGCCAGACATATTGCCGCTTCCACCGCAGGTAATGCACGTGGAACAATGCAGGGGTCGTGTCTGCCCTCAATTATCAGTTTATCGTTGGTTTTTGATTTTAAATTTACGGTGTCTTGCTCTTTGGCAATCGACGGTGTAGGTTTGAGTGCAACGCGGATTATAAGCGGCATACCGTTTGTGATACCGCCTGTAATACCGCCGCAGTTGTTGGTTTTGCATTTTACATTGCCGCACTCATCATAGTACATAGTGTCATTAGCCTCACTGCCGCGAAGTGCCTCAAAACCGAAACCTGCACCGAATTCAATACCCTTTACGGCGGGTACTGAATAAAGGGCTGAGGAAATTACGTTTTCAACACCTCTAACGGTGGGGGAGCCTACGCCTACAGGCATACCGACTACTGCAATTTCAACTTCGCCGCCGATGCTGTCGCCGTCGCGTTTTGCCGATAAAATTTCGTCAGTCATTTTATCCTTCGCATTATCGTCTATAACAGCGAAATATTCTTCGTTTAATTTATTTAGTTGCTCGGCTGAAACATTTACGGGGTCAAATGGAGTGTCGGCAACGCTGCCTATAAATGAAACGTGACCGCCGACCGTAATTTTGTTTTGACTTAAAATCTGCCTTGCTACACTGCCTGCCGCAGTGAGCGGTGCGGTAAGTCTTGCTGAAAAGTTACCGCCGCCTCTAATGTCATTAAATCCGCCGAAACGAACCGAAGCGGCATAGTCGGCGTGGGAAGGTCTTGGGCGGTCAAGCAAGGAATTATAGTTGTGCGAACGAGTATCATTATTTTTTATAATGAGTGCCAAAGGAGCACCTGTAGTAGTATTATCTAAAAGGCCCGATAAAAATTCCGGATTGTCGGCTTCTTTTCTTGCTGTTGCGGTAGGGTCACCGCCGGGGGCTCTGCGAGCCATTTGAAGTGCGATTTTTTCAAGGTCGATTTTATATCCCGCGGGTGGTGCGTCTATAACGGCACCTATTGCCGGACCGTGGCTTTCACCGAAAACGGTGGTTTTTATAATACTACCTATCGCAGATGACATTGCTTTTTCCTCCAATAGAGTTGAATTTAGAAAAAAAGTCAGGGAACGATTTGTCTACCGCTTCAGCACCGTCTATTACGGTGTCGCCGCAAACCGACGCTAAAACCGAAAACGCCATAACAATTCTGTGGTCGCCCGCAGAGTCTATGGTTGCACCTTTGGGTGTACCGCCTTCTATAATCATACCGTCTGCAGTTTCGGTTGCATTTATGCCAAAGGCGTTTAACCGTTTTACGGTTTCAAAAAGACGGTCGCTTTCTTTAAGTTTCAGACGAGCGGCACCTTTTATTACCGTTGTGCCTTTGGACATAGCGGCTGTAACCGCTAAAATCGGTACTAAATCGGGAATTTGCGACGCATCTATAATAATACCTTTAAGTTCGCTTTTTTTAACGGTTACCGATGTGTCTGCTAAATGTATATCGGCACCGAAACGCCTTAAAAGTTCCACAATTTCTTTATCGCCCTGCAGACTGTTCATGTTAAGTCCCGTTACGGTAACATCACCCGAAATTGCACCGAGTGTCAAGAAGAACGCCGCCTGCGACCAGTCGCCCTCAACCGTTCTTGTAAGAGGGATTAAACCGTCTTTGCCTGATATTTTATATCCGTCGGATATTTTTTCTATGTCGGCGCCGAAATGACAAAGTTCGTTTACGGTCATATCTACATATGCTGCCGATTCCAAAGGGCTTGTTAAAATAATTCTGCTTGTGCCTTTTGTAATTGACAATGCGAGCAAAAGACCGCTTATGTACTGTGAACTTACATTTCCCGCAATGTAAAAGTCACCGGCAGCAAGTTTGCCGTTTACGGTAATGGGTAGGGTGTTACTGCTGCATTTTACACCGTTTTCACGCAGTGCATCACATATAATTTCGAACGGTCTTTGAGGCAGTCTGCCACTGCCTGTAACGGTTATATTTTCGGCACCTAAAGCCGCGGCTACAGGCAAAATAAATCTTGCGGTAGAGCCTGACTCATTACAAAAAAGTTCAATATTTTTATTGTCACTTTTAGCACCCGAAACCGTTACGGTATCACCGTCGCGGTAAATAGAAGCGCCTAAAGTCTTTAAAACTTCGTCAGTTGCGGTTATATCGTTTGAAATACCGCAGTTTTTTATAACCGAGTCACCGTTTGACAAAGCGGCACAAATAAGACTGCGGTGGCCTGCTGATTTTGACGGCGGGGCAACAACGGTCCCGCAAGCAGTAGATTTAGAAACTGTTACGGTCATTCTTGGCCTCCGATGTATTCTGACATACTGTCGGCAGGTATTCTTTTGACAACGCAGGTGCCGATTTTTTTCGGGATTACAAGGTTAATATCACTGCCGATTCTTTTTTTATCGCCGAGAGCACCTTCGCAAAGTCTGACTTTATCAATACTTGTAGTGGCAGGCAGATTGTATTTGTGCAAACATTCGGTGATTTTTTCGGCAGTGCCTATTTCACAGTCACCGCCTTGTTCTGCGGCAACCGCCATAACAACCATACCTATACCTACGGCTTCGCCATGGGTAATATCGCGATAGTTGTAGTATTTTTCAATGGAATGACCTATGGTGTGACCGAAGTTTAAAAGCATTCGTTCACCTTTGTCAAAAAAGTCGTTTTCGGTAATATTTTTCTTTATCATGACACATTCATAAATAAGTTCGTTTATAAATGAACGGGCGTCTTCGTTTAACAAACGGTTAAAAAGTGAAGCGGATTTTATACAACCGTATTTTATAGCCTCACCAAGTCCGTCGTTATAAACCTTTTCGGGCAGAGTGGTAAGACAGTCGGGGTCGATTAAAACCATACTCGGTGCATGAAAAGCACCTGCAAGATTTTTGCCGTACACCAAATCACAACCTGTTTTTCCGCCGACCGAAGAGTCGATTTGAGCGAGCAGGGTAGTAGGTATACCGATATACCTTATACCTCTTTGGAAAATTGCCGACGCAAAACCTGTAAGGTCACCGCAAACACCGCCGCCGAGTGCTACGGCAAAGTCGGTTCTTGTGAGACCTGCTTCGCACATTGCACCTAAAATTTCTTCGACAGTTGCAAGATTTTTACTTTCTTCGCCTGCGGGGAATATATAATTTGCCGTATTAAATCCCGCATTTTTGAGCGAATTTTCCACCGTTTCAAGATAAAGCGGTGCGACATTTGAGTCGCTGACAATAAGACAGGTTTTGCCCTTAACGGCGGTTTTTATAAGTTCGCCGCTTTTGGCTAATAAACCGTTTTTTATAAGTATGTCATAATGTTTCGGCTTTTCAACAGAAATTTTAATACCTGACATTAAAGTCACCTCTAAGGAATTACTGTTTTTCTCTGATAACCTTGGTCACTTCGCAAAGTGCATTGATTTTATTTGCAAGTGAACCGAACTGGTCGGGTGTAATGGACTGAGCACCGTCACACAGTGCATGAGGCGGGTCGTTGTGGACTTCAATTATAAGTCCGTCGGCACCTGCGGCAACGGCTGCGAGAGATAAAGGCTCAACCAACCAAGTGATACCCGATGCGTGCGACGGGTCAATAATTACGGGCAGGTGAGAAAGTTTTTTGAATATGGGAATAGCCGAAATATCAAGGGTGTTTCTTGTGAATGTTTCGTATGTTCTTATACCTCTTTCGCAGAGTATAACATTCTCGTTTCCGTTACTCATAATGTATTCGGCACTCATAAGTGTTTCTTCAATGGTGTTGGCAAGACCGCGTTTTAAAAGAATAGGCTTTTTAGTATTGCCGAGTTCTTTTAGCAGTTCAAAGTTTTGCATATTGCGGGCACCGACCTGAATGATGTCAACATCTTCGAACATTTCTAAATGTGCGGCACTCATAATCTCGGTGACGATGGGCATATCGGTTGCTTTTTTAGCCTCTATTAACAAATCAAGACCTTCGGCACGAAGTCCTTGGAAAGCATAGGGCGAGGTGCGTGGTTTGAATGCACCGCCGCGAAGAATATCGGCACCGCTTTGTTTAACACTTTTTGCAACATCTATGATCTGCTTACGGCTTTCAACCGAGCAGGGACCGGCTATAAGTTTTAAACTTCCGTCGCCTATTTTGTGACCGTTTACGTCAATAACGGTGTCTTCGGGGTGGAACTTTCGGTTGGCTTTTTTATATGGTTCTTGAACACGTCTTACAGCCTCAACTATAGGGAATGCACTGATAGAGTCAATATCAATAGCCTTTGTATCACCGACAAGACCGAAAATGGTCGATTGAGTACCTGTGGATTTGTGTATATCAACACTGTATCTCTTTTTCAGTGTTTCGGCAAACTCCTCAGCGACCTCAGGTGCTGTACCGTTTTTGAGAATAACAATCATTTTAAAACGCCTCTTTTAATTTAGAAATTATATAATAATTCAGATTACAACAAATATCTTTTTCTGTCAAGAAAACAGGAAAAAAATTAAGATATTTTTTTATAAAATTCGACAATTTTTTTGACGATATCCTTATAGTCGCCGTTTGCATCTATTTTTATATCACAAACGCTTTCGTAAATCGGTTTACGGTAGTTTAAAAGTTCATTTACGGCGGTTTCTTTATCTTCACGCATTAAAAGAGGACGGGTCAGGTCCCCTTCGAGTCTTTTAACAACCGTTTTTGCGGTGACGTCGAGAAAAACAATAATACCTGTCCGTTTTAAATTTTCTGTATTTTCGGGGTTTAAAACCGCACCGCCGCCCGTAGCGATTATAATATTTTCTTTGATTGAAAGGTGCTTAATGGTTTCGCTTTCGGCAGTTCTGAAATACTGTTCGCCTTTCAGGCCGAAAATTTCGCTGATTTTCATATTTTCCTTTATTTCAATTTCTTTGTCACTGTCGTAAAGCGGGAACTCTAAGGCACATGACAAGGCTTTACCTACGGTAGATTTGCCCGAACCCATAAACCCGCATAAAACTATATTTTTTTTCATAAAGAAAACATCTCCGCCATTTTTTTGTTTGCCAAAACTATTATCTTTTCTATGTCCGACTGTTTAAATTCTGCACCGTACCAAAATTCGTGTGCTTTTACCGCCTGCCAAACCAACATCGGCATACCGCCTACGGTTTTAATATCCATTTTAGCGGCGGACTTTAAAAGCAAGGTGTCCGCAGGGTTGTAAACCGCGTCAAAAACGGCACTGCAACGCGATAACTGCTCGTCGCTTATCGGTTTTGCGTTTACATTAGGGTACATTCCGACAGGGGTTGCGTTTACAAGCAGGTCATATGCGTCGGAAATTTTTGAAATGTCTATGTAGTCGGCTTTGCCGCCGGCTTCGGTTATCCAAGAAACAAGTGTATTTGCTTTGGGCAGTGATTTTTCTAAAGCGGCTATTGTGACCGAAACGCCATTGTCCGCCAACTCTCTTGCTATTGTTCTTGCCGCACCGCCGCAACCGAGGATTAGTGCTTTGCCGCAAATGGGAACACAGTTTGATTTGAGTGCCATTATAAAACCGTAAGCGTCGGTACTGCAGCCGTAAAGTTTGCCTTCCAGAGATTTTACACAGTTTACAGCACCGTAGCGACGTGCCGACTCGTCGATAGAGTCAAGATATTTTATGATTTTTTCCTTATGGGGAATGGTGATATTAAACCCCGAAAGTTGCTTTAAAGTATCTATACTGCACTCTAAATTTTCGGGCGGAATATCCAAAGTATCATATTTAAAACAAACACCCGAAAGATTAAAAAGTTCACTGTGGATAAACGGTGACATCGAGTGACCTATAGGATGACCAATAACCGCAAATTTTTGTAACATTTAAAATCAGACCTTTTAAATTTTTAAAAATACTATTGACAAAACCGTTTGCACAACATATTATTATAGGGCACAACCAAATTACAAACAGTATTAACCGACCTTTAGTCGGCTATATATGTTTTAGTATAACACAGTTTGGTAAAATAGTAAATATTCTTTGGGAGGAAAATTATAATGGTTTTCGAAAAAATCAGACAAATTCTTTGTGAGCAACTTGATGTTGAAGAGGACGATATTACCTTGGAATCCAACATAGCCGAGGACTTAGGTGCTGACAGTATGGATGTTGTTGACCTCATTATGTCTATTGAAGACGAATTTGAAATCGAAGTTCCCGACGACAAGGTTGAAGGTATTAAAACCGTAGGCGATGTTGTAGGATATATTGAGAGCGTAAAATAATTGTAGTAAGTTTACATTAACGCAGCGGAATTTCCCGCTGCGTTTTTAATATTTTGAGTTTAACATAAAATATGTATTGAAAAATTATTTTACATCTTGTATAATATTATGGATAGCCAAATGGCTTAGAAATTTATCTGAAATATGGTGAGTTTAGTGGGAAAAGAAAAGCAGGTTAAAGAAATTACTTCAATGGAGCAAGATTTTGCACAGTGGTATACCGATGTTGTGTTAAAATCCGAACTTATTGATTATACAAGCGTTAAGGGATGTATGGTAATACGTCCTTACGGTTATGCTATTTGGGAGAATATACAGCATATTTTAGACGGTATGTTTAAAGAAACAGGACATGAAAATGTTTGTATGCCTATGTTTATTCCCGAAAGTCTTTTGCAAAAGGAAAAAGACCATGTTGAGGGTTTTGCTCCCGAAGTTGCATGGGTCACATATGGCGGCAGTGAAAAATTGGAAGAAAGGCTTTGCGTAAGACCTACTTCTGAAACACTTTTCTGCGACCATTATAAAAACATTATTCAATCTTGGCGTGATTTGCCGAAACTTTACAATCAGTGGGTTTCGGTTGTACGCTGGGAAAAGACTACCCGTCCTTTCTTGCGTTCGCGTGAATTTTTGTGGCAGGAAGGACATACCATTCATGCTACAGCCGAAGAGGCTAAAGAGGAAACGGTAAGAATGCTTAATGTTTATGCCGAGTTTTGCGAGAAATATCTTGCAATGCCGGTCATAAAGGGCATAAAGACCGAAAAAGAACGTTTTGCAGGTGCTGAAGAAACCTACACCATTGAGGCGTTGATGCATGATGGTAAGGCACTTCAAAGCGGTACTTCGCATTATTTCGGCGACGGATTTGCCAAGGCATTTGATATTCAGTATACTGATAAAGAAAATAAACTTTCCTTTCCTCACCAAACTTCGTGGGGTGTTACAACCCGTCTTATCGGTGCGGTTATTATGACCCATGGTGACGATAACGGTCTTGTTTTACCTCCGGCAGTGGCACCTAAGCAGGTTATGATTATCCCCATTGCACAGCATAAAGAGGGCGTTTTGGATAAGGCTGACCAACTTTACGAAAGACTTAGAAAATCGGTAAGGGTAGGAGTTGACAAGAGCGATAATACACCCGGTTGGAAGTTTGCAGAGTATGAAATGAAGGGTGTACCTGTCCGCCTTGAAATAGGTCCTAAGGATATTGAAAATAATCAGTGCGTGTTAGTAAGACGTGACAGCGGTGAGAAGAAGTTTGTATCACTGGATAATCTCGAAAGTGAGATTTCAGCGTTGCTTAGTGATATTACCGCAAACCTTTATAAAAAGGCTGTCGAACGCCGCGAAAATATGACCTACGAAGCGAAAGACATTGATGAAATCAAAACAATCGCGGATACTAAACCCGGATTTATAAAGGCACTTTGGTGCGGTGACCGTGAGTGTGAAGATAAATTGAAAGAGGTTGCCGGCATTTCGTCACGTTGTATGCCTTTCGGTATGCAAGACGGTGTTTCGGGTAAATGTGTATGTTGCGGTAAACCTGCTTATAAATTGGTTTACTGGGGCAAAGCATATTAAGGAGAATTTTTATGAAAAAGTATATTTCATATATTCTTGTCATGATTTTATGTGTTACTGTAATATCGGCTGCAACCGCAACGGTTATGGCAACCGAGGGCGGCGGACAAAATGACGAATCTTCGTCGAGTACCGCTACAAGCAGTGAAGCAAGTGATGAATCATCTGATGTGTCGAGTTCCGAAGAAACCGACAGTTCTGAGTCAAGTTCGAGTGAGTCGAGTTCAAGTGAATCAAGTTCAAGTGAATCAAGTTCTACTGAATCGAGTTCCGATATGAGTTCCAACACCGAAAGCGGTACTTCAAGCGACAGTACTTCAAGTAGTGATACTTCTTCAAAAAAACAAAATAGCGGCGGTATAACGAGTGCCGGTGCAGGCGGTAACGGTAATACTTTTATTACCGAACCGGGTTCAGGCTCGTCGCAGGTTGCAAGCGGAAATGAGTCTACACCGTCTGATGCGTATGAGGACCACCCCGATGACGAGTACGATGATGACGACCATTATCAAACTGATGTTACAAGTCACGCAAAAAAGGTCCTAAAATGGATATGGATACCCTCTTTAATTTCGTTACTTTGTATTGCGGCACTTGTAGTTGTAAATATTAAGTATGCAACTATTGTTTCGAAGTCAAACGGTAAAAATACTGCCAAAACACACAAAAAAGGCAGTGCAAGAAGAAAAAAATAAAATGATTAACGCCCGACTTTTTACAGTCGGGCGTTTTTTAATTGTATCCGTAGGTTTTGACCGTTTTAAAAAGTTGGTCTATTTCTGATTTTAGGGGTTTGTTCTGCGGAAGTTCCAAATTGCGGTCACGGTCAAACAATTCCTTAGCGGCAAGTCCTGCTGAACGGAAAAGTGCCATATCTTCCGATAAATCGGCAATTTTCAGTTCGGGCAGACCGTGTTGGCGTTTGCCTAAAAAGTCACCGGGTCCTCTAAGTCTTAAATCTTCGTCGGCAATCTTAAAGCCGTCGGTGGTACTGCACATAAATTTGAGCCTATGTCCTGCATCGTTCTTTGAATGGCTTGTTAAGAAAATACAGGTAGAACGGTGTTTGCCTCGTCCTATTCTGCCGCGAAGTTGGTGCAACTGCGACAATCCGAAACGCTCGGCGTTTTCAATTAACATAATAACGGCGTTTGGCACATCTATGCCGACCTCAATTACTGTGGTTGCGATAAGCAGTTGAATTTCACCTTTTGCAAATGATTTTATAACTGCGTCTTTTTCTTTTGGTTTCATTTTTCCGTGCAAAAGTCCTAATTTGTAATTTTTGAAATCTTCTTTACTTAAGGTTTCAAAATATTCCTTTGCCGAAGCAAGTGCAACCGTTTCGTTTTCTTCGACCATGGGACACACAATGTAGCCTTGACGGCCTTCGTCAAGGTGATTTTTTATGTATTTATATGCCCTTTGACGAATACTTGGGTCAATCACATAACTTTCAATAGGTTGTCTTCCGCTTGGCAAAGTATCAATTACAGAAATATCCAAATCGCCGTAGAAAATCAGTGACATGGTGCGGGGAATAGGGGTTGCTGACATTACGAGCATATGCGGATTACTGCCTTTAGTGGCAAGCGTTGTGCGTTGCTCAACTCCGAAACGGTGTTGCTCGTCGGTTATAACAAGTCCTAAATTATTAAAAATAACGTCATCTTCAATCACGGCATGGGTGCCGATAAGTATTTGAATTTCACCGTTTTGAAGTGCGGTTTTGACCTTGACTTTTTGAGTTTTTGTTAGCGAACCCGTAAGCAGGGCGACCTTTATTCCTATATTACCGAAAAGTTGTTCAAAGTTTTTAAAATGCTGTGCCGCCAAAACTTCGGTCGGTGCCATCATAACACTTTGATAACCGTTCTTTGCCGCTGCAAACATAAGTGCCGCTGCAACCATGGTTTTACCTGAGCCTACGTCACCTTGAACAATTCGGCTCATGGGTTTACCCGAATTCATATCACGTAAGCATTCACTTATCGCACGCATTTGAGCGTCGGTTAATGTGAAGGGCAGAAGTGATATAAATTCATTTAAAGAGTCACCGCTTATTTTAACATCGGTAGAACTTTCTCTGCCGTTTTTTTGTAAGAGTATGCCAAGTTGTAAAAAAAACAGTTCTTCAAAAACAAGGCGTTTACGTGCGGTTTCAATATCTGTGAAGTTTTTAGGAAAGTGAATACCATTTAGTGCTGTTTTAAGGTCGCAAAGATTAAATTGTTGCCTTAGACTTTCGGGTAGCGGGTCTAAGGGTTCAAAATCGTTTAATACTGATTTTACTGCATTTGATATAACAGATGACCTTAGTCCTGAAGTTTGCGGATAAATAGGCATAATGGTTTGCTCGCTTTCGGGGTAAATGTCGGGGGAGGACATTTCGCACGAAAAAAGTGTTCTGTTTACCTGCCCAAAAAATAAATAGGTTTGTCCGACCTTTATTTTTTCGGCAACATATTTTACATTAAAAAGTGTTATTTCCGCTATATCTTTGCCGTCGGTAACATTAAATTTATAAAGCATCATTTTTGACCTGACGAAAATGGATTTTACCTCACTTATTACGGTTGCTTTCACACAACACGAACGGTCAAAAGGTGCCTCTTTAAAGGTTAAAGGTTTGGAGCGGTCACGGTAACTCCGCGGATATAAACGCAAAAGAGTGCCGACGGAAACTATGCCGAGTTGTTTGAACAACTCGGCTCGTTTTTCGCCGACACCTTTAACATATCTGATGTTATCTTTCGATCTCATGTTACTCAACCGAAATAATAAAGTAGTATACAGGTTGACCGCCGTTGACTAAGGTTACTTCAACCGATGAGCCTAGTTTTTCTTCTAAAGCGGCACTGATTTTTGCTGCGTCGCGTTCGGAAACATCTTCTCCGTGAATAAGTGTAACAAAGGCTGTATCTTTGTTGCTTAAATTCTTGGTGAGTTTTATAACGCTCTTTTCAAGGTCGGTTTCGGTAAATGAAATTTTTCCGTTAGCAAGTGCTAACAGTTCACCCTTTTTGATAGGTTTGCCGTCAAACTCAGAATCGCGGGCGGCAAAAGTAATTTGACCTGTTTTAACATTTGCATAACCTTGTTGCATACCTATGGTATTCTGCTCATCATCTGAATCGGGGTCATATGAAAGCATTGCCGAAATACCCTGCGGAATTGTACGGGTGGGCAGAACGATTATTTTGCGGGTACTGAGAGGAATTGCCTGCTCAGCAGCCATAATAATATTTTTATTGTTAGGCAAAACAAAAACGGTAGAAGCGGGGGTTTTCTCAACAGCGGCTAAAATATCGTCGGTGCTAGGGTTCATGGTTTGACCGCCGCTTACAATCATATCAACACCGAGGTCGCGGAACAACTCATGCAAACCGTCGCCGGCGGCAACTGCGACAAAGCCGACTTCCTTTTCGATTTCAACCGAAGTTTTATCAACCTCTGCAGATGCTGTTGCAGTTTTGGGAGCATCACCCTTGGAGTCATGCTTTGCACGTTCGTGTTGGTCACGCATATTTTCAATCTTCATATTGATAAGTTGGCCAAATGTAAGACCTTTTTCAAAGGCATTACCGGGGTGGTCAGTATGAACATGAATCTTGATAATTTCTTCGTCATCTACTACAACAACACAGTCGCCAATGGTTTCAAGATATGCACGAAGAGAAGCAGGGTCTTTGCCGTTTTCTTCACGCTTGACGATAAACTCTGTGCAGTAGGTAAAGGTAATATCAGCCTCTAATTCACCTGCGGCATTGCGTTGCTCTGAAGCGGGTGATGAGCCGACGGCTTCGGCGGTTTCAATTATTTTACCGTCGCGAAGTACCGACATCATACCTTCAAGTATTACAACGAAACCCTTACCGCCGGCGTCAACAACGCCTGCTTTTTTTAGAACGGGCAACATTTCGGGGGTTTCGTTTAAAGCCTTTTCAGCACCTTCACAAAGTGCTTCAAAAACACCTAAAGCATCTTCACCTTGCTTGTAGGCGGTTTCCGCATATTCCGAAGCAACCCTTGCGACGGTCAAAATTGTACCTTCGGTAGGTTTCATGACAGCATTATATGCTGCCTCGACACCGTATTTCATAGCGTCGCGAAGACCTTCGGCATCCATATATTCTTTATCCTTCAGACCTTTTGCAAAGCCGCGGAACAAAAGCGATAGAATAACGCCCGAGTTACCTCTGGCACCTCTAAGCAAAGCCGAGGCGTTAACTGCGGCAACCTTGCCTGCGGTTTCATCTTTTAAAAGCACAAGTTCTCTTGCGGCGTTGCTTATTGTCATAGACATATTAGTTCCCGTATCGCCGTCAGGCACAGGGAAAACATTGAGTTCATCGACAGCGGTTTTACAGTTTACAATATTATTTGCACCTGATAAAAATGCGTCACGTAAAAGATTTCCGTTTATCAAAACATACACTCCTTGAAAAAGGTTTTTCACCTTAAGGTAACGGGTTCAACTCTCGTCACCTGAAATCATGAATTATTCCTTGATACCGTCTATACGGATGGTAACTTTGTCAACCGAAATTCCGGTTGCTTCTTTAACAACATATTTTACTTTGTGGGTAATACTTTGTGCAATGGCGTTGATGTTCATGCCGTATGCAACAATGATATGCAAATCAACATTTATTTTATCAAAGTCACCGGTAATTCGGACACCTTTGTCGGTATAGTCCTTTTTGGAAAGCAAACTGCGGAATTTTTGTTTTCCGTGGGGTGCCATTCCGGCAACTCCGAAACAGGTCGACGCGGCATTACCGATAAGATTGGCAAAATACTCATTAGATACGGTAACAGTGCCCAGTTTGGTTTCATAAGCAATCATAAATCAAACCTCCGTTTATTTTATGGTTATTTCTTCTATTCCAAAGTATACATCATTTGCCGATGATACTATGTTTACATTAAGTGAATGGTCGTATACGGTTATTCCTAAGCGGTAGCAGATGGGAATAATCGGCATATCTGCGTTAAAAGCGTTGATAATATCGACAAGGGAAAGTTTTTCACCGTAAAATCCCTCAACGGCTTTGCCGACGGAATATATATCGTTAGGCTGTTCTTCGGTTTCTGTTGCAAGGTCGCCGACGTCAAAAGAACTATCGGGTGCAGGTTCTTCTTTAGGCGTAGTATCGGAATTTTCGTTAGTATCCGTACTTTCTTGCGGTATGCCGTAAGAAAGCGTACCGCCTTGGGATACAAGGGAGGTAACATCCATATTATCCCTAATCAAAACCTCTGCTACATATAGGTCAAAGGACTTTGAATTTAAGGCACTAATATAAGCATCCCACTCAAGTTCACGCAAGGTTATTTTAATACCTGCGGCACCTAACTGCTCGGCTATCAGTTTAGCCGCCGCTAAACGACGTTCATTGCCTTTGTAACAAACGAGATTAAAAGACAGCACTTTACCTTTGTCGTTTACAAAATAGCCCTCGTCATTTTTACTATTATAACCCAATTCGTTCAAATAAGCAACTGTATTTTTTAAATTTGTCAAAGACTCAATGTTTTGAAGACCTTTAGCGTCGTCCCAAACGGGGTTAAAAAGTCCGGTTGCGGGGGTAGCATAGGAATAATAAGCATCTTGGCAAATTGCGTCGCGACCGACAGCAGAGGATAATGCATATCTCATTTTTGCATCACTGAGTTTTCCGTTGGACATATTTATACCGACGTAAATAAGGTTGTTGAGGTTGGTCGAAACGGCGTTACCCACCATTGAGGGCACTTTTCCGTCAGCAAGGTCGGTGCCGTAAATGCTGACACTGCCCGACTCTATATTGTATTTTACAACGGTGCTGTCGGGGGCGTCTAATAAGGTTATTGTATCAATAGACGGTTTTTTGCCCGAATATTTCGGGTTTGTAACGAGTTTTTCATTTTCTTTATCGAGAATATACTGTCCCGAACCAATGGGCGGAAGAGAAATTTTATTTTGGTCGGTCAGTTTGTCTGAGTCGGCTTTGAATATCGGAAAACTTAAAAGGTTGGCAAAATATGGGTCGGCTTTAGAAAGTGTGATATTTATTTTTTTATCACCGTCTGCTTTTATTGATATAATTTCTATAAGTTTTTCCGCATAGCCGTTGGTCGATTTGGTTGCCTCTTTAAATGAGTAGACCACATCGCTTGCTGTGACAGGTGAGCCGTCGGAAAAAACAACATCTTTTAAGGTTAAAGTAGCGGTTTTGCCGTTTTGCTCTATAGTTTCTGCAAGCACATATTCGGGTTGGAATACAGTATTTAGTTTGACAAGCGGGTCGTATAAAAGCGAAGAAAGCTGACGGTTTAAAAGGGTAGACGATTTATAAGGGTTTAAAGAGTCGCTTTCGCAGTAAAGCAGGCAGAATTCTTTTTTTTCGGTTTCGGTGTTTGATACAGTGGATTGGGAATTAGAAGTTTCGGGTGCGTTGTCACCGCAGGCACAAAGCAACAGCATAAGTATTGCGAGTAAAACACAAAAAGTCTTTTTTATTGGCATTAAATACACCTCTTTTTAAACTTCTTTTACTGAAAATCTTTTGGCAGATACACATTTACCGTTTTTTTGGTCAATATCAAAAATACAAGCATCAAGTCGGCATTTTCCGTCGGCAAGTATAAATTTTACGGGTGTTTCATCTTTTATTCTTGCTAAAGATAGTTCGGTTTTGACCCCTAAAACCGAATTGACAGGACCTGTCATACCGATGTCGGTTATAAATCCTGTACCGCTGTCTAAAACAATTAAGTCGGCGGTGGGAACATGGGTATGTGTGCCGAAAATTGCCGAAACCCTGCCTCTTAAATATTCGGCAAGAGCCCTTTTTTCCGAGGTTGCCTCGGCGTGAAAATCAATAATTATATTTTTAATTCCGTTTGAATTGGCAGTGTCTATAAGTTGGTCTGCCACGTCAAAAGGACTTGTAGCCTCCGGCATATAAACTCTGCCCGCAAGATTTATTACCGCAACCTTTGTGTGCCCTAAATCAACTTCACAGTAGCCTTTGCCGTTGCCTGTTGTTACTATGTTATGAGGTCTTAATAAAAACGGGTTTTCGTCTAAAAGACCGAATACTTCGCGGCGACGTAGCGAATGATTTCCGCCCGTTATAACATCGGCACCGGCGGCAAATAAACTGTCGGCTGAAAGCGGGGTTATACCGTTGCCGTCGGCAGAATTTTCACCGTTTACTATAGTTAAGTCTATTTTGTTTTCCCGTTTTATTTTAGGTAGTGTTTTTTGCAAATATAAGCAGCCTATACTTCCGCAAACATCACCGACGGTTAATATTTTCATAAAAACAATCCTTGATTTTTTTAGTTGCTATAATAATTTACTGATTTTAAAATTATCCAATTTATTATACAACATTTAATATATCTTTTCAATTAAAATATTTTAAATAATATCGTAATATATTTCAAATAAGGTTTGATTTTTGTGACAATATATGCTAATATATATTGAATACTTATGTTTGGTAGGGAGTTGTTTTAATGGATAACAGACCTATAGGTGTTTTTGATTCGGGGCTTGGCGGACTTTCGGTTATAAAAGAACTGTCACGTGTGCTGCCTCACGAAAATATAGTATATTTCGGTGATACAGGGCGTGTGCCTTACGGAACTAAAAGTGCCGAAACAATAATCAAATATGCTATGCAGGATGAGAACTTCTTATTATCACATGACGTTAAAATGGTTATTGCGGCATGTGGTACGGTCAGTTCGGTTGCAAAGACTACGGGGGATAGTTTGCCCGTTACGTTTGTTGAGGTTGTAACCCCTGCGGCTAGGGCTGCGGTTAATGCTACAAAAAACGGTAAAATCGGTGTACTCGGTACGGCGGCTACCGTAAACAGTAATTCTTACCGTAATGAAATGTTAAAACTGAAACACGATTTGGAAATAGTTCAAACCGCTTGTCCGTTGTTTGTTCAACTGGTTGAGGTCGGTTGGATTGACCGTTACAATGAGATTACAGTTGCTACCGCAAAAAAATATCTTGCTGATTGTAAAATGTGCGGTGTTGATACTGTGATTTTGGGTTGCACACATTTCCCCGCGATAAAGGACATTATAGCCGATGTTTTGGGTGACGGTGTAACACTTATAAATTCGGGTGAGCAGGCGGCACTTAAAGCGGCTGAATATCTAACAGAAAACGACATGTTGGGTGAAGGCGGAAAACGAAAGTTTTTTGTCACTGACCGCGTTCAGTCGTTTTCCAACACAGCGGGCATTTTGTTAGGTGATAAGATAAGCGATGATGTAGAACTCGTTAATATTGATAATTTCGGTTAAGGGAAAAACATGAAAGACGTTATAATAGATATTAAAGGTACTCAAACCGTTCAAGGCGAAGATGATGTTATTGAACTGACAACGGTTGGAAAAATGAATATTATCGGCGAAAAGACATATTTAAAGTATGACGACAGTGCCATGTCGGGTGCTGACGGGGTTTCCTGCATTATAAAGGTTGACCAAAAAGATAATTCGGTGGTTATGCAGCGAAGCGGCGGACTTAACAGCCGAATGTTTATAAAGAAAGGGCAACGCCACATTTGTCATTATGAAACGGGACAGGGTACGTTTACCATGGGGATTTTCGGCGAAGAGGTAAAGTCTGACCTTGACTCAAACGGCGGAAGTCTTGTGATGAGTTATACTATAGATGTAAACTACGGTATGTTAAGCCGAAACAAGGTTGAAATAAATGTTAAACAAGTTTAAATAAAGGTGATAGTATGTCAAAAATAGTAAGCAGTACAAAAGAAAACATTAAAGAGATAATTGAAAATGCGGTAAAAAAAGCAATACTTAAGGGTGATTTACCCGAAGCAGAACTTACTTCATTCAGCATTGAGGTGCCTGCCGACCGTACACACGGTGATTTTGCTGTTAATGCGGCAATGGTTTGGACAAAACTTTTTAAAACCGCACCGAGGAATATTGCAACGGCAATTGTAGAAAATGCCGAGTTAGAGGGCACTTTTATTCAAAAAGCAGAGATTGCAGGTCCCGGCTTTATTAATCTGTTTCTGAAGGACAGTTACTATGCTGCCATTGTCGAAGATGTTTTGGAAAAGGGCGACGATTACGGCAATTCCGATTTAGGTAAAGGAAAAAGCGTTATGGTTGAGTTTGTTTCGGCAAACCCGACCGGTCCCATGCATATAGGTAATGCCCGCGGCGGTGCGTTGGGTGACTGTCTTGCCGCTGTGCTTAAAAAAGCGGGTTATGATGTGACAAGAGAGTTCTATGTTAATGACGCAGGCAATCAAATTGCAAAATTCGGTGCTTCTTTGGAAGCAAGGTATTTGCAAATTTATAAACCCGAAACCGAGTTTCCCGAAGACGGATACCAAGGTGCCGATATTATAGACCGAGCCAAAGAGTTTGCAGAGATACACGGTGACTCTTTTGTTAATAAATCCGAAGAAGAAAGAAGAGAAGCCCTTGTAAACTATGCACTTCCGCTTAATATTGAGGGACTTAAAAACGACCTGCTTAAATACCGCATTGATTACGATGTATGGTTTAAAGAGTCTTCGCTTTATGAGTCGGGTGCTATAGACGATGTACTTAAAACTCTGGGCGATAAAGGACTGCTTTATGAAAAAGACGGTGCTACTTGGTATAAGGCTACCGAGTTTGGCGGCGAAAAAGATGAGGTTTTAGTAAGAGCCAACGGCAATCCTACCTATTTTGCAGGTGATATTGCCTACCACTACAACAAGTTCGCAGTGCGTAAGTTCGATAAGGTTATAAATGTTTGGGGTGCTGACCACCATGGTCATGTTGCACGTCTTAAAGGTGCTATGAATGCCGTAGGTTGCGACGGCGACCAACTTGATATAGTTCTTATGCAACTTGTCCGTTTGGTGCGTGACGGTGAGGTTGTCCGTGTTTCCAAGAGAACGGGAAAATCAATTACACTTAAATCTTTGCTTGACGAAGTTCCGCTTGATGCCGCAAGATTTATTTTCAACTCAAAAGAGCCTAATACACATCTTGAGTTTGACCTTGATTTGGCGGTTGAGCAATCCAGTCAAAATCCTGTTTATTATGTTCAGTATGCACATGCAAGAATTTGCAGTATTTTACGCAATCTTAATGCCGATGGTATCAAAGCGGAAAAATGTTCCATAGATACGCTTTGTAAACTGACGGCCATGGAGGAAAAGGAACTTATTCGTCATATTTCGGAACTGACGGGTGAAATTGAGGCTTCGGCAAAATCGTATGATTCTGCAAGAATTACGAGGTATGTATTGGGACTTGCGACACTGTTCCATAAGTTCTATAATGCATGCCGTGTTAAAAATGACGACTGCGAACTTATGCAGGCAAGAATTTCGCTTTGTGTTGCCACAAAAACAGTTATTGCAAATGTACTGTCAATGCTTAAAATTTCCGCACCTGAAAACATGTGATTGTTGGAGGTTGTAAAAAATGCTTTTTAAAGATATTCCGCTTGTAAAAGGGGAACCTAATGTTTACCTTACTGCTTATGTTGCTGACAAAATTGACGGTTTTACCCGTGATGCGTTACTTATAATTCCGGGTGGAGCTTATAGAGGTGTTTGCAGTGACAGAGAGGGTGAGCCGATTGCCCACGCATTTATGCCTTATGGTTATAATTGCTTTATTTTGCATTATTCGGTTGAGCCTAATGCAGTTTTTCCAAGACCGTTGATTGAGGCGAGTCTTGCAATAAAACATATTAAAGATAATGCCGAAAGTTATGGATTAAATCCAAAACGCGTATTCGTAACCGGATTTTCGGCAGGAGGCCACCTTGCCGCCGCACTCGGAACTTTGTGGCATATATCGGAAATTTACGAAGCAACAGGCATGCCTTATGGCTATAATCGGCCTACTGCCATGTTGCCGATTTATCCGGTGATTTCATCTGACCCTTTAATTGCCCATAAGAGAAGTATTGATAACCTTACGGGAACTATTGATGAGAATGACCCAAAAAGAAAGAGATATTCATTGGAATGTTGTGTTGATGAAAACACAGTGCCGGCTTTTCTTGTTCACACAGTTGCAGATACGGTTGTGAATGTAGAAAACACTTTAAGATTTGCCACTGCATTAAAAAGAAATGGTATAAGATTTGAAGCCCATATTTATTCTGACGGTCCTCATGGAATTGCAACCGCAAATGCGGTTACAAGCAACGGAAACCCCGATTTTGATAATCCGCACAATGCTGATTGGATTAGGGTAGCCGCAGAGTGGATGAAAACAGTATAAAAAAGACCAATGGATTTAAATCCATTGGTCTTTTTTTTAATAACCCAAGTCTTCGTTTACGATTATAACCTTAATTCTGTTTTTTATTGCCTGTATGCTTGTTATAAGATAGTCGCGGCAAATACGGTCGGGGGACTTGCAGCCTGCCGTTAAATTATCGGTCAAAGTGCAGTCGGTATCGGCACTTTGGCAGTATCCTTTTAAATGGCAGTAGGTTTCTTTGGAAAGTCGTTTACAGTTAGGCGGTGCAGCAAAACGGCGAACGCGGTCGACCGCTTCTGAAAGATTTTTGACAATTTTGTTTTTACCGACAATTATAATAACACTGTCGGGACCATAGGTGATAGCGGCAATACGGTTGCCTGTTCCGTCAATATTATAAAGTTCACCCGTTTCGGTTACGGCGTTACTTGAACTTAAATATACATCGGCTGAAAAACAACTGCGGTAGGTTGCCTTTAATTCTTCGGGAGTTTTTGCTAAAGAGCGGTCTAAAAACACATAGTCGCCGTTTTTTAAACTGTCTAAAAGGCCTATATCTTTAAGCGTCATAGAACCGCCGTGGGAAACAGTGGCACCTTTTTCTATAAGCGATAAAGCAATATCTTTTGCCTCTTTTGCATTTTCTGCATAAAAACCCTGCATATTGTTTTTGTTAATAGCATCTAAGGTTTTTTTGATAATTTCAGTCACACTATTCACACCTTTCGTTGTTTTGATTATATCACTAATGTTTTTTATTTGCAACTGAATATTATCTTAAGTAAAAACACCTACACCCCACTTTGCAGTCGGGTGTAGGCTCAGTATAATTCGTTGCTTTAAATTTAATCGTCAATTTCTTTTTCGGCTTTTAAGATTTTACCGCTTATAGCGTCAACTTCATATTCATAGTCAAAGCCATTATAGGAAAAGTCAATTTCGTATTTTTTGCCGTCAAGTTCGAAATCTTTATCATAGACCGAAGACTCTTTTATGCCTAACTTGTCAAAAACGATTTGCTTTGCTTTTTCAATTCCGATGAACTCTGATGCGGTTATTTTGTCACTGCTTGCAGGGTTTTTGTCGTCGTCATCGTCATAGTCTTTGTCATAGCGGTCGTCATCAATGTCGATTTTAAGAATTTTACCTGTACGGGCATCAACTTCATAATCGTATTCAATGCCGTTCACTTTAAATTCGAGTTCGTATTTGCCGTCGTCAAGTTCATATTCTTTTTCTGTGAATTCGGCTTCGGGAAATCCTAATTGAGCAAGTACGATTTCCTTTGCTTTTTCAAGACCTATTAAACCGTTTTTGTCTAAATCTTTGTTACTTATTACCATTGTGTTGGATTTGCTGCCTTGGTTTGATACTACCGAGCGAACACTTTGGGCTACAGCCTGCAAAAATTCTTCGCTTGGGTATTTAGAGCCTTCTTCCAGTTTGACTATAATGTTTTTCGGGTTGCCTTCGGCATCGTTTACAATGTAACCCGAATCATAAATCTTTTGTACAAGTTCTTGGGTTACCTGCTCGCAGGATTTACCGCTGAAATCTTTATATCCTGCTACGATTTTTTTACCTTCGTCGTTTTTGCCTTCAATCTCAATTACAATACCTTTATTGTTATAGTCAATCTCAATTTCGGGGTTGACGCTGAGTAATATTGTTCCGACCGAGCCGCTTTCGGGTATCGAATTATTTCTACCTGTATCGGTTACCGACGGTGAACAGGCGGCGAAAATCATTGAAACAGCAACAAAAACTGCGGGAATTACTAAAAATTTCTTTTTCATAGGTTACATCTCCTTTATTTTGGTTTACACTAACAGTTTACGCATATATTTTTTAAAAATCGGGGTCTAAGGTAAATTTTTTCTAAAATTTTCAATCTCGGTCAAATTTGTCGTCGTCATCATCGTCATCATCATCGTCGTCATCGTCGTCGTCATCGTCATCGTCATCATCGTCGTCGTCATCATCGTCATCATCATCGTCGTCATCGTCATCATCGTCGTCGTCATCGTCGTCGTCATCGTCAAAGTCGTCAGGGAAATTGTCGTAACTACTGTTTGTATCACTTATAGTGCTTTCGTTATTAGGTTTATCGTCAATTTCATTGTTCGCTATATCGCCGTCTGCGGGGATAATGATAATTTCGTCGCCGATATGAACTTTTAGTTCTGCAATAATTCGGTCTTCGGTTGCAGTTTGCCATTTTTTGTTGTGTGAACTGACTGTGACCGTTATTTCGCCGTCATTTTTAAGATAACCCATTTTTACCGCTTTGTCGGCAAGTCGGTCTAATACGGTATCGACCTTGGCAATACCCAACTTATAATCCTTTAGCAGTGCCTCACCGTCACTGTTGAGCGGCGTTGCGTCAATGACATAGTTTAGGCGGTTGACCGTAAGTTTTATATCGGGGTTTATGGTTATTTGCACTGTGCCGTAGGGGTAAACAGTTTGAAATGCGGCGGCTATTATAATAAGAAAGCAGGCGGCTGCTACTGCAATATTGCGAATAAAGGTGATATTTGCTTTTTTCTTGGTGCCGTCCATAGATATAACAGTATCTACTTTTTGACCGACATTAAAATTAAGGTTGGCAACTTTAAGAAATCTTCCGTCATCACTCAAAACTACGGCATATGCTTTATTACATTCAGTAACTAAGTATTTCAAGTTAAGTTGACCTCCTTTTTCTTGACACTTTGAAGATGTCCTCTTATTATTTCAAAACCGTTTGTGTAGGCGACCAGTATTGCAACTATATATTTTCTGTGTCGTTCCAAGGTCTTTTTATCGACCTTAGTGCCGTTTGCAATAAGTGTTAGGGGGAGTTTTTTTGTAATTTCCAACTGAGTGAAAATATCGGGGTTTTGCCTTGAAAATTCTAAAACCTTCATACAGGCTTTTAGTGTGCGTTCCTGCTTGGGGCAGTTGTCGGCAATATCACTTAAACTAAGCCCGTATTCTTTAAGTGTGGCAGTAAAATGGTCGATTTCGGCTTTTGCGTCCATTTGTGCGTGCGTAATTTGAGGATTAGAAGTTTCATCGGCAATACGGTCGCCGACCGTTAAATTATCGCCGTGTTCAACAGGTGTTTCCAAAGATAAGTGACCTTCGTGGCGTGCCTGTTTGCGGCGGTAATCTATAAGTCGGTTTTTAATTGACAGTGCGGCAAGTTTTAAAAAAGCACCTTTGGATTGTTTATAGTTTATAATTGCCTCGTAAAACGCGAACATGGCAATGCTCAGTTCGTCATCTCCGCTATCGGGATTACGCCCTATAAATTTTGCCGTTTCAGATTTTATAAAAGGGAGATACTGTTCAATTAGTTTGTCAGCGGCTTTTGTGTCCGATTTGGCGGTTAAAACCTTTGACACAATTTCGTGTTCCTGCATAATTTATCTCCTTATGTAAAGAATACGCAACAAGCGTTTTAAAATCGGGGTTGAGGAAACTTTTATATAAAAATTATAAAGATAATTATACATATCTGTCAATAAATTTAGATAATTTTCGTCAAAAAAATTATATCGCGTTGTTTTTATTGATTTTTCAGGATAATACTGATATAATATTTCCATATTTTGTTTTGAGAGGTTTTTGTATGGAAAAGAAAAGCAGAGGCGGTTTTACAAGTAATTTAGGCTTTATTCTTGCTGCTGCAGGTTCGGCGGTAGGACTTGGAAATCTATGGCGTTTTCCTTATCTTGCGGCTAAAAACGGCGGTGGTCTGTTTTTACTTGTTTATGTAATTTTGGCACTCACCTTTGGTTTTGCACTTATGACAACCGAAATTGCTATAGGCAGAAAAACCGGTGTAGGCCCGTTACTTGCCTACGGAAAAATGAATAAAAAATTCGGCTTTTTAGGTTGGATTTCAACTGCGGTGCCGCTTATTATTTTCCCGTACTACTGTGTAATCGGCGGTTGGGTTTCAAAATACGGTTTTACATATGTATCGGGCGGTGCTAAAGATATTTATGCTTTGGGTTCCGAAGGCTTTTTTAACGGATTTATAACGGCTGATATTGAACCCATTATATGGTTGCTTATTTTTATGGGTGTTACAACCGCTATTGTTTTATTGGGTGTTGAAAAGGGCATAGAAAAGGCTTCTAAAATTATGATGCCGACATTACTTATAATAATAATAGGTATTGCAATTTTCTCGCTTACTTTGAAGCATACCGACGAAAACGGTATCAAGAGAACGGCTTTAGAGGGACTTAAAATTTATCTTGTTCCCGATTTTAAAGGGCTTACGGTTGCTAAGTTTTTCAGTGTTTTACTTGATGCGGTCGGTCAACTGTTTTATTCAATGAGTCTTGCCATGGGTATTATGATAGCCTACGGCTCATACGCAAGTAAAAAGGACAATCTCGTAAAATCGGTCAATCAGATTGAAATATTTGATACGGCGGTGGCACTGCTTGCGGGACTTATAATTATTCCTACAGTATTTGCATTTAACGGCACCGAAGGTCTTGCTAAATCCGGTCCGGGGCTTATGTTTGTATCACTGCCTGAAATTTTCCGTCAAATGGGATTTATAGGACATATTATAGGTGCGTTGTTCTTTGTGCTTGTATTTTTTGCGGCATTAACCTCTTCAATTTCAATTATGGAGGCTATTGTTTCCGGCATTATGGACCGCTTCAAATTAAAGCGTGTGACTGCAACGCTCATAACCTTTGCCTTTGGAGTTATTGTTGGTGTTATAGTTTGTCTTGGCTATAATTTGTTTTACTTTGAATATGAACTTCCGAACGGAACTGTCGGTCAAATACTTGATATACTTGATTATGTTTCCAATAGTCTTATGTTGCCTGTGGTTGCACTGCTTACATGTGTGCTTGTATGGATATGTTCAAGCAAAAGTATCACCGACGAAATTGAAATAGGTCTTGATGGTAAAAAGTTTAGGCGAAAAGCACTTTACAATGTGATGATTAAATTTGTTACACCTATATTGCTTATACTTATTCTTTTGCAGTCATTTAATGTGTTTGCGTTTTTAAATTAAATAAAAAAATCCCGAAGTTACACTTCGGGATTTTTTGTTACCTCAATTCATCTTCAAAGATAAGTTCTTTATCGGTTGGAATAAGGTTTACGGTAAAGGTGAAATTGTCTTCGGCAAAACGGTATTTGGGGTTAAGTTCAGGGCCGCAGGAATGTGAGCCTAAGCCGCTTTGCTTGTAGTTGACAATAAATACTGTTTTATTTGAAATGGGTAATTCAAAGTTGTGTGCGGTGCTTGAAAG
This sequence comes from Acutalibacteraceae bacterium, assembly GCA_045578845.1. Classification (GTDB taxonomy): domain Bacteria; phylum Bacillota; class Clostridia; order Oscillospirales; family Acutalibacteraceae; genus UMGS172. The sequence continues at coordinate 110,377 of JAZNLA010000004.1, read as the reverse complement.
TTCTTCTGGTGAGTATGGAATGGCCGAAAATTCAAACGACTCACCGACACTTGCGGCGGCAATACCGGCACCGTTTATATCATGCACATATGCCCAAAAAGAATTGTAGTGGTTGCCGCATTCCTGCGGTTTTATATAGGGTGTAAATTCTTTGGTTACTTTGCTGTTGAATTTACCGACATAAGCGGCATGGTGGCGGTCGGCATAGGTGTCACCGGGGCCAAAACCGAAGTATTCGATATTTTCAAAACTTTTATCCAGTTCAATTACAAGACCGAAACGTGGCAGATAGTCAATATGAATAAAAGTATCGCCGAATTTATTTTCTAAACTGCCGTTTAAAATAGGTTTAAAGGTAAGACCTTTTCCGAGTTTAGCATCTAGGTGCAGATTGATTCTGCCGTCGGCAAATACCGACCACTCGGCGGTAACCTCTAAATGAGGGTAAACGGTCGGTGCCGCCATGACAAACTGTGAAGTGATGCTCACAAAACCGTCATGTTCTTTTACGGTTGTGTCATGTTCTGAAGGTGCAGAGTCACTTAAAGCGGCAGTTTTAAACTTTGGAAGGCAAGGGCTGTCATTATCAATGGGGGCACGCCAAAGTGTAAAAGTGGTAGGCTTTTTGAGAAGTTCTTTGCCGTTTACCTTTAGCGAAGAAAATCCGCATGAAATTTTTGAGAAGATATATTCAAAACCGTCGGAAAAGAGTTTAATATCTTTTGCGGTTTCAAGGTATTCAATATTTCCGATATTAAGTTTATCGGTGTAGCAAATCTCGGTCGGAAGTTTAAACTGCTCAAATCCGACAATTTCACCGTCGGGAATATAACTGTTGCCGTATGATAAGAACGAAATTCGCACATAACATTTTCCGTCGGCAGGCATATTGTAACCTAAATGCACCTGCTCGGTCTTTTTGGGCGGTATAGCCAAAGCACCGATACTTCCGCTTGCTACAACCTCGCCGTTGCGTGTAAGTTCCCAAATGCCGTCTAATTTTGACATGTAACTGAAATCGTAATCATTGGTAATGTCAAAAATACCGCAGGTAAGGTCGATAGGTGTAATGGTAAAAGGTTTTAAAATATTCTTATATTCTTTAAGACCGGGCATAGGTTTAATATCAGGTGTGACAAGACCGTCAAGACAAAAGTTGCCGTCGTGGTACTTTTCGCCGAAATCACCGCCGTAAAGGTATTTGGTTCTGCCGTTTTCGGCTTTTCCGTCAAAAAGACCGTGATTAAACCATTCCCAAACAAAACCGCCCATAAAGTTGTCATGTTTTTCTATAATCTGCCAATAGTCGTAAAGGTCACCTGGGCCGTTGCCCATGGCGTGACTGTATTCGCAGAGTACAAGCGGTTTTGAAAATTTCAGTTCCTTTGCTTTTTTGCAGAAACGGTCACACCAATCGGGTGATGCATACATACGGCTAACTGAGTCTAATTCTTTCGGGAAACATTTTATCATAAGTTCCGGGTCCATGTTGCCGAATGTACTTTCGTAATGTGTAAATCTTGTTGTGTCTTTTTTTGCGGTATTTAAGCAGGCTTTTTCTATATTTTTGCCGTATCCCGCCTCGTTGCCCATTGACCATGCGATAATCGAAGAATGATTTTTAAAATTTTCAACCATTAAATCAACACGTTCGCAGATTTGCTTTTCCCACAAAGAATCATTTGCTATGATGTTTCTTACCGAGAATTTTTCCTCACCGTTTTGGTTTGCGTAGTAAGGAAAACCAACACCGTGTGACTCGAAGTCGGCTTCGCACATTACATAAAATCCCATTTGGTCGCAAAGTTCGTAAAACCTCGGGTCGTTGGGATAATGTGAAGTTCTTATGGCATTTATATTATGCCGTTTCATTAAAACGAGGTCCTTTTTCATATCCTCTACAGAACAAACATATCCGTTTTTAGAGTTGAAATCGTGGCGGTTGACACCCTTTAGTTTAATAGGTCTGCCGTTAAATCTGAAAACGCCGTCTTTTATACTGCATTCTCTGATACCAACGGGAATTGTGATAAATTCATTACCGCTTTCGATGATAACTTTGTAGAGTTCGGGGTACTCGGCACTCCAGAGATTTGGGTCGCTTACAGTGAGCACTGCCTGTCCGTCATCCGAAAATACGGCGGCGTCTGCCTTTTCACCCGCAGGGTCGAAAAGAGTTGTGATGGAATCGCCTGCAATGGGACTGTCTATAGTTACGTTTATTTTGGCGGTGCGGTAGTCCTCAGATAAAGAGGGGACAACCGAAATATCACCCACGTGGCCTTTCGGTCTTGCGAGCAGGTAAACATCGCGGAAAATACCCGACATTCTCCATTTGTCTTGGTCTTCGAGGTATGAGCCGTCACACCATTTGCAAACAATGGCGGTAAGACGGTTTTTACCTAAACGAATATACTTTGTGATATCATATTCGGATAATATATGTGAAATTTGGCTGTAACCTACAAATTCACCGTTTATATAAAGGTAGAGGCATGAATCAACACCCTCGAAAACAATATATTTGCTTAAAGACTCAACATCGTCGTGTATGGTAAAATCAACCGAGTAAACACCGGCAGGTGTGTTTTTAGGCACATAAGGAATATCTACGGGAAAAGGATAATTTATATTGGTATACTGTGGTTTATCATAACCCTGCAACTGCCAGTTAGAGGGTACATATATGCGGTCAAACTTTGACAAATCAGCATTTTGGTCGGTAATATTTGAGGGGATATCCTCGAAAGAGTCAAAATATGCGAATGCCCATTTTTGACCTGATAAAAGTTTAAACCTACCGCTTTTTTCTCTTATATTGTTTTTGGCTTCTTCGGGGGTGGCATAAGGAACATAGTAGGCTCTCTTAGGTGCTGTGCCAAGCCGTGTTACGGCGACATCGTTATGGTATCTTTCGGGTATCATAAATTTCCTCCTAAATATTGGACTGAAACTGCAACGCCGTCTTTTAAATAAACTCTGGGAACTCTGACCGATATATTACATATTATTTCATAATTAATGGTGTTGCAAATATCGGCAACTGTATCAAAATCTAATCCGTTATCACCAATAACGGTGACTTCGGTGCCTATTTTAACATTTTCTATTTCGGTTACATCAACCATCATTTGGTCCATGCAAACCCTACCGACTATAGGTGCTTTTTTGCCGTTTATAATAACATAACCTTTTCCCGACATAGCTCTCGGATATCCGTCGGCATAGCCGACAGGCAGTGTTGCTATAACGGTTTCTTTTTTTGTTTTATAGGTCCTGCCGTAACTGATAAATTTGTCGTTTTGTAAGGTCTTTACCATGCTTACAACCGATTTTAGCGACATTATAGGTTTGAGGTTTAGTTTAAGTTCGCTCGAAGGTCTTAATCCGTAAAGAATTATACCCGGTCGCACCAAATTGCCTTCGGTTGTTCTTAACAATGTGGCGGCGGAATTTGAGCAGTGATTATATTTGAAAGTATACCCTGACATTTGTAAATATTCCACTAAACAGTCAAATCTTTCAAACTGACTGTCTGTAAAGGCGATATCTTCGGCTTCTACGCTGTCGGCCGATGAAAAATGTGTAAAAATACCCTCAAAATTCAAATTTTTAAGGTTTAATACTTCTTTTATTTCGTCAGTATCTGACGGATTGAAACCTAAACGGCTCATACCTGTATCAATTTTAAGGTGGCACTTTACGGTTACACCTAAATAGTCGGCTTTACTTGACAGTTCCTTGGCAAAATCCAAAGAATAAACGGCTTGAGTTATGTTTTCTTCAGCAAGTTTATGTGCATAGTCAATTGGAGTGTAGCCTAAAATCAGTATGTCGGCAGCAATGCCGTGGTGACGGAGTTTTATTGCCTCGTTTATATTGGAAACGGCAAAAATTTCAATCCCGTTTTCTGTATATTGGTCGGCAAGAATATTGGCACCGTGACCGTATGCATCGGCCTTTATTATCGGCATGATTTTTCTGCAGTTTGCCGCAGACCTGATTTCATTTAAATTGTAAAGTGCTTTGTCAAGGTCAATTTCAACCCAAGTGCGTTTCAAGAAGTCCATCAAGATACCTCACAGGCATTTTTTTAATTTATATTGATATTATACATTATTGCGACATAATATTCCACACTTTTTTTGTAATATATTTATAATAGCAAAAAACCGTCCCTTGTCGGGACGGTTAATTACAGACGTAAAGTCTGTATTTAGGGGCGAAGATTAGCAGCAACCGCAGTTATCGTTGCAACCACAGCCACCGTTGTTGCCGCAACCGTTATTACCGCAGCAGCAGAAAACGATTATGAGAAGAATGATAATCCAGCAGCAGTTACCAGAGCCAAATCCGTTACACATGTGTTGTTTCCTCCTTTCCAACCTTCTAAGACATTGTATGAGCAAAATAAAAATTGGTGAAAATTTGGTTTTTAAAGTTTGTTTAAAATTTATAGAAAATTTAAGAAAACAAGAGCAAATAAGAGATATTTTTTAAAATCGGCACATAAATAATCGAAAGTAGATATTATTTGACTTTGACTAACTTTGACCTATGCTATATAATGTAAACAATAAAAGCGGAAAGAGGAATTATAATGCGACTAAGTGATTTAATAGCCGAAGAAATAAACAGAATTTTAGACGAACAGAATGGTATAGCCGAAATTCAGCGTAACGATTTTGCTTCGCAGATAGGTTGCGTGCCGAGTCAAATTAACTATGTCTTATCGTCACGGTTTATTCCCGAACACGGTTATATTGTAGAAAGCCGACGCGGCGGCGGCGGATATATAAGAATTAAAAGGGTTAGACTTGATACATCTTCTGCCATAATGCACATTGTTAACATGATAGGTCCCGAAATTGATGATGCGGCGGCACGGGTGATTTTAGATAACTGTCTTAGAGGTGGTTTACTCGGCGAAAATGCCGTCAAACTTATGTATTCGGCAATCGGTTCACCCATTATGCACGGTGTACCCGTTGTACTACGCGAGCCGCTAAGAGCCGCAATTTTAAAACAAATGTTACTGTCACAGATTTAAAGGAGTGATTTTATGCTTTGTGATAAATGCAAACAAAATGAAGCAACTTCCCATTTCCATTCGGTGGTAAACGGGGTTGTGCATGATTCTTATTTTTGCAGTGAATGTGCCGCAAAGGTTAAAAATAAAACTTCATTTGACGGGGATATATTTAAATTGCTGTCGTCAATGCTTGGCAACAGTGTGACACCTACCTTAGTCAATAAAAGGTGTGACGGTTGCGGTATAAGTTTTGAAGAGATTTCACGTACAGGAAGGGTAGGTTGCGGCAAGTGTTACGAAACCTTTAAAACCGAACTTGAGCCGACGCTTGTAAAAATTCACGGCAGAACTACCCATGTAGGCAAAAGGCCTTTAGGTGAGCCTACTGAGGAAATTAAGGATAAAAATGAAGATTTAATCGAAACGCTCGGTAATCAACTTAAAGCCGCGATAGAAAATGAGGAATACGAAAAAGCGGCAGTTATTCGCGACCAAATTAAAAGGATAAAGGAGGAGCAGTAATGCTGTGGTATGAATATAAAAACAAAACGGCGGCACTGAGCACCAGAGTAAGACTTGCACGAAACCTTGACGGCGTGCCGTTTCCTTTGTACCTTAATAAAGAGAATTTGAAATCAACCAATGAGAAAATCGCCGATGTTATTTCGGAAATAAACTTTAAATTCGGTAAATTCCGCAGAATAGATATGCAGAGTTTGGGCGAAATCGAGGCCTATTCCATGGTTGAACGGCATATAATAAGTCCGCAGTTCGCGGCAATTGACCGACATAAAATTTTGCTTTTGAATGACGACGAGTCAATAAGCATTATGGTGGGCGAAGAGGACCATTTGCGTATCCAAGCAATAAAGAGCGGACTGTGTTTAAAAGAAACGTATGAACTTTGCTGTGAGGTTGAAACCGAGATAGGGAAAAGAATAAAGTTTGCTTTTTCCGACCGTTTGGGTTATTTGACCGAGTGTCCTACTAATTTGGGTACTGGTATGCGGGCATCGGTGATGTTACATCTGCCTGTGCTTGAGAGCAGCCGAGAACTTAAAAGTATCGCTTCGGCGGTCGGCAAAATCGGTCTTACTTTCAGAGGATTTTATGGCGAGGGCAGTGACTCTAAAACTTCTATTTATCAACTTTCCAACCAAATAACATTGGGTGTATCGGAAGAGGGTGCGTTGGAAAATCTCAATAATATAGCCCTCGAGATTATAGCAAAGGAAAATAACGGTATAGAAAAATTAGATAAAGTATCTTTGGAAGATACAGTAGCAAGGTCGTTTGGAATTTTAAAATATGCAAGACGGTTAAACACCGACGAAATGATGAAACATATCTCGGTAATAATGTTAGGAAACCGTGCGGGAGTAATAGAATTACCTGAAACGATAGTACCTATGAAACTTTTTGTGGAATTGCAACCTGCTATGATAAAACGTTTAAACGGTGATTTGGAAGCGAATGAACGCGATAAAATAAGGGCAAAATTAATGAGAGAAACTCTTAAAGTTGCGGAGGTTTGATATTTATGAAATATAATTTCGGTGGCTTTACCGGCAAGGCTAATGCGGCTTTGAATTATGCTATAAGCGGTGCCGAAAATTTAGGACACACCTATGTCGGAAGTGAACATTTGGTGTTGGGACTTTTATCGGTTGAAGATTCGGTTGCGGCTGAACTTTTAAGGGAAGTCGGCATTACAAAGGATAAATTTTCAGAACTTATTAAATCGAATATAGGCGAGGGTACACCCGCCCATTTAAGCCCCGAAAGTTTGACACCGAGGGCGAAAAGGGTTATTGAGGTTGCAGTTTCCGGCAGCCGTGAAATGGGCAACTCGTTTGTCGGTACCGAACACATTTTAATAGGTGTTTTAAGCGAGGGCGACAACTATGCTATTCGCTTTTTAAAAGAACTCGGTGTTGATGTCGGTATATTGACCGAACGTGCACTGGAATCGGCGGGAATAAGCAGTGAAAAGGGCAAAAACGACAGTGCCGACCAACCTAAAACACAAGGGAAAACCGCTAAATCAAAGAGTAAAACACCTACCCTTGATAAATTCGGTCGTGATTTAACCGAAATGGCTAAAAAGGGTAAAATAGACCCCGTTATAGGCAGAAGTAAAGAAATTGAAAGGGTTGTTCAAATTCTCTGCCGCAGAACAAAAAACAATCCATGTCTTATCGGTGAGCCGGGTGTAGGTAAAACAGCCATAGCAGAAGGTTTGGCACTTAAAATCGCCGACGGTGACGCACCCGAATTGCTGAAAGATAAACGCGTAGTTGCCCTTGATTTGACAGGCATGGTTGCAGGCACAAAGTACCGCGGTGACTTTGAAGAAAGAATAAAAAATGCCATTGACGAGGTCATTTCAAGCGACGATGTGATTCTTTTTATCGACGAAATTCACACAATAGTTGGTGCGGGTTCGTCGGCCGACGGGTCTATAGATGCCGCAAATATTCTCAAACCGTCATTGGCAAGGGGTGAGTTGCAGGTTATAGGTGCCACTACTTTAGACGAATACCGCAAAAATATTGAAAAAGATGCGGCTTTGGAAAGACGTTTCGGCTCTGTTTTGGTAGGTGAGCCGTCGGAAGACGATGCAGTGCTTATTTTAAAAGGACTTCGCGATAAATATGAAGCACACCATAAGGTGAGAATTACCGACGAGGCTATCCATGCCGCCGTTAAATTTTCCGCACGTTATATTTCGGACAGATTTTTGCCCGATAAAGCAATCGACCTTATTGACGAAGCGGCATCAAGGGTTAGACTCAGCATTGCCGCCACACCTGATGAAATAAAGGATTTAGAGCAGGAATTAAAGCAAATCGGTGAAGAAAAAAACAACGCAATTACTTCACAGGATTTTGAAAAAGCGGCAACTTTACGTGATAAAGAAAAGGAAATAGGTAAAACACTTGAAAACAGCAGGTCGAAATGGTCGGCTGAGGCGGAAAACTTCGCAGAAAAGGTTACTGCCGAAAATATTGCCGAACTGATTTCTTTGAGTACCGGTATTCCCATAAGCGAACTCACAAGAGAAGAAAGCGAAAGGTTGCTTAAATTAGAGGATAAACTTCATGAGCGACTTGTAGGTCAATCGGAAGCGGTAACGGCTGTGGCAAAGGCAATCCGCCGCGGCAGGGTAGGACTTAAGAACCCTAAAAGACCAATAGGTTCGTTTATCTTCTTGGGTCCTACGGGTGTCGGTAAAACCGAATTGTGCAAAGCACTTGCCGAGGCTATGTTCGGCAGTGAAAACGCCATAGTAAGACTTGATATGTCGGAATATATGGAAAAGCATACGGTGTCACGTCTTGTCGGCTCGCCTCCGGGATATGTGGGTTATGACGAAGGCGGACAACTGACCGAAAAAATCCGCAGAAGTCCTTATTCGGTGGTGTTGTTTGACGAGATTGAAAAAGCACATCCCGATGTATTTAATGTGCTATTGCAGATTTTGGAAGACGGCAGACTGACCGACTCTAAGGGCAGAATGGTTAACTTTTCAAACACCGTTATAATTATGACCTCAAACTTAGGTGCAAGGCATTTGACAGAAAAGGCTAAGTCTTTGGGTTTCGGTACCGCTGATGGCGGCAGTGTTGACACTGCTAAGGAAAAAATAACAGACGAACTTAAAAAAGCATTTCGTCCTGAATTTTTAAACCGTGTTGACGATATTATTATCTTCAATAAACTTACCCGCGACGAGATTAAGGAAATTGCAGGCAAGATGTTAAGTAATCTGTCAAAACGGCTTGTTGATTTAGGTATTGCTGTGGAATTTGACGACAGTGCTGTTGATTTGATTGCCGACCAAGGATTTGATGAATTTTACGGTGCCCGTCCGCTTAGACGTGCCATTCAAAGCAAAATTGAGGATATGCTCAGCGAAAAAATACTTGACGGCAGTATAAAATCGGGGGACAATGCAACTGTCACTGTGGAAGATAACGAATTTAAGGTTAAATAATGTTTACGGCAGATGCTTTTGCATCTGCCGTTTTGTGTTAGTCAAAAGGACAAAAGAAATTTTCTCTCATAAAATATTACGGGAGGTGTTTTTTTGTTTTCGGTTTTGATTTTAAAAGGGTTTTCTGACGAAAAAACGGAAGAAGTATCGAGGCTATATACCCTAATTTTAATGAGTGCTCTTGAATATAACGGCGTAAAATGTGAGTGCATGGAACTGTCGGGCATGGAAAAGCGTTATTATATAAACGGCAAATGCGACGGGATTATATATGTGCCTAAATTTACCGAAAATTTACCCGATAAACTTTCGTTTATCCATACCGAGTCACTGTCGGGGGTATCATTCAGAGCGGCAACTGTGATAAGAAATGACCGCTCTCTTTTAAATGATGATGAAGTGATATTTATAAATATTTTGCCCGACGGCGACCCGCTTAAAAGTTTTACACCTTTAATTTGTGATAGTATAAAGGTTTCGGGTGACCGTTTTGACGGCGTTTTGTACCCCAAAATTTATAATTTGGGTGTTACTACAGCCGAAAGTATCTGCCGATATTTTGGACTGGAATATAAATTCTTAGGAAAATAAATTTTACCGAATAAATTTCTTGAATTAAGAAAGATTTAGTGGTATTATATATTTGTATTATTATGTTAATTTGGGAAAACTATCAGCAGTAACTAAGAAAGGAAACTGCTGATGAATAACGAAAACAATGATAAATCTTGTGAACAGTCGCAAGGCAGTAAACAGTGGGAACAAATTAAAGAGTCGGGCTCGGTTACACCTACTGTAGGCAAACACTCGATACATTGCCTTACGGTGATAGGTCAAATCGAGGGTCACGGCGTTTTGCCGAGTGATGCCAAAACAACTAAATATGAGCATGTAATACCGCAACTTATAGCGGTTGAGGAGGACCCTAAAATTGAGGGAATGATGATAGTGCTCAATACGGTCGGCGGCGATGTTGAGGCAGGTCTTGCTTTGGCTGAACTTATTTCGGGCATGAAAAAACCTACCGTTTCCTTGGTTTTGGGCGGGGGTCATTCCATAGGCGTGCCTTTGGCGGTTTCGGCAAGGTGTTCTTTTATAGTGCCGTCGGCTACAATGACGATACATCCGGTAAGAACTAACGGACTGGTTTTAGGTGTACCGCAGACGCTCAATTACTTTGAAAGAATGCAAAAGCGAATTACCGATTTTGTGGTTAAAAATTCCAATATTTCTGCCGATAAGTTTTCAAGACTCATGATGAATACCGATGAACTTGCGACCGATATGGGCTCGGTACTTGACGGAAATATGGCAGTAGAGTGCGGACTTATTGATAAAATAGGCAGTCTTGCCGACGCATTAGGTGAACTTTATAAAATGATAGAAAGTAAATAATTCGCCCATTTTAGGGCGATACATATAGTAGGAGTGGAATATGGCTAAGAAAAATCAAAAATCCAAAGTACCTCAGACTAAAAAGGTGACGGCAGAAACCAAAGCGGCAAGAAAACAGATTGTGGCGGTAGTGCTTTTTGCAGTATCGGTACTATTGTTTTTAGCGGCTATAATAAAGGGTGAAAACGGTTGGCTTGCAATACATAACTTTATTTTAGGAACGTTTGGTTTTTTCGGTTATTTAGTGCCGATTTTGCTTGGTACAGTTGCCGTACTTTTGGCTTTAGACAGGTTACACGGCAAAGTACTTGCAGGTATCATAGAATGTTCGGCGTTGGTGTTGCTTGTGTCAACCATGGTGCATGTAATAGCCGTAGCACCTGACAGTGAAACATACGGTAAGGCAATAGCCGCTGCTTGGAATTTAGGATTTAAAAATACAGGATTTTTCGGTGCGTTGCTCGGTTTTCCCATGTTTGCGTTATTTAAAAACCCCGGTGCGTGGATAATTTGTGTGTTACTTATTTTTGTCACCGTTATGCTTATGACAGGGACAACCCTTGTGGCACTTTTTAAAGCAGTCGCAAAACCGGTTAAACATATTGAACAGGTTGCCGAAAATGCTTATGAGCGTCGCCGTACACCCAAAGAGGTTGACATTTCGCTTGATGGCGAAGAGCCTGAACCGAAAAAGCAAGTAAGCATTGAAGAAAAACAGAAAAATGTCGTTTCAAAATACCGCGACCTTGACAGCGACGAGTCTTCGCTTGATATAAGTTCAAAGTCTGAGGTTGCTAAAAAAGAGGATGCGTTTAATAAAACTGCCGAGGCTATTTCCGAAAAGGCCGAAGAAGATATCAACCAAAGCAATGTAAATGATATTATGGATAAGGTAAATGAGGCGGCAGAAAAATCGCAAAAATTAGAACTTGATGTTCTTGAAGGCAGTACCATAAAGGTAGAGCAGGAACAAAATGAGTACCGCTATCCGCCGGTGTCACTTTTGTCTGAGCCTGACCAAGTAAGTGCCAAAAATATTACTGCCGAACTTGAAAGCACTGCAACTTTGTTAGTTGATACTTTGCGTAGTTTCGGTGTCGAGTCAAGGATTATAAATATAAGCCGCGGTCCGTCGGTTACAAGATATGAACTTCAGCCTGCCGCAGGTGTAAAAATAAGTAAAATTACAAATCTTGCTGACGATATAGCTCTTAATCTTGCTACTGCGGGTGTACGTATTGAAGCACCTATTCCTAACAAACCCGCTGTCGGTATTGAGGTGCCTAACAAAAATACAAGTGTTGTTAAAATACGTGAGATTATTGACTCGCAGGTTTTTTCATCGTCAAAAAGTAAAATATCGGTTGCTTTGGGCCGCGATATTTCGGGTGAACAGCGTGTTACCGATATTGCCAAAATGCCGCACGGACTTATAGCCGGTGCTACAGGCAGCGGTAAATCGGTCTGCATTAACTCAATTATTATGAGTATTCTTTTCAAAGCAACCCCCGAAGAGGTTAAACTTCTGCTTATTGACCCGAAGGTAGTTGAACTTGGTATTTATAACGGTATTCCACACCTAATAGTTCCTGTAGTTACCGACCCCAGAAAGGCGGCAGGTGCTTTAGGTTGGGCAGTACTTGAAATGGAAAAGCGTTACCAACTTTTTGCCGAAAATGATGTACGTAATATCAGCGGTTACAATGAACTTGCCGAAAAGGACGAAAGCCTTGTTAAAATGCCGCAGATTGTAATTATTATCGACGAACTTGCAGACCTTATGATGACTTCACCCGGAGAGGTTGAAGATTCTATCTGCCGTATTGCTCAAAAGGCAAGAGCCGCAGGTATGCATTTGATTGTTGCTACACAGCGTCCGTCGGTTGACGTCGTCACCGGCCTTATTAAGGCAAATATTCCCACCCGCGTTGCTTTTGCGGTATCATCGCAGGTTGACAGCCGTACAATTATTGATATAGGCGGTGCCGAAAAGTTAATGGGCCGCGGCGATATGCTGTTTTATCCTACCGGTGCCATTAAACCCGAGCGTATTCAAGGTTGCTTTGTAAGTGACAGCGAGGTCGAAAAGGTGGTAAACTTCTTAAAATCCGACCATAAAAATGAATATGACGAGCAGGTTATTGAAGAAATTGAACGTCAAGCCGCTAAGGAAAAAAGTGCTAAGAGCGGTCTGCCCGAAGATGCAGTTGAAGATGACGGTGACCCGATGCTCGGAGACGCAATAGAACTTGTAGTTGAACTCGGACAGGCTTCGACTTCGCTGCTTCAAAGAAAATTAAGGCTTGGCTATGCCCGTGCCGCAAGGGTTATGGACCAAATGGAAGACCGAGGTGTAATCGGTCCGCACGAAGGCTCAAAACCCCGTCAAGTATTGCTTACAAAAGAACAACTTATGGAAATGAAAGCAGGTAGCAGTGAGATTGGCTGATTCGTTTTTACCCATAAACCGCAGTGATATGGAGGCAAGAGGTTGGACTGAAGTTGATTTTGCCTATATTTCGGGCGACGCCTATGTTGACCATCCTTCATTCGGTACTGCGATTATTTCCCGTGTGCTTGAAAGTGCCGGCTATAAAGTCGGCATTATAGCACAGCCCGATTTTAATAATGACCAAAGTATAACCGTTTTCGGCCGTCCGAAATACGGTTTTTTGGTAAGTGCGGGCAATATTGACTCAATGGTGTCGCACTATACCGCCGCTAAACGCAAACGCAGTGAAGATTACTATTCGCCCGGCGGTAAAGCGGGACTAAGACCCGACCGAGCGACCGTTACATATAGTAAAATGGTGCGTAGAGTTTACGGTGACATTCCGCTTATAATAGGCGGGGTAGAGGCGTCTCTACGCCGTTTTGCACACTATGATTATTGGGCCGATAAGGTTTTGCCGTCAGTTATTATTGACAGTGATGCCGACCTGCTTATATATGGTATGGGCGAAAAGCAGATTGTAGAAATCGCCGATTTTCTGAAAAACGGCAACCCGATAAACGAAATAAAAAATGTAGACGGTACGGTCTTTGTGACCGATAATGCCGAGGGTATAAACGCTCTTACGGTGCCGTCATTTGAAGAGGTAAAAAGTTCAAAAGAAAAGTATGCCGTTGCCTGCAGAGTGGAATATGACGAGCAGGACGCAATAAGAGGTAAACGTCTTGTGCAAAAGCATGGCCACCGCTATGTAGTGCAAAACAAACCCATGCGGGTGCTTACCACTAAGGAACTTGATAAAGTGTATGAACTGCCGTATCAAAGGTATTATCATCCGAGTTATGAGGCTTTAGGCGGTGTGCCTGCAATAGCCGAGGTTGAATTTTCGGTCACCCATAACAGAGGCTGTTTCGGTGCCTGCAATTTTTGTTCAATAGCCTATCACCAAGGCAGACAAATTGCCGTCAGAAGCAAAGAGTCGGTCTTAAAAGAGGTTGAACTTTTAACTAAAAGTTTGCATTTTAAAGGGTATATTCATGATGTCGGCGGACCTACCGCAAACTTCCGTCACGTTTCGTGCGAACAACAACTAAAAAACGGTCTTTGCAAAGGCAAAAAGTGTTTAGCACCTACACCTTGTAAAAATCTTGTTGCTGACCACAAAGATTATCTTGATTTGCTTAAAAAAATCCGCAAAATCAAGGGTGTTAAGAAGGTATTTATCCGTTCGGGAATACGCTTTGACTACCTTTTAGAAGATAAATCAGACGAATTTTTTAAAGAACTTGTACAACATCATGTCAGCGGTCAGTTAAAGGTTGCACCTGAACATTGCTCCGACTTTGTTTTGGATAAAATGGGTAAACCGCATATTGAGGTTTATAAAAAATTTGTATCAAAATTTTACACAATCACAAAACAGGTCGGAAAAGAACAGTATTTGGTACCGTACCTTATGTCGAGCCACCCGGGGTGCCGACTTATCGATGCTATAGATTTGGCACTGTTTTTAAAACAAAACAAAATGCGGCCCGAACAGGTGCAGGATTTCTACCCGACACCGGGTACAATTTCCACTGCTATGTATTATACTGAACTTGACCCTTATACCTTAAAGCCTGTTTATGTGCCTAAGACACCTGCCGAAAAGGCCGAACAAAGAGCACTTTTACAGTATTTTAAACCCGAAAACAAACAAATTGTCTTAAAGGCTTTAAAAAATGCAGGCAGAACCGAACTTATAGGCGTAGGGCATAACTGTCTTATAAACGGACCTAAACTTTTAACCAACACAAAAGGAAAACAGAAAAAAACTGTAAAGAAACCGTTTAGGGCAAAGGGAAGATGGGATGGCAAAAAATAAAAGCCGCTTTTAGCGGCTTTTGGGATTACTCAGCACCGAGAGGTCTTGTCATGTCGCTATCTCCGGCTTCGGTATCACGGAAGAGCAGTGAAATACACCAAACACCTGCAAGTGCAATTACGGTGTAAATAATACGGCTGATTATTGCATCTTGACCGCCGAACGCCCAAGCCACGATATCAAATTGGAACAAACCGATACTGCCCCAGTTGAGTGAGCCGATAATAGTGAGTATCAAGCAAATTTTATCAAACATATTTTATTCCTTTCTGCCTGCCGTGTTTCCCATTTAAAACTATCTGCGGCGGCGACAGACAGTTTTACCTCTATTTACAGTATTATTGTTGACCGACTGATTGCAATTATTCAAAGGACAAATTTTATGAAAAAAAACGATGTTATTGAACTTAATATTACCGATGTAACTTTAGAAGGAAGCGGTGTGGGACGGTATGAAAACATGGCAGTTTTTGTGCCTTTTTCGGCTGTCGGCGACAAATTAGAGGTAAAAATTTTAAAGGTTAAAACCAAATACGCTTTTGGTAAAATTTTAAAAATTATAACACCGTCTACAGATAGAATTACCGAAACTTGTGATGTTTATTCAAGGTGCGGCGGTTGTGTTTTCAGACATCTTGATTACGGTGCGGAACTGAAACTCAAGGAAAATGTTGTTAAAAATAATTTTTTGAGAATTGCAGGTTTAGAGCCCGAATTTGAATGTATAGTCGGTTTGAGTCCCAATCATTACCGAAATAAAGCACAGTATCCCGTAGAAATCGCAGACGGTGAGGTTAAAGTGGGCTTTTTCTCACCGAGAAGTCACAGGGTAAATGACTGTGAGCGTTGTTTGCTGCAATCAGAAAGTTTTGGTTTGGCAGTTAAAGAGTTAAAGAAATTTATCACTGATTTTAATATATCCGCTTATGACGAAGGTACCAAAAAAGGTTTAATCCGCCACCTTTATATAAGGAAGGGTGCTGTGACGGGTGAAACGATGGTTTGCCTTGTTATAAACGGTGACAGTTTGCCCGAAAGTAAGGAATTTGTAAAAAGAATGCAGTCGGTTTTCGGTGAAGACTTGAAATCGGTTTTGCTTAATATCAATAAAAAAGATACCAATGTAATTTTGGGCGATGAAATAGTCACCCTTTACGGTAAGGATTATATTGCCGATATTTTATGCGGTGTTAAGGTTAATATTTCGCCTTTGTCTTTCTATCAGGTAAACCACGCGGTTGCCGAAAAACTTTACGAAAAGGCGGCGGAATATGCCGACACTAAGGGTAAAACCGTGCTTGATTTATATTGCGGTGCAGGTACAATCGGTCTTTCAATGGCTAAAAATGCAAAAAAAATAGTCGGTGTTGAAGTAGTGCCCGCAGCGGTGGAAAATGCTAAGGAAAACGCTAAAAATAACGGTTTTAATAATACTGAGTTTATCTGCGGTGACGCTAAAATTGCGGCACAAAAATTAAAAGAGCAAAATGTATCGCCCGATGTTGTTATACTTGACCCGCCGAGAAAAGGCTGTGAAGAGGAACTGCTACAGATAGTTGCAAACGACTTTTGTCCCGAAAGGGTAGTCTATGTTTCGTGCGACTCGGCAACCCTTGCGAGGGACTGCAAAATCTTTAACAGTATGGGATATAAAACCGAAAAGGTTTCGGTTTTTGATATGTTCCCCCGTACAGGCCATGTTGAGACGGTTGTTCTATTAAGTAGGGAAAAGGTCGACGATTATATCAAAATCTCCGTCCACACCGCAGACCTCAAAAAGAATCTTGCAGGGTATGCAACATATCCGGAGATAAAAGAGTGGGTTCTTGAAAACTACGGTCTGAAGGTCTCCTCCCTCTACATAGCACAGACCAAAGACAAGTGCGGAATCAAGGAGAGAGAAAACTACAACATTGGCGAGGGCAAAAGCAAAGAGCTCACTTGTCCACCCGAAAAGGAAAAGGCAATCATTGAGGCATTCAAGCATTTTGGAATGATAAAGTAAACATTGAGACCTCTGCTCCGGCAGGGGTCTTTTTATCGTATTTACCAACACCACATACTTAAAACAAAAGGAGTGGTAAAAATGATTGCTAAACAATTGGTTTATGATATAAAAGATTTAGACCCATCAATTCGTTATGAAAATTACACATTCAGTAAAAATGATTTTGATTTGATAGATTATACCGAACTACCAGAGGAAACACCATATATCCCAGTGGCATTTCAAGACGAAAATGAAAAATGGTATAAGGTTACATCTATGGGTAAATGGGCTTTCTATGACTGCACCTCCCTCACGAGTATCAACATCCCCGACAGTGTGACAAGCATAGGTAAATGGGCTTTCGGTTATTGTGAAAATATAACGAGCATAGACATTCCTAACAGTGTAACGAGCATTGGCAGTTTTGCTTTCTATGACTGCACCTCCCTCACGAGCATAGAAATCCCCGACAGTGTTACAAGCATAGGTTATGGTGCTTTCGAAGGATGCATCTCCCTCACGAGTGTAACAATTGGCAACAGTGTTACGAGCATAAGCGAAAATGCTTTTCGCAACTGCCCCAGTCTCACCTCCATCACAATCCCACAACATTTAGAGGAAAAAGCAAAACGAGGAACTTATTTTGACAAACATACTAAACTCATAGTGCGACCATCAAAGTCTATTGCAGATGATGTCCTTGAAAATGATGTCACCACCACAGGAACAACAAAAAATGCCCCCTCCAGAGACGATGAGGCAAGGTAATAATCATTGAGACATTCAAGCATTTGGGAATGATAAAGTAAACATATAACGACAAGAAACCCCCTCGCCGTCTCCGGCGAGGGGGTTCGCTTTAGGTGGTTTTGTTGAGAGAGAGGATGGATGACCTCTTTATCTCAACACCAAAAGTATGACAGACAGTACAGTAAAAAGAGGTATGAGTGAATTTTGTAGATTGAAGGCCTGTGCAATATAAGTTTTTAGATGCATTGTTATATTTGCTAACTCCGCATACTTAAAAGAAAAGGAGTGGTAAAATGACTGCTAATCAATTTATTTATGAGATAAAAGACTTAGACCCATCAATTCATTATGAAGAATATACATTCAATAAAGATGATTTTGGTTTAATAGATTACACAGAACTACCAGGAGAGATACCATATATTCCTGTAGCATTCAAAGGTGACGATGGTAAATGGTATAAGATTACAAGTATTGGTTATATGACTTTTTATTGTTGCCATAATCTAAAAAACATCATAATCCCAGATAGTGTCACAAGTATTGATGGTAGCACTTTTATTTATTGTAGTGAGCTAACGGATGTAGTAATCGGCAATGGTGTCACAAACATAGGCAGTAATACTTTTCGAGGTTGTACAAATTTGAAAAGCATTACAATTCCGGATAGTGTTACTTCTATTAGTCCTTATACTTTCGGAGATTGTACAAACTTGACTTGTGTCTTTGCAAGGAAGCAATCTATGATTGCTGACGAAGTCAAAGACGAGTCACAAAAAGACATGCTCTCGTATATTTTACTATATTGTTTGCCTCCACGAGGAATGTTCATGAATTTCATAAAATCGGAGAATGTTATCCTCTGAACCTCAAACTCAGTATCACCAGGTTTTACACGAGACATGCAAGAATCCATATTGAGAACAAAAGGATTGCCGGAGCGAACCAAGAGCTCACCGAGAGAGAAAGGGCACTAGATGCAAGAGAGACCCATATTGATGAGCGAGAACAGATATTGGAAAACGAGGCAGAGGCAAGTATCAACCAATTAAAAGATACCATCATTGAGGCAGCATCCAAACTCAGACAGGCACCTGGCAAACGAGTCAACGAATATCCTCCGGTCGCAATGAAAAAGGGTTATCGTGCTGTACCCGAAAAGGATTTAGAGATACATCAAAGATAAATACGGTTTATGTGTTTCCTCTCTCAACATAGCACAAATAAAAGAAAAACACGGTTTTGAGAAAAGGGAAAACTACAACAAGGGCAAAGAGGGACACAGAGTGCCTAAATGCCCACCGGAAAAAGAAAAGGCAATAGAGGAAGCATTCAAACACTTTGGAATGCTCTAAAATTGCCCGGAATTGCCCGTTTTGAGTTTTAGGGGTATCTTTCCTCACGTAGAACAAAGAACCGCTTAAAACGAGCCGGAGGGGCGATATAAAGAAAATATCCGCACCTCTTTCAATTTGGTGCGTAATATGATATAATTATAGTTAGACAAATCGGAATTTTTATAACTCAACTAATCGTTGGCACCCCACTCAACGGTTGGTATGTGTACTTCAACACCCCACAAGTCTATACTGATGTCAAGAAAGGAGGAAACACAATGGACCAAATTAAAATCGGCAGATTTATTGCAGAGCGAAGAAAACTTGGAAATTTAACGCAAATGCAATTAGCCGAAAAATTAGGCATTACCGATAGAGCAATTTCGAAATGGGAAACTGGTAAAGGTATGCCTGACTCATCCTTGATGCTTGACCTGTGTGCCGAGCTTCAAATCAGTGTAAACGAATTATTATGTGGGGAGGTCATTGAAATGACAAATTACAACGAAAATGCTGAACAAAAACTACTCGAAATGGTCAAAGAAAGAGAACAGAAAGACAAACTATTACTGCGTATTGAAATATTTATCGGAATACTGGTTTCCGTTATTCTGTTAGCCTGTGTGTTTGTGGCTTCTTTTGCCCAAATGGATGCCTTTTGGCGAATAGTATTGATGACGGCAGGCTTTATCCCGTTTGTTATTGGTATTGGCTATGCAATATGGATTGAACAGGTAGCGGGATTTTATGAATGTCAGCATTGCCATTATAAATATGTACCCGACTATAAGACTGTACTTTTGTCTATGCACAAATTAAGAAACAGAAAAATGAAATGTCCTAATTGCGGTGATAAAAATTATCATAAAAAAGTAATCGGGTAAAGTTTAATATAACGAGTGTAAAGACCGGAGTTGAAACTTCGGCCTTTTTATTTTGAAAAAATTAAAAATAATTACTTCTTTGTACTTGAAATGCACAATATGTTATGCTATAATTAACAAAAGAAATAAATTTAATTAAATTTTATACATAATTTTATATATTTTGCATAAAAATTGGTGTTTAAATTTATTCTGTTGCGGTGTCTTGGGTGTGGTTTTAAACTACAGTACCGCCTTAAATTACAGTAAAATGCCTTTTGGCAGATTGGAGTTTTCGTTATGAAACAGTATGACATCTCAAAAATCAAAAGCATTGCGTTGCTTGGTCATGGCTCTTCGGGTAAGACCTCGCTTTCAGAGGCAATGCTTTTTACCGCAGGAGTGACCGACCGTATCGGCCGCACTGCCGACGGTACATCTATAATGGATTTTGATTCAGAAGAGAAAAAGAGGGGCGTTTCGGTTTCGACCTCGGTTTATCAACTTGAGTATAAAGATACCAAACTCAACATATTGGATACTCCTGGTTTGTTTGACTTTGCCGGCGGTGTCACTGAGTCGCTTACCGCCGCAGATTTGGCACTTATAGTGCTATCGGGAAAATCAGGTCTTAATGTAGGTGCTCAACTGAATTTTGAGTCAGCTAAAAAGGCAGGCGTTCCCGTTGCTTTCTTTATCGGTAAACTTGATTCGCCGCGTGCTTATTTTTACCGCGTCATTTCAACGCTTACCGCTCATTACGGTGCGGTTATCTGCCCTGTAGTTATACCCTATTGCGAGGGTGAGAAGGTTGTTTCGTTTGTTGACCTTATTGAGGGCAAGGCTTATAAATATGACGGCATAAAGAAGACCGAAGTCGAAATGCCGCAAAGTGATGATATCTCCAATATGCGTGACGTTATGCTTGAGGCGGTTGCCAGCGTTGACGAGGCACTTATGGAAAAATATTTCGGCGGTGAAACTTTTACTGCCGATGAAATCAAAAATGCATTGTCACAGGGTATTCAGTCGGGTGATATTTGTCCCGTTTTTTGCGGCATAAACCAAACAGGCGAGGGTGTAGGTTTGTTACTTGATATTTTGAGCGGTATTACACCCGCTTCAAATGTAAGGGAATATGATGTTAAAAACGGCGAAGCCGAGGGCAAAATCAACTGTAATACTACTGCACCTACTTCGGCAGTTGTGTTTAAGACCATAGCCGACCCGTTTGTCGGTAAACTTTCATACTTTAAGGTTATAAGTGGTAGTGTAAAAACCGATATGAAACTAGTTAACAGCCGTACAGGCGAAGAGGAAAGAATAGGCAAAATTATGTGGCTTAAAGGCGGCAAGCAGGAAGACGCCGCCGAAGTGTTTGCGGGTGATATAGGATCGGTTGCAAAACTCGGCGATGTTAAAACGGGCGATACACTTTGTGCTGCAGGTAATACGGCATCTATAGTTGCTGCACCGTTCCCCGCACCCTGTCTTTCTATGGCAGTAAAAGCGGTAAATAAAGGTGACGAAGAAAAGGTTGCACAAGGTCTTGCACGTCTTATGGACGAAGACAGATGCCTTGCCGCTTTCATAAATAAGGAAACAAGAGAGCAGACAGTTTCGGGACTCGGCGAACAGCATTTAGACGTAGTAGCCGCCAAACTCAAATCAAAGTTCGGCGTTGATGTAACATTGACAGTACCTAAGGTTGCATACAGAGAAACAATAAAGAAAAAGGTCAAAGTACAGGGTAGACACAAGAAACAGTCGGGCGGTCACGGCCAGTTTGGTGATGTTTGGATTGCGTTTGAGCCGTGCGACAGCGATGAAATGATATTCGAAGAAAACGTCTTTGGCGGTGCGGTTCCCAAAAACTTCTTCCCCGCAGTTGAGGCAGGATTGAGAGAATGTATTAAAAAAGGCACACTTGCAGGTTATCCTGTTGTGGGACTTAAAGCAACTTTGGTTGACGGCTCGTATCACCCTGTTGATTCTTCCGAAATGTCATTTAAAATGGCGGCGGCAGCAGCCTTTAAGGCAGGTATACCCGAGGCGAGTCCTACCTTGCTTGAGCCTATCGGCACATTAAGTGTTATTGTTCCCGACGATATAATGGGCGATGTTATAGGCGATATAAACAAACGCCGTGGCAGAGTGTTGGGCATGAATCCGCTTGACGGAAGAAAGCAGGAAATTGTTGCCGATGTTCCTATGTCCGAAATGGGCGATTTCCCGACCGCAATGCGTTCGATTTCTCAAGGCAGAGCCGAATTTACATTCCGCTTTGCAAGATATGAAGAGGCACCGCCGTTTGTATCGCAAAAAGTTATAAAAGAAAACGAAGAAAAGTAAATTATTATTTACCGCCATAGGTTTCTATGGCGGTTTTTTATATTATTTTTAAAGAAGGATTGATTTTTGAAGTGTTTTCTGTTATATTATAAAAATATATAATGAATAAGTATGTAAATTTCTAAAAAGGGGTGGCAAAAATGGAGTTTGAACTGATTTCGAGTCGAGATAATAAACTTGTCAAATCGGTTAAAAAACTGATTGCTTCCTCTAAAGAAAGAAATCTTACAGGTCTTTTTGTACTTGAGGGGTTTCGTCTTTGCCGCGATGCCGTTTTGAACGGATACACCGTTGAAACACTCATAGTGTCGGAAAGTTTCAGCGAGGATTTAACCGAATTTGAGGGATATGCCGACCGCTTTGTCAAACTGCCCGACTCTTTATTTTGCGGTCTTTGTGATACCGTAAACCCTCAAGGTATACTTTGTGTGGTCAAAATACCCGAAACGGCAGGGGATATTGAAAAAATAGAAAAGGGCAAATACCTTTTGCTTGAAAATACTGCCGACCCGTCAAATTTAGGTGCCATGGCAAGAACGGCAGAGGCTTTGGGAATAAACGGCATTATTGTTTGTAAAAACGGTTGTGACCCTTTTTCACCTAAGGCACAGCGTTCGGGTATGGGAGCACTTTTAAGACTTCCCATATTAAATGCTGGCGATATTACCGATATTTTAAAAGTACTAAAAGAAAAAGGCTTTAAAATTTTCGCATCGGTTGTGTCGGGCAATGCTGTATCGCTTAAAGACGTGAATTTCCCCGAAAACTCGGTTGTTATGATAGGTAATGAGGCTAACGGTTTGACTAAGCAAGCGGTAGAACTTGCCGATAGTAGAATTACAATTAAAATGAGCGGCAGAGCCGAGTCGCTTAATGCCGCCGCAGCCGCCGCTATTATAATGTGGCAGATGTGCGAAAGCGGTGATACAAAATGACCGAATATTGGGTATGGCTGAGTGAAGTTTTAGGCAGTCACACTGCACCAATAAAGAAGATACTTGAAATTTACGGTGACGCCAAGAGTTTTTATGATGCCGATGATAATAAAAAGGCAAAACTTTGCGGTCTTACAAAATCTCAGTTTGAAAGATTGCATAAAATTTCACGCAAAAAGATTTTTGATATTATAAATGATTGTAAAGAGTACAAAATCAGAATAGCCTTACCAAACGGCGAAGAATATCCCGAACGGCTTTTAGGTATACCCGACCCACCTGTTGTACTATATATAAAAGGAAAGAAACTTTTGTTAGACGGTGTGCCGTCGATAGCCATTGTAGGACCGAGAAAAATCAGTGATTACGGTAAAAAATCGGCATATGTTATTGCGGGTACTTTAGCCTCTTGCGGAATGACGGTTGTGTCGGGCGGTGCTATAGGCGGTGACAGTCACGCTCATAGAGGTGCTATTGAGTCAGGCGGGTTTACTGTCGGAGTTTTAGGCGGTGGAATTGAGTGCGGATATTTAAAGTCTAATGAGCAACTTCGTAATTCTATAGTCGAAAACGGTTGCTTGGTTAGTGAATTTTCGCCAAAAACCCCTGTAACTAAAGGCAGTTTTCCTCGCAGAAACCGTATTGTTTCGGGACTTAGTGACGGTGTGGTTGTAATCGAAGGCGGTAAGAAAAGCGGCACTTTAATTACTGCCCGTCATGCCTCAGAGCAGGGTAAAGATGTATTTGTAATCCCCGGTAATCCGTCGCTTGCCGAATATGAAGGTTCTAACCGTCTTATGGTAGACGGTGCTAAGCCGCTTCTTAATATAAATGATATAATTGATGAGTATTTGTATATTTATCCCGATAAACTGCACAATCCTACACAAAATGTAAAGGTGCCGCAGGATTATACTGAACAACCGATAGAAAAACCTAAAGGTCACTCAAAAACAGTAAAACCTGTTGAAAAGACAAAGAAAACTATTGATTTATCTATGCTTACCGAAAATGCGAGTAATGTTTTAAAAGCCGTTAAAAATGAAAATATTACTGAATTTACGGTTGACGATGTGATGGCGTGCACTAACCTTTCGGTGGGTGAAATTTTTGCCGCAATAACCGAACTTGAAATTATGGGTGCCGTTGCGGTCATTCCCGGCGGTAGGTATAAATTAGTTAAATAATCGGAAAGATGTGAAATATATATGTCCAAACTTGTTATAGTGGAGTCGCCGTCAAAGGCGAAAACAATCCAAAAATATTTAGGTGTAGGGTACACCGTCATGGCATCAACGGGCCATGTACGTGACCTGCCTAAATCGGCCATGGGTATTGATGTAGAGCATGATTTTACGCCGAGATACATCAATCTTGCCACTAAGAAAGATGTCATAGAAAAACTTAAAACTGCTGCAGAAGACAGTGATTTTGTTTATCTCGCAACCGACCCTGACCGTGAGGGTGAGGCCATTTCTTGGCACTTGGCACATATTTTGGGACTTGATTTGTCGGCTGAAAACCGCGTTGTTTTTAACGAAATAACCAAAAGCGGTGTAACTTCGGGCATGAGTAACCCGAGAAGTGTTGATATAAACCTTGTTGATGCCCAACAAGCCCGCCGCGTGCTTGACCGCCTTGTCGGTTACAAACTCAGCCCTTTTCTTTGGAAAAAGGTTAAAAGAGGTCTTTCGGCAGGACGTGTTCAGTCGGTTGCATTAAGGCTTATTGTTGACCGCGAAAAGGAAATCAGAGCGTTTGTACCTCAAGAATATTGGACTATTGAGGCAAAACTTATAAAAGAAAAATCAAAGTTTATTGCTAAATTTTACGGCACTGCCGACGGCAAAAAAATGGAAATTCCAAACGAATCCGCCGCTGACGAAATTTTAAGCAAGGTGACAAACGGTGATTTTGAGGTTTTAGAGGTTAAAAAAGGAACTAAAACCTATCAACCTGCACCGCCGTTTAACACCTCTACCATGCAACAGGACGCATCGCGTAAACTCGGTTATGACGGTAAACGCACTATGCGTATTGCTCAAGTGCTTTACGAGGGCGTTGATATTTCCGGCAAAGGTACAATCGGTCTTATCACCTATATGAGAACCGACTCGTTGCGTATTTCGGAAGAGGCAAGAGCCGCAGGTAATGCTTATATCGTAAATACCTACGGTGAAAAATATTTGCCGTCAAAACCCCGCTATTACAAAACAAAAAAGGGTGCACAAGATGCTCATGAGGCAATTAGACCTACATCGCTTGATTTGTCACCTGAAACCGTAAAGGCTTCGCTTACTGCTGAGCAGTATAAACTTTATAAACTTATTTGGGACAGATTTATTGCAAGTTTAATGTCGGCTTGTGTGCATGACACCGTTGCTGTTTCAACCGTTAATTCGGGTTATATGTTTAAGTCAAGCGGATATACTGTAAAGTTTGACGGATTTACAAAACTTTACACCGAGGGAAAAGACGAGGACAGTGAAGCAAGCAGTACTATACCAAGTCTTACCGTCGGGGAAACATTAAAGGCCGATAAAACCAAAGGTATTGCCAAAGAACAGCATTTTACCCAACCGCCTGTGCGTTATAATTACGCAACCTTGACCAAGGCATTGGATGAAAACGGTATTGGCAGACCGTCTACCTATGCACCTATTGTTACTAATATAGAACAAAGGGAATATATTACTAAAATTTCAAAGGCTTATGCACCCACACCGCTCGGTGAGGCAGTGACCGACCTTATGTGCGATTATTTTAAACGTATTGTTGATGTTAAGTTCACCGCAGGTATGGAAGAAAGTCTTGATAATATTGCCGAGGGTAAACTAAATTGGACT
The DNA here is from genome assembly GCA_045578845.1 of Acutalibacteraceae bacterium. Lineage (GTDB taxonomy): Bacteria > Bacillota > Clostridia > Oscillospirales > Acutalibacteraceae > UMGS172. Next base: position 84,564 of record JAZNLA010000004.1, on the reverse strand, counting down.
AAAACCATCAGCGATTTTTATGCTGATTTTGATAATACCCTTAAAACTGCCGAAAGTGAAATGGACGGCAAGCGTGTCAAGGTCCCCGACGAGGAAACCGAAGAGGTTTGTGAACTTTGCGGCAAAAAAATGGTTATAAAATCGGGACGTTTCGGCAAGTTTCTTGCCTGCCCCGGTTACCCTGAATGTAAAAATACCAAACCCATTGTTGCCGATGTTCCGGGTACCTGTCCCGTTTGCGGCAAAAATATTGTAATGAGAAATACCAAGTCGCACCATAAATTTTACGGTTGCGGCGGCTATCCCGACTGTAAATTCATGACATGGGATGAGCCTACTAAGGAACTTTGTCCTACATGCGGTAAAACCTTATTTAAAACCAGAGGTAAACTTCATTGCTTAGCCGAAGGATGCGGTTTTGAAAAGGCAAATACCCGAAAGGGAAGACAAAAAAAGGATGAAACACCTAATGAAGGTTAAGGTTATAGGTGCAGGTTTAGCGGGATGTGAGGCGGCATATACCTTGTCGCGTTTAGGGGTTCGGGTTGAACTTTATGAAATGAAACCCAAAAAGTATTCGCCTGCACATAAAATACCGACCTTTGCCGAACTTGTCTGTTCAAACTCTTTAAAGGCGGCAAGATTTAATTCGGCGGCGGGACTGCTTAAATGGGAAATGGAAACATTAGGCTCTTTATGTGTAACTGCCGCTAAAAAATGTTCTGTTCCCGCAGGCGGTGCGTTGGCGGTTGACCGCGATAAATTTTCAGAAATTATCACCGAAACCATTAAAAATGACCCCAATATTACCGTTGTTTCAGAAGAAGTAGAAAAAATAGATACAAATGAATATACAATAGTCGCCACAGGTCCTTTGACCGATGGCAAACTTGCTGAAAATATCAAGGAAATTTGCGGCGAAGAGTATTTAAACTTTTTCGATGCGGCGGCACCTATAGTTACTGCCGACAGTATTGATTATGACAATACTTTTGCCGCAAGCAGGTATGATAAAGGCGGCGATGACGATTATATCAACTGTCCTCTTAATAAGCAGGAATATGAGGAATTTGTGGAAAATCTGATTTCGGCTGAAAGAGCGACCTTACACGCAGCCGATAAAATAAAGGTGTACGAGGGCTGTATGCCCATAGAAGTTTTGGCATCAAGGGGTAAAGATGCAATTCGTTTCGGCCCTATGAAACCCGTAGGACTCAAAAACCCTAAAACAGGGCACAGGCCTTGGGCGGTTTTGCAACTTAGAAAAGAAAACGAAAATGGTACAATGTTCAACCTTGTAGGTTTTCAAACCAACCTTAAATTCGGTGAGCAAAAGCGGGTTTTCGGTATGATACCTGCACTTAAAAATGCCGAATTTGTGCGTTACGGTGTTATGCACCGAAATTCGTTTATAAATTCGCCCAAACTTTTAAATGCCGATTTCAGCATGAAAAATCACCCTAAAATATCATTTGCAGGGCAAATTTCGGGTGTTGAAGGGTATATGGAGTCGGCGGCTTCGGGTATTGTTGCCGCGTTACATATGGCCAATAAATTAAACGGTCTTGACAGTATAACCTTTCCCGATTACACCATGATAGGTGCTTTGTCACAGTATATAAGCGACCAAAGTATCAAAGATTTTCAGCCTATGGGTGCAAATTTTGGCTTACTGCCGCCGCTTGAAATCAACATTCGGGATAAGCAGGAAAGATATTTAAAACTTGCCGAGCGTTCGGCTGATTGGTATAAAAAAGAGGAGAAAAAGAGTTTATGAAAATAGCAGTAGATGCGTTTGGCGGAGATAATGCACCGCTCGAAATACTTAAAGGTGCCGAAATGGCAGTTAAGGAGTACGGCGTTGATATTATTTTAACAGGTGACAAAGAAATAATAGAAAAATGTGCCGAAGATAACGGAATAAGCCTTGAGTCTATGGAAATAGTACAGTCAGACGGCATTTTTGATATGCATACTCAACCTACCGAAATTTTAAAGGCTAAGAAAAACACATCGCTCGGTATGGCTTTGCAACTTGTTGCCGAAGAAAGGGCTGATGCCTTTGTTTCGGCGGGCAGCACAGGTGCCATTGTTGCCGGTGCAACTTTTATTGTAAAACGTATAAAGGGTGTTAAACGGCCTGCTCTTGGTACCGTTTTGCCTTCTAAGACTAAAAGATTTATACTTATGGACTGCGGTGCAAATGCCGAATGTCGCCCTGAAATGTTGGCACAGTTCGGCGTCATGGCTTCTCTTTACATGAAAAATGTTGAGGGTGTTGAAAATCCCGAAGTAGGTTTGCTTAATATAGGCACAGAGGATACTAAGGGTACACCGTTGCAACTTGAGGCTTATAAATTACTCGAACAAAGTCCCGTAAATTTTATAGGTAATGTTGAATCGCGTGAAGTACCTGCAGGTGTTTGCGATTGTGTAATTGCTGACGGATTTACCGGCAATATTGCACTCAAACTTTACGAGGGCGTTGCTATGAATCTTATGAGCCTTTTAAAAGGCGTTTTCTTGACCAATATAAAGACAAAAATCGCCTACCTTTTGGCTAAAACGCAGATGAGAGGTCTTAAAAAGTTTGCCGACTACGGTGAAGTAGGCGGTGCACCTTTATTAGGTGTTAAAAAGCCGGTTATTAAGGCACACGGCGGCTCTAATGCCAAGGCTATTAAAAATGCCATAAGACAGGCTAAAATTTGTGTAGAAAACGAGGTTGTTGCCAAGATTTCCGCCGACCTTGAAAAAATATCTGCCGTGGAAAATTAAACTGAAGGCTTAAGGAGTAATATATAAAAAATGCATGAGTTTGAAAAGATTATAGGTTACGAATTTAAAAATAAAGAACTTTTGCAAAAAGCACTTTCGCACTCGTCATATTCAAATGAAAATAAATCGGCAAGGGAGTCTAACGAACGCCTTGAATTTTTGGGGGACTCGGTTTTGTCGGTTATTGTTGCAGAGTATCTGTATAAAAAATTTGCAAAACTGCCCGAGGGCGAACTTACAAAACTTCGTGCCTCTTTGGTATGTGAAAAGTCATTGGCGGCGTTTGCCAAGGAACTGAAAATCGGTGATTTTCTATTACTCGGCAAAGGCGAACAACAAAACGGAGGACGGGAACGCCCTTCAATTTTAGCCGATGCTTTTGAAGCTGTGCTTGCCGCTATCTTTTTAGACGGCGGTATGAAGGCGGCAAAACCTCACGTTATGCGATTTATCGAGGGAGAGGTTGAAAATCACACCGTTGAAGAGGCTTTTCATGATTATAAAACTCAACTTCAGGAAATTATTCAACGTAATCCCGAAGAAGAACTGTTTTATGTTTTGACCGGCGAAAGCGGTCCTGACCACGATAAAAAGTTTACGGTTGAGGTAAGACTTAATTCTAATGTTATAGGCAGCGGTACTGCAAAAAGTAAAAAACAGGCAGAACAGTATGCCGCAAAACAGGCATTGGAACTTATGGGCGAGCCTGTATGAGTCACGCCAATATTTCGGTGTTTGTACCGCATTTGGGTTGCCCGCATAAGTGCAGTTTTTGTGACCAAACAAGTATAACGGGTGAAACTAAAGTTCCAAACGACGAAGATGTGTTAAATGCCGTAGAGGTTGCAAAATTATCTAAAAATTATAGTCCTAAAAACACAGAACTTGCATTTTTCGGAGGCAGTTTTACGGCTATTGATAAATCTTTAATGGTCGAACTTTTGTCAGCGGGAAAGCAATGTTTGGATAACGGATTTATTTCGGGTATCAGGATTTCAACAAGGCCTGACTGCATAAATGAACAGATATTGGACACCCTCAAATACTACGGTGTCACCGCAATCGAACTCGGTGCACAAAGTATGTGTGACTCGGTACTTTGTTTAAACAAACGCGGTCATACGGCTCAAGATGTAGTTACGGCTTCAAAACTTATAAAACAAAAAGGCTTTTCTTTGGGACTTCAAATGATGACCGGTCTTTACGGCAGCAGTGAGGATAAAGACAAAGAAACGGCAAAGAAAATCATAGAACTTTCACCCGATACCGTTAGAATTTATCCCACCGTTATTTTAAAGGGCACTTTACTTGAATACTACTATAAAAAAGGTATTTATTCACCGCCGTCACTTGACAGCACTGTTGATTTGTGTATAGCACTTAAAGTCGATTTCGAAAAGTGCGGCATAAAGGTTATAAGAGTTGGACTGCACAGTATAGACAGTAGAAGTTTTGTCGCGGGCGGTTGGCATCCGTCGTTTGGTGAATTATGCGAAAGCCGAATGTTTTTAAATAAGGTTTTGAAAATATTGGAAAAATTGCCAAAAGGCAGTTACATATTAAAAGTAAACCCCAAAGATGTATCAAAAGTGATAGGAAATAAGCGTGCAAATATAGTTGCACTTAAAGAAAAAGGGTACTTTGTTTCAGTAAAAGGCGATGAAAATACCGCTGTTTTGGAAGTTGTACCCGAAAGGATGAATAATAGTTGTATTTAAAGTCAATCGAAATTCAAGGCTTCAAATCTTTTGCCGATAAAACGGTACTTCGTTTTGGTAAGGGCGTTACCGCCGTTGTAGGACCTAATGGCAGCGGAAAGAGTAATATTTCCGATGCTGTGCGTTGGGTTTTGGGCGAACAGTCAACCAAAAATCTACGCGGACAGTCAATGGAAGATGTTATCTTCAGCGGTACGGGTGACCGCCGTCCTCACGGATTTGCTGAGGTTACTCTTGTTATGGATAATACCGACCGCAGTCTTAATTTCGATAATGACGAGGTTGCCGTTACCCGCAGATACTACCGTTCACACGAAAGTGAATATCTCATAAATAAGGCGGTAGTGCGTTTGAAAGACGTTCACGAACTGTTTATGGATACAGGTTTGGGCCGTGACGGTTACTCAATGATAGGTCAGGGTAAAATTGATAATATTGTAAGTTCAAAATCGGACGAACGCCGCGACATTTTTGAAGAAGCAAGCGGTATTTCAAGATACCGTTACCGCAAGTTAGAGGCAGAGAGGAAACTCGCCGCCGCTGACGATAATATGTTACGGCTTAAAGATATTATGGCAGAACTCGAGTCAAGAGTAGGTCCTTTGGAAGAACAAAGCAAAAAGGCAGAAAAGTTTTTAGAATATTCTGCCGTTAAAAAGGAACTTGAAATAGGTCTGTGGCTGAAGTCTCTTGCTGAATCTAATGATAAACTTAAAGCACAGGATAATAAAATTATCATCGCCAAAGCACAGTACAACGAAGTCGAAAGCGGACTTTTGGAGGTCGCCGCAGGAATTGAGGGCGGCTCAGAGAAGTATTCGCAAATTACTGTGCAGATTGATGAGGTGCGTAGGAGTATTGCTTCTTTAGAGGAAGAAGTTACCCGCATTACCGGTGAAATAAATCTGCATAAAGCAACTATTGCCCATAACGACGAAAATGTCGAAAGACTCAATAACGATATTTTGGAACTCGGACAGTCTGATGAAAAGTCAAGAGCCGAAATTGAGCAAAGAAAAGCGGCTATAAGTGAAAAGGTTTTGGAAACCGATGCCTTAAAACAAGAGGCGGCAGGTCTTGAAAGTGAATTGAGCGGACTTATAAGCAACAGTGAGGTTATTTCAAGACAGATTGAGGATTTGGCAAAGAAACTTAATACATATTCTGCGGAAATGTCCGAATACCGTGTACAAATGGTTACGGCACAGTCCTCGCTTGCCGAAATTGATACAAGAACAAAGTCATTGGAAGAATCCTTGGTAGAAAAAAATGCTGAAAAAGAAAAACTCGATACAGAACTGAACGAGTTGAACGAGTTTTATAAAAAAACCGAGGAAACCGTAAGAGAGTGTGAAAACTCATTAAAGGGAAGAGAAATTATCTTCAAATCACGTAAAGAAAGTCTTGACGAAATGAAAAATAAGTTAGACAAGGCTTATCTTGATATTGAAGATAAAAAACGCCGCGTTGCAATTTTAGAGGAACTAGAACGCAACATGGAAGGTTTCGGCCAGTCGACCAAAGCCGTTATGAAAGAGTCAACACACGGAATTTTACGCGGTATTAACGGACCTGTAAGTAAACTTATAAATGTTTCAAAAAAATATGCCGTTGCTATTGAAATAGCACTAGGCTCGGCACTTCAAAATATTGTTGTTGAAACCGAAAATGATGCTAAAAGAGCCATAGAGTTTTTAAAAACCCAAAACAAAGGCAGAGCAACATTTTTGCCTGTTTCAACCATAAAATCGAGAACTTTAGAAGAAAAGGGCATGGATAATTGCTTCGGCTTTGTCGGCGTTGCGGCCGATTTGGTCGAAACCGATGCAAAATATTTGGGTGTTATCGGATCTCTGCTCGGTAAAACCGTAATTGCAGAGGATATTGATTCGGCGGTTACAATAGCAAAAAAATACGGTTACCGTTTTAAAATTGTCACACTTGACGGTCAGGTTGTTAATGCAGGCGGCTCGCTGACAGGCGGCTCGCTGTCAAAAAACACAGGTATTTTAAGCCGTGCAGGTGAAATTAAAGAGTTAGATAAAGAAATTTTAAAACTTACCGAAAAGACGGCAACCATGACCGACACTTATAATGCGGCGGCTTCGGAAATTGCATCTATCGAGGCTGAAATATTGTCGTCAAGGTCGGCACTTACCACCGCAGGCGAAGATTTAATCAGAGTGTCTGGTGAACAACGTAGAGTAACCGAACTTTTGCAAAATATCGAAAAGAGTATTGAGGCTATAAACGGCGAGCAGTTCTTACTGTCTACAAGGGTTAAAGAACTTAATTCTCAATCGCTTGCCGCAAATGAGGGCTTGGTCGAGGTTGAAAAGAAAAAAATTGAGGCTCAAGGTCAAATGGATTCGCTTTCTGGCGGCCGAGATACCGTTACCGAACACCGCGAAACCTTATCCGCAAGTATTACCGACCTGCGTATAAAAATTATGCAGACCGAAAAGGATATAGAGGCGGCAGAAAATTCAATCAAATTACTTGAAACTGCCATTTCAGACAGCGGTGACAAGGGTGAAACCTTAAATGCCGAGATAGAGAAGGCTAATTTGTCATCGGCAACCGAAAGAGAAATTATAGAGAACTTAAATAGTCAAATTGAAGAGAAACGTAAAGCCGTTTTGGAGTCTAATGAAAAAATTACCGCTTTACTTAATGAGCGTGACGGTGCCGAACGTGACGGTGCCGCACTTCGCCAAAAAGAAAGGGATATGACCCAAGAGCGTGAACGTCTTGGCGGTGAGGTGGCAAGGCTTGAAGAACGCCGCGAAAATATGCTCAAAGAGTATGATGATATTGTAAAACGCCTTTTCGATGAGTATGAAATGACCCGCACCGAGGCAGAGCAGGTGGCAAAACCTGTGGATAATGTCGGTGAGGCAAGGCATACTTTGTCGGAAATTAAGGGTAAAATAAGGTCACTCGGCAACGTTAATGTTTCGGCTATCGAAGAATACAAGGAAGTCAACGAACGCTATGTATTTATGAAAGAGCAAATGGACGACCTCGATAAATCGCGTAACGAACTGGGTAAACTTATAAATGATTTGACACTTCAAATGAAAGAAAAGTTTACCGACGGTTTTGCTAAAATCAGTGCTAATTTTACCAAAGTATTTACCGAACTTTTCGGCGGCGGACATGCCGAACTTGTTATGACCGACCCCGATAATATACTCGAAAGCGGTATTGATATTGTAGTAAAACTGCCCGGTAAAAATGTACCGAGTATTGACGGTCTTTCGGGCGGCGAAAAGGCACTTATAGCCATTTCCATATACTTTGCCATTATGATGGTTAACGCACCGCCGTTCTGCTTCCTCGATGAGGTCGATACGGCACTTGACGATATAAATGTTGAGCGTTTTGCACACTATATGGCAGGCTCGGGATTCGGCACACAGTTTATCTGTGTTACCCACCGCAGAGGCACAATGGAATCGGCAGATATGCTTTACGGTGTCACCATGCAAGAAAAGGGTGTTACCAAACTATTGCAACTTAATGTTGACGAACTTATTAAAACCTTAGGTATAAAAGAGGATAAATAATTTAAGGTAAGGAACAAAAAATGGGATTTTTCAGTAAAATCAGCGAAGGTCTTAAAAAAACAAGAACTTCCATGTCTAACGCAATAGGCTCGGTGTTGTCTTCGTTTACAAGTATTGACGATGACCTTTTTGAGGAACTTGAAGAAATACTTATAATGAGCGATATAGGCACTGTGACCTCGTCGGAAATTTGCGAAATTCTTAAAAAAAGGGTTAAAGAGGAAAGGGTAAAGGACCCAGAAGTTATAAAGCAAATGCTTAGTGAAACTGTATTCCAAATGTTAGAGGGCGACCATTCGCTGAATATCGGCACCAAACCGTCATTTGTTTTCGTGATAGGCGTAAACGGTGTCGGCAAAACCACCACTATAGGCAAACTTGCCGCAGGTATAAAGCAAAGCGGCAAAAGTGTTATTTTAGGTGCCGCCGATACCTTTAGAGCGGCCGCTATCGACCAACTTGAAATTTGGGCGGGCAGAGCAGGTGTTGATATAGTAAAAAGTGCCGAGGGTGCCGACCCTGCGTCGGTTGTTTTTGATACAATAGCGGCAGCAAAAAAACGCGGCAGTGATGTTATTATTTGCGATACGGCAGGCCGACTTCACAACAAGAAAAATCTTATGAACGAACTTGCCAAAATGTATCGAATTATTAAAAGAGAACTGCCCGATGCGGATATTGAAACCTTGCTTGTGCTTGATGCCACAACCGGTCAAAATGCCGTAAATCAGGCAAGAGATTTTAAAGAGGTTGCCGATATTTCTGGTATTGTACTTACAAAACTTGACGGAACTGCTCGCGGCGGTGTTGTCTTGGCAATTAAGAATGAACTCAAAATTCCCGTCAAATATATCGGTGTCGGCGAACAGATTAACGATTTGCAGCCCTTTGACCCCAAAGCCTTTGCAGAGGCACTTTTCGAAAAGGAAAATGACAATGACTAAGTTTATAGTTGCTTCGCATAACCGAAAAAAGTTAAACGAACTTAAAAGGATTTTAGTGCCTTTAGGCTTTGATGTGATTAGTCCCGACAATATAGAAGGCGGAATAGCAGAGGTAGAAGAAACAGGTACTACATTCGAAGAAAATGCACTTATAAAAGCAAAATCGGCGTGTCTTAGTACGGGACTTCCCGCAATAGCCGACGATTCGGGCCTTTGTGTTGATGCTTTAGACGGTGCACCTGGGGTCTACTCTGCACGTTTTGCCGGTACGGGAAATGATGTTGATAATAATGCCCTGTTACTAAAAAAACTTGAGAGTGTTGAACTTAAAGACCGAACGGCACGTTTTGTGTCAACCATTGCTTGTGTTTTTCCCGACGGCAGAGAGTTTACCGTAAGAGGCGAATGTGAAGGATACATAGGTTTTGAACTTTTAGGTGACGGCGGTTTCGGATATGACCCGTTGTTTATAACAGAAAAGGGTTGTTTCGGTCAAATGTCGGCGGAAGAAAAGGACAGTATCAGTCACAGAGCAAAATCAGCCGCAAAATTTAAAGAAAAAATTAAGGAATATATTTAAGGAGTTTATTATGCTTAACAGCAGACAAAGAGCACAGTTACGAGGTATGGCAAACAGCCTTGACTCAATTTTTCAAATCGGCAAAGGCGGTGTAGGTGATGCACTTATAAATCAGGTTTCGGAGGCTTTGGAAGTTAGAGAACTTATTAAAATAACCGTTTTGGAAACCTCGCCTGAAAGAGCAAGACAGTGTGCCGACAAGGTGTCCGTTGCCACAAAAAGCGACGTTGTGCAGGTTATAGGCTCAAAGTTCATTCTATATAAACAAAGCCGCGACCATAAAAAAATAGTGCTTTGCAAATGAAAAAGACAGTTTTTTTCGGCGGTACGTTTAATCCGCCGCATATAGCACACCTTGAAATGCTTAAATCGGCAGAAAATTTGAATGCAGTGGGTAAAATACTTGTAGTGCCGACTAATATTCCGCCGCATAAAAGCATTTCCGATTATACGGCAAGCGGTATTCACAGACTTAATATGTGCAAACTTTTATGTGACGGTGTAAGTAAAACGGAAGTATCTGATATGGAACTTAAACGTGACGGCAAGAGTTACAGTTATGATACTTTAAGTATCCTGAAACATACCGAGCAAAACCTCTCTATTCTTATAGGCGGGGATATGATAACTTCGTTTTTCACTTGGTATAGGTATAAAGAAATTCTTGAAATGGTCGAGATTTTGGCGGTACGCAGAGTGGGTATTGATAACGACGAATTTGACCTCGCCGTCAATCGACTTAGAAATGAAGGCGGGGTTGTTACGGTTATTGATACTGTTGTAACCGATGTTTCTTCGACCGAATTAAGACAGGCGGCAGTATCGGGTGACAGTGAAACTTTACAAAGACTTTTACCTGAAAATATATTTGGTTATATAAAATCGAACGGTCTATATAAAGGAAAATAAAATGACTTTGGAAGAATATAAAAAAATACTGAGGCAGCGGCTTGATGAAAAACGGTATTACCATTCGCTATGTGTTGCCGATGAGGCAAAACGATTGGCAAAACTTTACGGTGCCGATTGTGATAAAATGTACCTTGCCGGACTTCTTCATGATATAACAAAAAATTTAAGTGATAATGAGCAGTTGCAAATCTTTAAAAAGTTTGATATAATGCTGACTGATATTGAGATGGCGTCACCTTCAGTGTGGCACGCTATGTCGGCACCGCTTGTTTTAAAGCATGAATTTGGGATTACCGACAGCGAGATTTTATCAGCCGTAAGGTACCATACAACCGGAAAACCCAATATGACCTTGGCTGAAAAGATTATTTATTCCGCCGATCTTACTTCAAAGGACCGAAATTATAATGATGTTGCGGATATAAGGGAAACGGTTAATAAAAGTCTTGATGAATGTATTTTAAAAGTGCTTAAATTCACTATAACAAACCTTGTGAGCAAAGGTGTTGCGGTTCATCCCGATACACTTTTTGTCTACAATGAGATGATAAAGGAAAGGTGAAAAATGGAATCATTTGATATTATTAAAGTTGCGGCAAATGCACTCAATGATAAGAAAGCAATCGAACTTTCTTGTATAAAGATTGAGGGCGTTTCGGATATAGCCGATTATTTCTTAATCTGTACTGCCACTTCCAATACCCATGTAAGAGCACTTGCGGATATAGTCGAAGAAAAATTAAAACAGGAAGGTACTCTACCTCACCATATTGAGGGCAGAAGTTCTGATTGGCTTTTGCTTGATTACGGTACGGTAGTTATTCATATTTTCGGCAGAAATTCAAGGGATTACTATTCGCTTGACCGTATGTGGAACGACGGTGAGCAGGTAAACTTAGGGGATATTCTCGAAAATACCACGGAGGATTGAAAATGAAGTACGATTTTAAAACAGTAGAAGAAAAATGGCAAAAAATCTGGGAAGAAAAACAGGCTTTTGTTGCTGAAGAAAATACCGATAAACCAAAATTTTACGGACTTGTTGAGTTCCCGTATCCGAGCGGTGCAGGTATGCACGTCGGTCACATTAAGGCATATTCGGGACTTGAAGTTATTTCAAGAAAAAGAAGAATGGAAGGCTATAATGTTCTTTTCCCGCTCGGATTTGATGCATACGGCCTGCCTACCGAAAACTATGCCATAAAAACAGGTATCCACCCGAGAAAGGTTACTGATAATAATATTGCAAAATTCACTTCGCAACTTAAAAGGGTAGGTTTTTCGTTTGACTGGACTAAGACTATTGATACCACCGAAGAGGATTATTATAAGTGGACCCAGTGGATATTCTTGAAACTGTTTGAAAACGGTCTTGTTTTCCGCGACCAAGCACTTGTAAACTACTGCCCAAGTTGTAAAGTTGTTCTTTCAAATGAAGATTCACAGGGCGGTAAATGTGATATTTGTAAAAGCGATATTATTCAAAAGTCAAAAGATGTTTGGTATCTTCGCATTACCGAGTATGCCGATAAACTGCTCGAAGGTTTAGAAGAGGTAGATTATCCCGAAAACATTAAAATGCAACAAAGAAACTGGATTGGCAGGTCAACCGGTACATTTGTAGATTTCAGCGTTAAAGGTTTAGATGAATCTTTAAGGGTATACACTACACGTTGCGATACCTTATTCGGTGTAACGTTTATGGTTATTGCTCCCGAACATCCTTTAATTGCAAAACACCGCGATATAATTACAAATATCGCCGATCTTGATTCATATAAAGACGAATGTGCCAAGAAAACCGAGTTTGAACGCACTCAACTTCAAAAGGATAAAACAGGTGTTAAGATAGAGGGACTTTCGGCGATAAATCCCGTAAACGGCAAAGAAATTCCCATTTACATTTCCGACTATGTCATGATGAGTTACGGCACAGGTGCAATAATGGCGGTTCCTGCACACGACCAACGTGACTACGACTTTGCCAAAAAGTTCGGTATTGATATTATCGAAGTTATAAAAGGCGGAAATATCGAAATAGAAGCATATACCGGCGACGGTGAAATGGTCAACTCAGATTTCCTTAACGGAATCGGCACCAAGACCGAGGCTATTGAAAAAATGCTTGAATTTTTAGGTGACCGCGGTATCGGTGAAAAGGGTATTCAGTATAAAATGAAGGACTGGGCATTCAACCGTCAAAGATATTGGGGTGAGCCTATTCCTATAGTTCATTGTCAAAAATGTGGAATAGTTCCCGTTCCTTACAATGAATTACCGCTTAAATTACCGCAGGTTGCAGAGTTTGAGCCGGGTGAAGGCGGCGAAAGTCCGCTTGCCAAAATACCCGAATTTGTAAACTGCAAATGCCCTAAGTGCGGCAGCGACGCTAAAAGAGAAACCGATACCATGCCTCAATGGGCAGGCTCTTCGTGGTACTTCTTGAGATATATTGACCCTAAAAATAACGAAGTTTTTGCCGATAAAGAGAAAATGAAATACTGGTTGCCGGTCGATTGGTATAACGGCGGTATGGAACACGTTACCCGCCACCTTATCTATTCGAGATTTTGGCACAGATTCCTTTATGACATCGGCGAAGTTCCCGTAAAAGAGCCTTATTTAAAACGTTCTGCTCAAGGTCTTATTTTGGGCGAAGACGGCGAGAAAATGAGTAAATCCAAGGGTAACGTTGTAGACCCCAATGATGTAGTTGATGTTTTCGGTGCCGATGTACTTAGAGTTTATATCCTCTTTATGGGTGACTACGGTATGGCAGCACCTTGGAGTGACAGCAGTGTTAAGGGTTGTAAGCGTTTTCTCGAAAGGGTTGCCGACCTGAGTTCAATGGCAAACGGTGAGGGTGCTACACCCGAACTCGAATCCGCGTTCCATAAAACCCTTAAAAAGGTAACATCTGATATAGAAGAAATGAAGTTTAATACCGCTATTGCCGCTATGATGTCACTTATCAATACTGTTTGTGACCATGGCTCGCTTACAGTAGATGAACTTAAAATGTTTATAAAAATGCTTTGCCCGTTTGCACCGCATCTTTGTGAGGAAATGTGGCAACAAACCGGCGAAACAACACTTTGCTCGCTTGAAAGTTGGCCTTTATATGATGAAAGCAAAACGGTTGACTCGACTGTGGAAATAGTTGTTCAGATAAACGGTAAACTCAGAGCGAAACTAAAGGTTGCCGCAGATATTTCTTCCCAATATGCCATAGCAACCGCTAAAAAGGATTTGAAAATTGCCGCAGAACTTGACGGAAAGACTGTTATAAAAGAAATATACGTACCCGGTAAACTTGTTAATATTGTAGCAAAATAATTTGTCATAGTTTTAAAATTATACTTGACAGCAAAAGGTGTTTTGGTGTATAATTATCAAAAATATGCAATTACCCCTGCAATCAAGCGGAGGGAGGGAATATAATGAGCCAGGTCCGTTTAAAAGAAAATGAATCACTTGAAAACGCACTCAGACGTTTTAAGAGGCAAACTCAAAAAGACGGAGTTATTCAAGAAGTCCGTAAGAGAGAACATTATGAGAAGCCTTCTGTAAAGCGTAAGAAGAAATCGGAAGCTGCCCGTAAGCGTAAATTCCGCTAATTACTAATGTGCTAAAAGAAGCGACCGAATGGGTTTCGGTTGCTTCTTTGTTTTATTTTTTATAAAAAGGAAAAGAGTATGTCACTGTTTTTACCTACAAAAATTTTTAAAATCATAACCGATATAACTGTAGAAGATTTAAAGTCTTTGGGCATTTCGTCACTGCTAATTGATGTTGATAACACCTTATCAACCCATCACGGCACTGTTTTGGTTGACGGATTGACCGAATGGCTTAGTGTTATGCGAGAAAATAATATAAACTTAATTGTTGTGTCTAACTCTAAAAAGGCGAGAATAAAGCCGTTTGCGGGAAGAATCGGTTTGCCGTTTGTGAGTCTTGCTTGTAAACCGCTTCCGTTTGGCTACGCAAAGGCTATAGATATGTTGGGCGTAAAAAGTAAGTCGGTTGCAATTATAGGTGACCAAATTTTTACCGATATTTTAGGTGCTAAAATGTACGGTATAAAATCTTTACTCGTAAGACCGCAAAGGTTGGAAGACGGGTGGAGTTTTAAAGTAAGGCGTTATTTTGAACGCAAAATTTTAAAAGATAATTTTTAAAGAGGTGTAAAATATGCCTGCAATTTTCGGACCCGCAGGATGCGGAAATTCGTTTTATGAAATGGGATATAAAAGCAGTTTGCAGGTCCCACAGTATATAGAAAATTTGGGCCTTGATGCATTTGAATATCAGTGTGGCAGAGGTGTTAATATAGGCGAACAAAAGGCAAGGGAATTAGGCAAACTCGCTAAAGAGAAAAATATTAGACTTTCACTTCATGCACCTTATTACATTTCTATGTCAAGCGTTGACCAAGAAAAAAGATTAAACTCGGCAAACTATATTTTAAGCAGTGCCAAAGCAGTTGATTTTATGGGCGGTAACCGAATTGTGGTGCATACCGGCTCATGCGGTAAATTAGACCGCGAAGAAGCGTTAAGACTTGCTAAAGACACTATGGCTTTATCGCTTAAAGCACTTGACGAAAACGGACTTGGTCATATACACATATGCCCCGAAACAATGGGTAAAATGAATCAGTTGGGCACTTTGGAAGAAGTAATATCTCTTTGTGAACTTGATGAAAGATTGATACCTTGTATTGACTTCGGGCATCTTAATGCGAGAACACTGGGCAATGTGAACTCAAAAGAAGCCTTTAAATCTGTGCTTACGGAGATTAAAAACCGTTTAGGCGAAGAAAGGCAAAAGCATTTTCATTCGCATTTTTCAAAAATTGAGTACACCGCAGGCGGTGAAAAAAAACACCTTACCTTCGACGACCGAGTTTTCGGTCCCGACCCTGTGCCTCTAATGGAACTTTTGGCCGAGTATGATTTAGAGCCGACCATTATATGTGAGTCTGACGGTACTCAAAGCGAAGATGCTTTGTTTATGAAAAACTGTTACCTTGAAAGGAAGTAATTTTATGAAAAATGTTTTAATTATCAACGGACCTAATCTTAATCTTTTGTCGGTGCGTGAGCCGGGAATTTACGGCACCCAAACTTTAGACGAAATTAATAACAACATTTCGACATATTCAAAAGGTCTTGATATTCGTTGTGATTTTTTTCAGTCTAACTGCGAGGGTGAGATTGTTTCGGCAATTCACTCTGTTTTAGATAAATATGACGGTTGTATTATAAATGCAGGTGCATATACTCATTACAGTTTTGCGATTTTAGATGCCATAAAGGCGGTTAAGAAGCCGTTTATTGAAGTACATCTTTCAAATATTCATAATAGAGAAGAATTCAGAAAAACCTCGGTTATCGCTCCTGCTTGCGTAGGCAGTATTGCGGGATTCGGCAAAAACAGTTATTTCCTTGCCGTAAATGCCATGAAGGAACTGCTTAAATGACAAGACTGAAAGAATATTTAAAACCCAATCAAGCGGCAGTTATCGTAACCGATGTAAATAGGTTTTATTTCAGCGGGTTTAGGTCATCATTGGGTTTTTTATTTGTTTCCAAAGATAAACAGGTGCTTATAGTTGACGGCAGGTATTATTTGGCCGCTAAGGAAACTGTAAAATCAGTAGAAGTTTTACTTATGGGCGACCTTTCTAAGCAGTTAAAAAATTTAAGTGACGGTTGCAGTGTCACGGAAATTTTGCTTGAAAACAGTATAACGGTCAGTGAATTGGAAAGATTTAAAAATATTTTCAGCGGGCTGACTGTAACCTGTAACGGCGAACTTATGAAGTTTATAGGGGAACTTAGAGCGGTAAAAAACCAAAGCGAAGTCGATTGTATGATAAAAGCACAGCGTATTGCCGAAAAGGCTTACTTAGAGGTGCTGGACTTTATAAAGGTCGGGGTGTCAGAACATGATGTTGCCGCGTTTCTTGAATATAAAATGAAACTGCTTGGCGGCGAGGGTGAGTCGTTTGATACCGTAGTAGTATCGGGTAAAAACAGTGCCAAACCTCATGGAGTGCCGTGCGGCAAACCGATTGAATCGGGTGACTTTGTCACAATGGATTTCGGTGCGACATTCGGCGGGTATCACAGTGATATGACACGAACGGTTGCCGTGGGTTTTGCGACCGATAAAATGCAGTTGGTTTACGATACGGTTTTAAAGGCAAACATCGAGGTCGCAAAGTCAATAAAATCCGGTATGCTTTGTAGTGAAGCCGATAAAATTGCCAGAAATGTGATAGAGTCAAAAGGCTTCGGCGAATATTTCACCCATTCCTTAGGCCATTCGGTAGGACTTGAAGTTCATGAAAGTCCGTCACTGTCGCCTAAATCAAAGGAAATCTTGGTGGTAGGTAATATTGTAACCGATGAGCCGGGTATTTACATTGAAAATGAATTCGGTGTAAGGATTGAGGATATGCTGTTGGTTAAGGGGAACGGTTGCGAAAACTTAACAATGTCGGAAAAATCTTTGATAATTCTTTAGATAAATGTAAAATAAGGCTTGAAAATTACGGCAAAATAAGGTAATATAGTAATGTTGATAAAATAAAAATGATTTTAAATCATTATTTGGAGGTATAAATCATGGTAACTGCCGGTGATTTCAGAAACGGTGTAACTTTTGAAATGGAAGGAAAGGTATACCAAATTATCGAATTCCAGCATGTTAAACCCGGTAAAGGTGCTGCATTCGTAAGAACAAAAATCAGAAATGTTATTGAAGGTTCGGTTGTTGAAAGAACTTTTAACCCGACTGAAAAATTTCCGACCGCTTTTGTCGAGCGTAAGGATATGGAATATTCTTATAATGACGGTGACCTTTATTACTTTATGGACCCCGAAAGTTATGAACTTGTACCTGTAAGTTCTAATGAACTCGGTGATAACTTTAAGTTCGTTAAAGAAAATATGGTATGCAAGGTCCTTTCTTATAAAGGCAAGGTTTTCGGTCTTGAGCCTCCTACCTTTGTTGAACTTTCCGTTACCCAAACCGACCCCGGTTTTGCAGGTAACACCGCAACTAATGCTACTAAGCCCGCTACCCTTGAAACCGGTGCTGAAATAAGAGTTCCTCTTTTTATTAACGAGGGTGATGTTATCCGCATTGATACAAGAACAGGTGAATACATGGAACGTGCATAATTGCACATTTTAAGACAACAATTTATTTGTAACTTTAAGTCGCATTTGCGACAGAACAGGAGCATATTATGACTATTTCCGAAAAGGTCGCTTATATCAAAGGTCTTGCCGAAAATGCAGGTTTTGATGAAAATGACAGCAAAGACAAGGTTTTAAAGGCAGTTATTGATGTTTTAGAGGATATCGCAGGTGCAGTAGGCGAAATCAATGAACAACTCGATGCTGTTGATGAAGACCTCGCAACCTTAGAAGAGGATTTTTACGAAGACGACGAGTTCTGTGATGATTATGACGATGATGACGATTTCTGCTATGAAGTTGAGTGTCCTACCTGTCATGATGTAATTTATCTTGATGATGAAATGATAGACGAGGGCGGCATTAAATGCCCTAACTGCGGTGAAAATCTTGAGTTTGACTTCAGTTGTGAGGATTGTGGCGGCTGCTGCTCAGAGCAAGACGACGAAGAATAATTTTCGTTTAATTGTGGTTATGTAATGTCTGACGGCATCCGTAAAACGGATGCCGTTTTTTAAAATTTGGAGGTCATTATGGCTGTTACCGAAACCTGCTTGCAGTATACAACCGAAAATGATATAAAAAAGAGAGGCATAGCGGCAATAATCGTTTGCGGCGGCAGTTCGTCGCGGATGAAGGGTGTTGACAAAATGTTTGCTGAAATCGGCGGTAAACCAGTTGCGGCATTGACCATAGAAAAATTTTGTAATAACCCATTTGTTGAAAGTATTGTTGTAGTTGTAAAGAAAGAAAACGTACTTAAAATGCAACAACTTTGCAACAAGTTCGACTTTAAAAAGGTTACCGATATTGTTGAGGGCGGAAATTGCCGACAAGAGTCGGTGGCTTGTGGGTTAGAATGTGTTGCACTTGATACCGAGGTTGTGCTTATACATGACGGTGCAAGACCTTTTGTGTCGGATACATGCATAAAAAATGTTATTGATGCCGCAAGGAAATATAATGCGGCTACCGTAGCGGTATGCTTAAAAGATACGGTAAAAAAGGTGAAATCCGACGGGCTTGTTGCAGGGACTCCTAACAGAAACGATTTGGTTGCAGTTCAAACTCCGCAAGGGTTTAAAGCGGATATGTACAGGTCATCGGTCGAAAATTTAAAAGACAGGTTACACGAATTTACCGACGACTGCTCGGTGGTTGAGGCGGCAGGATACCCTGTTTATACTGTTGAGGGTGATTATAAAAATATTAAAATCACTACAACAGAAGATTTGGAATATGCCGAATTTTTGCTTATGAGAGGGAATTTGTAATGGATATTAGAGTAGGTCACGGATATGATGTTCATGCATTTAGCGAAAATCGTAAACTTATTGTCGGCGGTGTTGAAATTCCTTACGAAAAAGGCTTGATTGGCCACAGTGACGCTGATGTTTTGTTGCACGCCATAAGCGATGCTTTGCTCGGTGCTGCGGCGTTGGGGGATATAGGAAAACACTTTCCCGATACCGACCAAAGTTTTAAAAATATTGATAGTAGGATTTTGTTTAAAAAAGTTTGTGAACTTGTAGCCGAAAAAGGATATAAAATTTCAAATGTTGATGCCACAATAGTAATGCAAAGACCTAAACTTGCTGAGTATTTGCCGAAAATGGCAGAAATAATTGCAAATGACTGCGGCATCCTTGTTTCAAGGGTTAATGTTAAAGCCACAACCGAAGAAAAATTAGGCTTTACGGGAAACGGTGACGGTGCAGCGGCCCACGCTGTTTGTCTTATTGTTAAAGAATAAGACAAAATCAATTAACATATAATCATTTGGGTGATTATATGTTTGTGATAAATTTTAAACTGTCCGGCACTAAAATTGCCGCATTACTTGTAACTGCAATTATTGCGGCGGTGCTGACGGTCGCGATATGCCTTGAAACCTACAGTAAACCAAATGGTGCAACTGCGGTGATAAGCGATAATCTTTCTGCTTATGATTACATATCGTCGTTTGGACCTACGGTTGACCAAAGTGCTTTAGTGACCGATGAAATAGTTGTGCCTGACACTTTTAGCGAAGTGTATGAAAATTATAATGAAATTCAAAAATCTCAAGGATTTGATTTAGAAAAATATAAAGGTTGTAAATTGTTACGCTACACATATCCGGTAATTGATTACCCTGACCGCGAAAAGGCGGTTTTTGTCGAAATACTTACATATAAAGGCAAGGTTGTGGGTGCTGATATATTTTCAACCGATTTAGAAGGATTTGTTTCACCTTTAAAAGGATAAAATATGGAACTTGAAAGATTAGATAAGTTAGTATCGGTAAGCATGGCTGTTTCCCGTACCGACGCAAAATTACTGATAAAAAAAGGCTGTATAACGGTAGATAGTATCATTATTTCGGACCCATCTCAAAAGGTTGATACCAAAGCGGTAATAAAACTTGACGGTAAAGAGTTGACCTATAAGAAATATGTATATTATATGTTGAATAAGCCGTCGGGAGTTTTGTCGGCATCTAACGATAAAACGAGGGAAACGGTGGTAGATATTATATCAAATGAAACAGGCCGTAAAGGTCTGTTTCCGGTCGGCAGACTTGATAAGGATACTACAGGATTACTGATAGTTACTGATGACGGCGATTATGGGCACAGAGTTATAACCCCAAAAAACTATATTGAAAAAGAATACATAGTTACGGTGGACAAGCAGATAACCGAAAAAGATATAGAATTTTTGGCAGGCGGTGTAACACTTGCAGACGGCACAAAGTGCCGACCTGCCAAAGTGACCGTTATAAGCGATGACAAAAAAACTCTTTCGGTTATTATAACCGAGGGTAAATATCATGAGATAAAGCGTATCTTGGGCACAGTTAATGTTGGAGTAATAACACTGCATAGAAAAAGGATAGGTCAACTCTTACTTGATTCATCATTGTGCGAGGGACAGTACCGAGAACTTGAACTGTCGGAACTCGAATTTGCTCTTAGTTGAGTAAAATATATCAACTTTTGTACACATTATTTTACAAAACTTTACATAATATTCACATAATTATACATTTCATATAAAATATTTGCATTAAGTTTGGGTAAATAGGGTATAGAAATTGTAAAAAAGATTTGATATAATGGCATTAGTAATTTATGGGTGTATTTATACACTCTTAGGAGGAAATAAAATAATGGCAAGCCTTTCACTGCGTAATATTTGTAAAAAGTACCCCGGCGGCGTTCTCGCTGTTTCTGATTTCAACCTTGAAATCAAGGACAAAGAGTTTATCATTCTCGTTGGTCCTTCAGGTTGCGGTAAATCTACTACTCTTCGTATGATTGCCGGTCTTGAAGAAATCAGCGGCGGTGAACTTTATATCGGCGACCGTCTTGTAAATGACGTTGCACCTAAGGATAGAGATATCGCCATGGTTTTCCAGAACTATGCTCTTTATCCTCATATGACCGTTTTTGATAATATGGCTTTCGGTCTCAAACTACGTAAAACTCCGAAGGAAGAAATCAAACGCCGTGTTGAAGAAGCATCAAGAATTCTTGATATTGAACATCTTCTCCAACGTAAACCTGCCGCTCTTTCCGGCGGTCAGCGTCAGCGTGTTGCTTTGGGCCGTGCTATCGTTCGTGAGCCTAAGGTCTTCCTTCTTGACGAACCTCTTTCGAACTTGGATGCTAAACTCCGTGCACAGATGCGTACCGAGATTTCTAAACTTCACTTAAGACTCGGCACAACCTTTATCTATGTTACCCATGACCAGACCGAGGCTATGACAATGGGTACCCGCATCGTTGTTATGAAAGACGGTATTGTTCAACAGGTTGATACTCCTCAAACCCTTTATGATAAACCTTGTAACTCTTTCGTTGCCGGATTTATCGGTTCTCCGCAAATGAACTTTCTTGATGCCAAAGTGCTTCAAGAGGGTGACGACTTCTTTGTAGAATTTGGTTCTGAAGATACAAAAACCCGTTCGGGCGTTAAGTATAAAATTAAACTTCCCGAAACCAAAAACAAGAAGGATTGCCTTGTTCCTTATGTTGATAAGGAAGTTATTATGGGTATCCGTCCTGAACATGTTCATGATGAAGAAGAACTCATTGCTAAGTTCCCCGACGGTATTGTTGAGGTTAACGTTGAAGTTACCGAACTTATGGGTGCAGAAAAATATCTCTACACTGTTTGCGAAGGACAGAACATCAATGGTCGTGTTGCTCCTACTTCAACCGCCCGTCCCGGCGATGCAATCAAGGTTACTCTTGAGCCCGGAAAAATTCACCTCTTCGATAAAGATACCGAAAAGACCATTACTAACTGATTTTGGTGAAATTTACAAAAATTTTAAAGACCTGCGAGTAAATCGCAGGTCTTTTCTTGTCTTTTTGGTTAACATAATGTTAAATTTGTAATCAAATTGTAACTTTTTTCGTTAAATTTGTAATTTATACTTGAAATTGTACTACATATTGTGTAAAATAACAATATACAAAGTGAAATACTGTGTAATGCGGTTGTTAAATACAGAAAGGGTGCGTTTTATGTCTAACCGACTTTTTCAAGGAGTAATACATCAAATTAAGGATGCGATTGACCGTACAATCGGTGTTATCGACGAAAACTATACCGTTATCGCTTGCAGCGAACTCGGTAAGATTGGAGAAACCCATGAGGTTTTGTTTGTCGGTGACGGTACGCCCGGCACAAACGATTCGTTTGTAAGGGGACAATATACATATAGGCCTTTCGGCACACCTCAAAGACCTGAGTATATTTTGTTTGTTGAGGGTAACGACCCGCAGGCTGCAAAGTATGCGTCTATTCTTGCTATATCACTTTCCAATATTAAGTTTTATTATGATGAAAAATATGACCGCAGTAATTTCATAAAGAATGTAATTCTTGATAATATACTTCCCGGTGATATTTACCTTAAAGCACGCGAACTTCGTTTTAACAGCGATGTTGCCCGTACGGTTTTCCTTATCCGCGTAACATCTAACAATGATGTTTCGGTATATGACATAGTTCAAAACCTTTTCCCAGATAAAAATAAAGATTTCATTATAAACATCAATGAAACCGATATTGCTCTTGTTAAAGAAACCCGTTCGGGAATTGAGTCCTCTGACCTTGAAAATCTCGCAGGCTCGATTGTTGATACTTTGGCAAGTGAATTCTACTATACCCACGCGGTTGTCGGTATAGGCACCACCGTTGAGGGACTGAAAGAACTCGCCCGTTCATTTAAAGAGGCACAGGTTGCTTTAGAGGTCGGCAAGGTATTCGATACCGAAAAGGCAATAGTAAGTTACGATAACTTAGGTATCGCACGACTTATTTATCAGTTGCCGACAACACTTTGTGAGTCGTTTTTACGCGAAGTATTTAAACGCGGCTCGATTGAAAGTTTAGACCAAGAAACACTTTTCACTATTCAAAAATTCTTTGAAAATAACCTCAATGTTTCCGAAACTTCAAGAAAACTGTTTGTCCATAGAAACACATTGGTTTACCGTCTTGAAAAAATCAAGAAGATTACCGGTCTTGACCTGCGTGAGTTCGACCATGCTATAATTTTCAAAATCGCTCTTATGGTTAAGAAATACCTTAGAGCAAATCCTGTTAAATATTAAAAGAAAGAGTGATTAACATTAACGAGGATTTTGCAATCGCCAAAACTCAAAGAGCGGCGGCACCGCTTATTGAGTTTAAAGGCGTTTCGAAAAACTATGCTAACGGAACACACGCACTTGACGATGTAAATATAAGAATAAATAAAGGTGAGTTTGTCTTTGTAGTCGGACCTTCCGGTGCAGGTAAAAGTACCTTTATGAAACTTATTATGCGTGAGGAAAAACCCAATACAGGCGACATTACCGTAAACGGTTACCGTCTTACAACCATGAAACGCCGTGATGTGCCTATGTTCCGCAGAACAATGGGTATTGTTTTCCAAGATTTCCGTCTTATACCCAATATGAATGTGTTTGACAATGTTGCGTTTGCCATGCATGTTGTAGGTGCTTCCCGACAAGAGATTAGAAAGAACGTTTCAAGGGCTTTAAATCTTGTTGGTCTTGCCGAAAAAGCAAGGTGTAAGCCGGCTGAACTTTCGGGCGGTGAGCAACAGCGTGTAGGTTTGGCACGTGCTCTTGTCAATAAACCTAACCTTATTATTGCCGACGAGCCTACAGGTAACGTTGACCCTAATATGTCGTATGAAATTGTTGAACTTCTGACTGAAATCAACCGCAGAGGTACTACAATTCTTATGGTAACACATGAACATCAACTTGTACGTGACTTCGGTCAGCGTGTAATAATGATTGAAAACGGTAAAATTGTTGCCGACAATGCGAACGGAGGTTTATTATGAAACTGACGAGCGTAAAATATCTTGCCGGCAACGGTCTTAAAAATATTTGGTTAAATAAACTTATGTCGGTTGCTTCAATCGGTGTTTTGGTGGCGTGTATGTCGGTTATCGGCCTTGCCGTAGCAGTATCGTTAAACGTTGACCACGCTTTAAGCGACCTTGAACAGCAAAATGTTGTTATGGCATATTTTAATGACCGAAATTCTGCTCTTTACAGCAATTCAAAACCCGGCGACGGAACTGCAAGCGAAGGCACTTATAATGAAATTACCGAAGATGATTATTTGGTACATTCATATGAAGATGCACTTAAAATCTGCCACGAAATAAGTTTAATGGATAATGTTTTATCGGTTGAATATGTTTCAAGCGAAGCAGGGCTAGAAAGTATTAAGGACTCTATGCTGGGAGAAGATGCTGAGTATTTTTCATTTCTTGAAAATGACGAATACGGCAATCCCTTGCCGAGCGGTGCAAAAATTACCATGAAGGATTTAAGCCTTTTTGATGAAACATTGGAAAAAATCAAGACCGTAAAGGGTGTTGATGCTACTCAAAGTTCACAAGATGTTGCCGAAAAAATCACAACTTTAAAACAAGCAATTTACATTATAGGTTTTTGGATCGTGGCAATACTTATGATAATTTCCATTGTTATTGTTTCCAACACAATAAGGGTAACGATGTATAACCGTAAACTTGAAATAAGCATAATGAAGGCGGTCGGTGCTACCGATTCGTTTGTAAGACTTCCCTTTATGATAGAGGGCGTCACTTTAGGTCTTGTTTCGGCAACGGTTACAGTGGTAATACTTTATTTTGTATATAACGCTGTTAAAGAAACTGTCAAAAATGCACTCAGCCTTACAACTATTATACCGTTCTCGGAGTTTTTCTGGTTGCTGTTCGGTATATTTGCAGGTATAGGCTGTTTTGCGGGACTGTTCTCCAGTGCGTTCATGATTAATAAATATTTGAGAAAGGAAGGTAGTGAATTCCGTGCACTTTAAAAGATTGATTATTACTGTTCTTTGCGTTTGTACAGTACTTAGTACTGTGTTTTCGGTAAGTCTTTTTACTGAGCCAAATGTAAAAGCCGATAAAGTAAGTGACTATAAAGAGCAGATTAAGGACCTCGAGGATGAGAAAAAAGAAATCGAGGAAGAAATAAAGAAACTTAATGCCGAGAAACGAGATGAAAAGGCACAGCAAACTGCCCTTAACAAAAGAATTGACAATTTGCAGTCGCAGATAAATATTTGCAATAATCAATTAAATTCATTTGATGAGCAGATTGCTGAACTTGAGAAGGAAATAGAAAATAAGGGTGTAGAACTTGAAAATGCCAAGTATGTTTTCAGACAAAGACTTCGTGCTATTTACATGAGCGGCGGTCTTACTACCACAAACCTTTCTATGTTGCTCAGTGCAGAAAATTTGGGTGACCTTTTATCTAAAACCGAACTTACAAAAAGTATAAATTCTTATGACAAGGCGTTGACCGAAAAAATTGTTAAAGAGATTGACAGTATTGAGGCAAAAAGAACCGAGATAGATACCCTTAAAGCCGAGCAAGAGTCAATCAAGGCAACACTTGCGGAAAAGAAAAAAGAACTTAATGTTCAAGTTGGTGAAGTAAACGATAATATCAGCGACCTTAACTCTGATATTAAAGATTATAATTCACAGATAAATAAAATTGAAAAGGCTATGAAGGAATATGAGGATGCCATTAAGGCGGCTCAAAATGTCGGTTCCGACCAAAAATATGACGGAAACTTTAAATGGCCTTTGCCGGGTTATTATACAATTACCTCACCTTACGGATACCGTATACACCCCATAACCCATAAACGCAAATTTCATAAAGGTGTTGATATTTCGGGCAGCAATGTAAAAGGCAAACCCATTGTTGCTGCGGCAGACGGTATAGTATCTATTGCCCAATACAATTCAAGTTACGGTTATTATGTTATGATTAACCATGGTACCGCTGATGACGGCAAATCATATGTTACACTTTATGCTCATATGACACGTTATGTGGTTAAGGTTGGACAAAAGGTTACAAAAGGACAAACTATAGGTTATGTCGGTACAACCGGCTCGTCAACGGGATACCATTTGCATTTTGAAATAAGAGCAAACGGTAACACTACCAACCCGATGAGTTATTTTTAATTTGAATGAGGGCTGATTTTCAGCCCTCATTTTAAGGTGTTAAAGGAGTTACTATGAAGTTTAGAAGATGTTTAAGTGCTGTACTGTGTATAATTTTTATACTCGCTTTGACCATTCCGTTATGTGATACAGTTGAGGTTGCTGCACTTTCAAAAGAGGAATACCAAGACCGTATTGAAGAATTGGAAGATGAACAACGGGAAATCGAGGAAGAAATAAATAAATTAAACAGTGAAAAAGCTGAGCAAAAAGCAAAAAAACAGGCTTTGCAAAGAAAAATCGATAATCTTCAAAATCAAATAAATGCATATGACGAACGGTTGAACGAACTTAATGCTGAAAGAAATTTATTGGAAAATGAAATTGAAGAAAAGAATAAAGATTTAGAAAATGTGAAGTATGTCTTTAAACAACGGCTTCGTGCCATTTATATGAGTGGCGGAACACAAAATTCTAATCTTGCTGTAATTTTAAGTTCGGATGACTTAGGTGATTTACTTGCAAAAAACGAACTTACTAAGAGTATTACGGCTTATGATAAGGCTTTAACCGAAAGAATTGTTGTCGAAACAGAGGAGATTAAGAAAAAACAAGATGAACTTAGTGTTGTTTCAGCTGAACAAACATCGGCAAAAAGTGAAATTGATGCTAGAAAAAAAGAGTTAAATGAACAAATAGAAAAGATAAATTCTCAACTCGGCAATATAACGGATGAGGTTGATACTTTGGAGTCACAAGCCTCAAAAATTGATAAAGCCATTGCTGAATATGAATCGGCAATAAAAGCGGCAGAGAATGTGGGTTCGGATCAAAAATATGACGGAAATTTCAGTTGGCCGTTACCCGGATATTATCGCGTAACCTCACCTTACGGTTACCGTACTCATCCGATAAGCGGAAAATGGAAATTCCATAAAGGCATTGATATTGCAGATAGTGGGTGCAAAGGTAAACCGATTGTAGCTGCTGCCGATGGCATTGTGTCTATTGCGTCATACAATAAGGGTGGTTACGGTAATTATGTTATGATTAACCATGGTACTGCTGATGACGGTAAGAAGTATGTAACACTTTATGCTCATATGACACGCTATATAGTTAAGGTGGGACAAAAGGTAAAAAAAGGACAAACCATTGGGTATGTCGGTACTACTGGTGCATCTAAAGGTTATCATTTGCACTTTGAGATAAGAGCGAATGGCAGCACAACAAATCCTTTGTCATACTATTAGATTTAATTTCGGAGTGGTCTTATGAAAAAGCAAATCCCATTAAAATATGTTCTTTTAATTGTTGCCTTTTTTACGGCAGCAGCTGTTATTATAACCTCAATGTGCTTTTTCGGTATTTTGTCAATACGTAAAGCCGATGATATAAACGGGTATGCAAATAAACTTCGTGAAATTGAGGCTTTGGTGGATAAATACTATGTCGGCGATGTTGACAGCAGTACTATGGCTGATTATATCAGTGCGGGATATGTTTCGGGACTCGAAGATAAGTACGCGGGATATATAACCGCTCTGGACGCCGAAGAAAATATGAACAGTCTTATTGGCATAAATACAGGTATGGGAATACTTATTTCTCAACATCCCGATACACTTAATATGTTTGTTTTGAATGTTCATGATAAAAGTCCCGCAATGGAGGCGGGAATAAAATCAGGTGACCAAGTAGTTGAGGTTGACGGAAATGTTGTTGCAACCTACGGTTACACCGAAACCTTGCAATATATTAAAACACAGTCTATAGGAACGGTTGTGGGTGTTAAACTGCTTAGAAACGGTCAAACTTTAGATGTAAATGTAACGCTGAAAAGTTTTATAAACCAATCGGTTTTTTATGAGGTTTTGGGCGACTATGGTTTTATTCATATAACCGAATTTAATGATAACTCTATTGAACAGTTTAGAAATGCAGTGGACGTTATGCTTGCGTCTAATGTCAAAGGACTGATTTTTGATTTAAGAGGTAACGGCGGCGGCACCTTGACATCGGTTTATCATATGCTTGATTATCTTATACCCGAAGGTCTGGCTGTTAGGGTAGAGTATAAAGATAAAAACCAAAAAGAGGTATATATGTCCGACGAGAGGGAAGTAAATCTTCCTATGGTTGTGCTTACCGACGGAAATACTGCCAGTGCGTCGGAACTGTTTACCCAAGGGCTTAAAGATTACGGAAAGGCGGTCAGTATAGGCAGACTGACCTACGGTAAAGGTGTTGTTCAGCGTACTTTTACGTTAAGTGACGGCTCGCTTGTCAGGTTTACTGTAGGTAAATACTATACCGCTAACGGCACCTGCCTTGACGGAATTGGTGTTATACCTGATGTAAAAATTGAACTTTCTGAAGAAGAAACCGCTTACAGACTTGTAAACGGTTTGGAAAAAGACCGTGATTATTTGGCGGCGGTGGAATATCTTGACGGTCAACCGTCATAGTCTTCCAATAATTTTACCAGTTCTTGTTTTGATTTAACCGTTATACCGCTTTCTAACAGTTCGCGGTCGTACTGTGGCAGGTCGCGTATAAACGGTGAGCCGAGTATATAAACGGGGATGTTATCATTATTTAAAAATACAGCTATTTTCCCGCCGTACTCTTTTACTGTATAGGTGTCGGCATCTTTGGTATTCTCTGTTATTTCGGTAGTGTTTGCTTTGGTTTTTCCAAAGGTAAACTCACAGGTTAAAAAAGATACCGAAAATGATGTAAGTGCTATCAAGATATAAAAAATCCATTTTTTTGGTGTTTGCAATATTTTCACCTCTAAATGTATTTTTGACTGAATATAAATTTATTATTCTGTGTGTGTTTTGTCGTAAACGATATATAAATGTCAAAATGTGTTTTTTTAGGCGAAATTTTTGCAATTAAGTAACAATACTGTAACACACAAACCGAAAATTTTGTGGTACAATATGGCTGAAGATGGCATATTTTTAACTCATAACTTCTAAGGAGGTGCTTTATATGAGTGATTTTGATAATAACAACAATAATAATAATAAAGATTATGACCTTGACTACTTTGCCGAAAAAAAGGACCAACCGTCTGATGACTTTGACAGTGTGCCTATTACACAGTCAGAGGATTTTGACCTTAATACTTTTTCGTCCGATGCCATGAAATCGGGTGAAATAGAGTTTTCGGATATTGAGCCTTTGGCTGATGATGAAGAAATTGACTTTAACAGTTTCGGTAAAAAACGCAAAGAGGTTAAAAAAGAAAACTTTAAGTTTAAAAAACAAAATATTAAGAAAATCTTAAAAACGACGGGTAAGGTTGCGGTTTCCGTAATGCTTATCGGTATAATTACAGGTTGCCTTATGGTAGGTGCCTTTGCTGTTTATGTATTTAATTTCGTTGATGACCGTGTATATGAGGATTTAGATGAACTGACCCTCGACTTCACTACAACCATTTATACGCTTGACAGCCAAACGGGCGAGTATGTGGAATATCAGCGACTGCACGCTGAGGAAAACCGTATTTGGGTTGGTTTTGACGAAATGCCGTACCATCTGCAAAAAGCGTTTGTCGCTATAGAAGATGACCAGTTTTATGACCATAAGGGTGTAGACTGGAAACGTACTGTTGCGGCTTTCGGCAATATGTTCTTACATTATTATTCGTCTAACCAAGGAGGTTCAACCATAACTCAACAACTTGTCAAAAACCTTACCGGTGATGATGAGCAAAGTCCTATGCGTAAAATCCGAGAGATTATGCGTGCGAGGTACTTAGAGAGTGAGTATGAAAAGGATACAATTTTGGAATGTTACCTTAATACCCTCTGTCTTGCTAACGGTATTTATGGTGTTGAGGTTGCGTCTAACTATTATTTCGGCAAAACCACAAGTGAATTGACGATTGCTGAGTGTGCTTCTATCGCCAGTCTTGCCAAAAACCCTGAGCGTTACCGTCCCGATAAATTCCCCGAAAGAAACAGGGACAGACGTAACCTTGTGCTTAAATATATGTATGACCAGGGTTATTTGACTGAAGAAGAATATTTGACCGCTAAAAATTCTGAGGTTACTGTTGTGGCTGATGAATCGGCACTTAGCAAAAAGACGGTAAATAACTACTTTGTTGATGCGGTTGTCGAAGAGGTTATTGACCGACTCGTCGAAGAACACCATTACGACAGAGCGTATGCTTCCAAAAACTTCTATAACGGCGGTTATAAGATTTACTGCACAGTAAATCCCGAAGTACAAGAAACTTTGGAAAAAGAATATTTGAAAACCAAAGAATATTTTACACTTAAAAGTAAAAAAGACCCCAGTAAAACCGTTCAATCGGCATTTACCATAATGGATTACGAAGGGCATATAGTCGGTATTGTCGGCGGTGCTGGTGAAAAGACCGAAAACCGCGGGTTTAACCGTGCAACAATGTCATACCGTCAACCCGGTTCAACCATGAAACCGCTTGCTTCTTATTCGCAGGCAATACAGAAAAATTTAATCAATTTCTCTTCGATTTTAGAGGATTCTCCGTTGCCGAAGTATTATCAAAGCGGTGAGGCCGGTCCTAAAAACTCGTATTCGTATTACAGAGGAAATATTACGGTAGCAAAGGCACTTGAAGTTTCAACAAATACCATTCCGTGTAAACTTGTCAAAAAAATGGGTGTGGAAAACACTTATTATCACCTTGAAACTACAATGGGTATTGAAACACTTGATGCTACAAATGATATGAACCTTTCGGCATTGGGACTTGGCGGTACTACAACGGGTATTACCACTACACAGTCGGCTGCTTCTTTTGCCATTTTCGGTAATTTGGGTAACTATTATGAACCCACTACCTTTACCCTTATGACCGACCAACATGACAATGTTATACTTAAGCAAAAGAGCGGTAAACAAGCGATTGACGAAAATACTGCAACTGTTATGAATTACCTTTTAAGACGTGTTGTTTACGGTGATAACGGTACAGGTGAAATTGCCGCAGGTTTCAGCGAAACAATGAAATGTTATGCTAAAACCGGTACAACAAGTGATGTTTATGACTGTTGGTTTGTAGGCGGAACGCCGTATTATGTCGGCTCATGTTGGTTTGGTTTTGATGCGAATGAGAAAATAAATAACTCTAAACTTGCAAAAAATATGTGGACCAATGTTATGAAGGAACTTCATGCTGATTTAGAGCCTAAAGAGTTTGTCGACAGTGAATTTGTGACACACCGATACTTCTGTGCTTCGACCGGTAAACTTGCGACCGACACTTGTCCCGCTGTTGAGGCAGGATGTTATAAAACCAATTACTCATTGCCGGGTGTATGTACTGCACATGAGGGCAATGTTTTACCCGATGTAGGTGCTGAAATTCCTAAAGAAGAAGAAAAAACCGAAGATGGTGAGCAGACGCCCGAAACCCCTGACAATGGAGGTAATAACGGTCAAACACCGGCACCTAATCCCGATAACGGAGAGGGAACAACACCTAATCCGGAAGACGGAAACGGTGATGAAGAAACCGATGGCGGCACCGATACACCTGCCGAACAAGGTGACGGTAGCGGCGGAAATAACGAGTAAAACCAAATTTTATTTATGGAGGATAAGTTTATGGAATTAAAGGGCTCAAAAACAGAACAAAATCTCATGACTGCATTTGCAGGTGAAAGTCAGGCGAGAAACAAGTACACTTATTTTGCAAGCGTTGCAAAAAAAGAGGGTTACGAGCAGATTGCCGCAATCTTTTTACATACTGCAGATAATGAGAAAGAACATGCAAAAATGTGGTTTAAAGCATTAGGCGAACTCGGTAACACCGCTGAGAATCTTGCCGCTGCTGCTCAAGGCGAAAACTATGAGTGGACCGATATGTATGCAACATTTGCCAAAGAAGCCGAAGAAGAAGGTTTTATGGAACTTGCCGCTAAATTTAAAATGGTAGCCGCTATTGAAAAGTCGCATGAGGAAAGGTACCGTGCTTTGCTTTCAAATGTTGAAATGCAAAAGGTATTTGAAAAGTCAGATGAGATTATGTGGGAGTGCCGCAACTGCGGTCACCTCGTAATTGGTAAAAAAGCACCTCAAATTTGCCCTGTATGTGCTCATCCTCAAAGTTTCTTTGAAGTAAGAGCAGAAAATTATTGATTTAAAACAAAAAGACGAGTACCAAACGGTACTCGTCTTTTTATTTTGTTTTATTTATTCATTATCTTATCACCGGCAGATTTTAAAAGATCGCATACATCTTCCGATTCTTTAGCAGTTGTGCCGGTAGTCGAAAGGTAAATCTTGATTTTAGGCTCGGTGCCCGAGGGTCTTACAATAAACGACGAGCCGCCTTGTAATTTGAATTCAATGACATTGGATTTAGGCAGGTCAATTATTGTTTGTGTACCCGTTTCTATGCAGGTGGCAACAGATGTGTTGTAGTTGTAAATATCGGTAACTTTATATCCTGCAATATCGGCGGGAGGATTATTGCTTAAATCATTCATAATGCCCGCCATAATTGTCATGCCCTGTTGACCTTCAAAGGTGTAACTTGACTGACGGTTGGTGTAGTAACCGAGTTCTTTTTGAATATTATCCAAAGCCTCAAAGAGGTTTATTCCAAGACTGCGGTAGTAACAAGCCATTTCACAGATAAGCATTGAAGCACAAACGGCGTCTTTATCACGTACAAATGTACCGCAAAGATAACCGTAACTTTCTTCAAAACCGAAAACATAGCGGTTTTCTTCGCCTATCTTTTCAAGTTCTAAAATTTGTTCACCTATAAATTTAAATCCGGTTAGAACATTTATGAGTTTGCAACCGTACTTTTCGGCAATTTTAGCACAAAGTTCGGTTGATACAATCGTTTTAACTGCAATAGGATTTTTTGGCATGGTGCCGAGTTCGGTGCGTCTTTTAAGAACATAGTCAAGAAGTAACGCACCGACTTGGTTGCCGGTCATAAGTTTGTATTTGCCGCAGTCCATAACCGCAATGCCTACACGGTCACAGTCAGGGTCGGTTGCAAGCAAAATGTCGGGTTTTACGGTTTCGGCAAGTTTGAGTGCACATTCAAACGGTTGGCTCAGTTCGGGGTTTGGATAGGGTGCAGTGGTAAAGTTGCCGTCGGGTAATTCCTGCTCTCTTACAATCGTTACGTTTTTAACACCGATGCGGTCTAAAATAGCACGTACGGGCTTGTTACCGGTGCCGTGAAGCGGAGTATAAATAACCGAAAAATCACTGTTTTTGATAATATCGGGTGACAGCGACTGACGGCTTACATTGTCGAGGAAAGCGTCAATGACCGATTGCTCGATATATTTAATACTGCCGTTTTTTAAACCGTCATTAAAATTAATCTTTTTAATACCGCCGAAGAAATCGGTCTTTTCAATATAAGAAAATACAAGGTTACTTGCCTCTAATGTAAGTTGGCAACCGTCGGGGCCGTATGCTTTATAGCCGTTGTATTTTGCGGGATTATGACTTGCAGTAATAACTATACCTGCGTCACAGCCTAAATGCCTTACGGCAAACGAAAGCATTGGGGTTGGCATAAGTTCGTCATAAATATAAGCAGTTATGCCATTGGCGGCAAAAACTGCGGCTGCGGTTTTTGCAAAAAGTTCTGATTTGATGCGGCTGTCATAAGCAATGGCAATTTTGCCGTTTTTTGCTACGCTGTTTACATAGTCGGCAAGACCTTGTGAGGCTCTGCCTACGGTATATACGTTCATGCGGTTAGTACCCGCACCTATAACACCGCGAAGTCCGGCAGTGCCAAATTCAAGTTCGCGGTAAAACATATCATTTATAAGTTCTTCATCACCTTTGACCGACAAAAGTTCGGGGATAAGGTCGGGGTCATCGGTGGCACACTTTGTCCAACAGTTGTAAAGTTCGTTAATATTCAAAGCAATTACCTCCTCAATACTTGTCACGATAATTTTAATACAAACTAATCAAATTGTCAACGGGATTACCGTGTAAGATAATGTCGTAATTTGAAAAATAATTTTTTTAGCGAAATATCCAAATAATTATTGACAAATGAAAATATATGGTGTAAAATTGATAAAGAATGTGTTATTGTGTGCCGATAAAAAGGATACATAAGTAAGATTTGTAAGGATTGGCTTTGGCCCTATGGAATTTACCGAAAACAACGGGATTAAATCTAATTGCGGTGATTTTTCTTTGCTCACGGTTTTGTCAAAGTATTCTCCGCTTGTTAAGTCAAGGGCTTTTGCTTTTTCCTCTTTAGGGGAAATGGAAGACCTTATCCAAGAGGGTAATATAGGCTTACTTTCTGCCGCTGCTAATTTTAACAGTAATCTTTCTTCGTTTTCTACTTTTGCTCGCAGGTGTATTGATTCGGCAATTATTGACTATTTACGTAAAACGCACAAAGTATCGGCAGTGCCGGAATTTATGCTTGTAGATATAGACGGGTTAGAGTTGGTTTCTACCGTTCCTGACCCTGAATATTCTGTTTCGGTAAAAGAAGAATATACTTCTATGCTAAAACGTGCAAAAATTTCTTTGTCCGAATTTGAATACGCGGTTTTCAGTGACCTGCTTCACGGTTTTACCCAAAGTGAAACTGCCGAAAGAAAAAATGTTTCTGTGAAATCCGTACATAATGCGGTACAGCGAATTCGTACCAAGTTAAAAGGTTAATATGCCCAAGTAGTTTAAGTCAGCAGAACGTTGTATTCCAAAGATGTCGGTGCGATTCCGTCCGGGGCTAATAAAATACTCATATTGAGAGAGGTAAAAATCATGTTCGAAGACAAGACCCTTAAGTGCAAAGATTGCGGAGAAGACTTTGTTTTTACTGCCGGTGAGCAGGAATTCTACGAGTCCAAAGGATTCGTAAATGAGCCGCAGCGCTGCAAAAAGTGCCGTGACGCAAAGAAGAATGCCGGTAGAGCTCCGAGAGAGATGCACGAGGCTACTTGTGCAAACTGTGGCAAGCCTGCAATGGTACCGTTTGTACCCCGCGATGACCGTCCTGTATACTGCAGTGAGTGCTTCGCAAAGATGAGAGAGCAGGCTTAATCAGTCAGTTCTTCATGGCCGTTTCGGGTAACCGAAACGGCTTTTTTCTTGAAATTTTGAAGATAACACATAAATATTTAATACTTTATTCATATAAAAACATAATAAATGTTTTACAATATTTTTGTGGTTAGAATAAACAGTAAAGGGGTTAAAAACATGCCTAATAAAAAGATACTTATAGTCGATGACGATACTAATATTTGCGAACTTTTAAGACTTTATCTTGAAAAAGACGGTTTTGATACAGTAATTGCCAATGACGGTGAATCGGCGATAGTTAAGTTTAATATTGATGAGCCGGATATTGTACTGCTTGATATAATGTTGCCCGGTCTTGACGGCTGGCAGGTTTGCCGTACAATTCATAAAAATTCGGCTGTGCCTATAATAATGCTCACTGCAAAGGGTGAAACCTTCGATAAAATATTAGGATTAGACCTTGGTGCAGATGATTATGTCACAAAACCTTTTGATACTAAAGAGGTAGTGGCAAGGGTTAAAGCGGTACTCAGAAGAACTGCCGTTAGTGATGAAAATCCCGAAAAAATAGTAAAATACGATAAACTCATAATAAATCTTACCAACTATGAACTTATAGTTGACGGTAAACAGGTTGATACTCCGCCTAAAGAACTTGAACTTATTTATCATCTTGCAAGTAATCCTAATAGGGTTTATTCCCGCGATCAACTTTTAGATGAGGTCTGGGGATTTGAATATTACGGCGATTCAAGAACTGTTGATGTCCATGTTAAAAGACTTCGCGAAAAGTTAGAAGGCGTTTCTGATAAATGGTCTATAAAAACTGTTTGGAGCGTCGGTTATAAATTTGAATCAAAGACAGGTCAAATTTGATGAAAAACCGTTTATTTCAAAAAATATTTTTGTCAACCGCATTGTCGCTGATAGTTACAATAATACTCACTATAGTTTTACTTAGTGTAACGGTAAACGGTTATTTCGTAAAAGAAAAGGAAAATCTGCTTACCGATAACTGCCGTACAATTGCTTCGGTTCTAACAAATCAAACCGATGATACTACAGGATTTTATATCAGTCTAAACGGTGTTATGAAGGTTGTTTCAAATGCCGTTTCGGGCGACTCGTATGTTTGCGATGCAGAAGGTAATATATTTTTGTGCAGTTGTCGTGAATGGCAACGGGATAATACCTGTATTCATTCACACGGTATGATTGACAGCACATTGCTATCTTTGGCTAAAGACGGAAGTTATTTCGAGGTCGGCAAACTCAAATCACATTATAAAAACACATATTATACGGCGTGTACTCCGTTTTATTCAAGCGACGGACTAATAGCAGGTTATGTATTTATTTCCTCGCCCGCATCACTGCTTGAAAGTATGTGGAGTGAATTGTCGAGTATATTTATTTTTTGTGCTTCGATACCTGTTTTAATAATGTTTGTAATTCTATATTTTTTAACCAAAAGAATTATTAAACCCGTTAAACTGATGTCTGAAGCGGCTGTAAATATGTCAAATGGCGATTTTTCTAAACGAATACCCGTAAGCGGCGACGACGAAATATCGGAACTTGCCGAGGCGTTTAATTCTATGTCAAATTCGCTTACGCAACTTGAAAGTATGCGTCGCAGTTTCATAGCCAATGTTTCGCATGAACTAAGAACACCCATGACCACAATAGGCGGGTTTATTGACGGTATTTTAGACGGAACCATTCCTTGTGAAAAACAGGAATATTACCTGACTATTGTTTCAAGCGAAATAGAGCGACTGTCAAGACTTGTACAGTCAATGTTAAGCCTTGCGAAATTAGAATCGGGCGAGCAAAAAACCAATATATCTAAATTTTGCGTTGTCGACCTTATAGGGGATGTGTTAATATCCCAAGAACAGCGAATAACCGAAAAGAATATTGAAATAGAGGGTCTGGATTTAGGCACCGACATTAAACTTAATGCCGACCGCGACCTTATATATCAGGCAGTATTCAATTTGACCGACAATGCCATAAAATTCACACCCGAAAACGGTGTTATAAGTTATAATATTTCGGTTGATGAAATCGGTTCGGTTTCGGTTAAAATACGAAATACGGGTGAGGGAATTAAGCCCGAAGATTTACAGTATATATTTGACAGATTTTATAAAACCGATAAATCCCGCTCGGAAAATAAAGAAGGTACGGGACTTGGACTTTATATTGTAAAAACAATAGTTGACATACATGGCGGACATATTACGGTTAGCAGTAAACAGGGTTTATTTACTGAGTTTGCAATAACTTTGCCGTCAAAGGAAACCAAATAGCCTAATATCTTTTGAAAGGAAATATTTATGGATAATGATATTAAAAATGCAGACGGTGTTTTAAAACCGCAGGAAGCAGTTGAAGAATCGATATCTGCAGAAGAGTCTAAGGTTTATACACCGCCTAAAACCAATGTATCAAGCGAGCCGACCGTTACCTTTGATTCGGTTGATGCTGTAAAAGAAAAAAGCGGGAACATGACAGGATTAAAAGTATTTTTTACACTTATAGCAGTGTCGGTAATGCTTATAATTTCTGTATCTGTAGGCTATATTTTCGGTAGCGGAAGTTTAAATTTCGGCAATAAAGCAAATTCGGGCGGTATTTCTACCCAACTGTCGGGCAAAGGTGATTTGGAAGTTTCAAAGTATAGTGAAATATTTAAAAACACTGCACCGTCGGTTGTTCATATTACTGTTTATAATTCAAGCGGCACATCGAGTGCGAGCGGAGTTATTTATACTACAGACGGTTATATTGTAACCAATGACCATATATATTCTGAAATTTCTTCACCTAGGTTTATCGTGACTTTAAATGACGGAACGGAGTACGAGGCAGTGTTTGTCGCAGGTGATACACGAAGTGACCTTGCGGTGCTTAAAATAAATGCCACAGGCTTGAAATCAGCAGTTTTCGGCAATTCGGCAGAACTTGTTACAGGTGAGCAGGTTATAGCGGTAGGCTTTCCGTCCGGCTCGGGGGTTGAGCCTATTCCTACTGCAGGTATTATTTCTTCAAACGGTACGAGGGTTACCAATAATTCGTCGTACAATATGAAGATGATACAGACCGATACTGCCATAAATCCCGGCAGTTCGGGCGGAGCGTTGGTAAATATGTATTCGCAGGTTGTGGGTATTACTTCGGCAAAACTTGTCGGTACTGCCTATGATAGCGTAGGATACGCCATACCTTCGGCAACCGTTGTTAAAATTGTCGATTCGCTGATAAATAACGGATATGTTGTCGGCAGAGGAAAACTCGGTATAAACTATTATTCTATAGATACTGCTCAGTCTAAGATTAACGGTGTACCTAAAGGACTGCAAATAGAGTCGGTTTCAACCGAAAGTAAACTGCTCGGCAAGGTTAATAAGGGTGATATTATCACCCATATAAACGATGTTGAGATAGTCAGAAATGATGTGGCACTTGATATTATCGACAGTACCGCTCCGGGTGTGTCAATGTCTTTTACGGTTTATCATCCTTCAACCAAAACAAGTGAAACTGTTTATGCCGCACTTATTCCCGATAAAGGGGATTCAAGTTATACCAATCAAGTTGCAAACGATAACGGAAGTTTTTCGGACAGTAACAATCCGTTCGATGATAATGATGACGATTCATTTTCCGACCATTAAATTTGTATTAAAGCACCTTTTGAGAATTTTCTTAAAAGGTGTTTTTTTGTCCGATTTTTTCTATTTTCAATAAAATTTAATGAATAGTAAAAAATGTTAAATTTACTCTTTAAAATTAAAAAGAAATAATGTATAATGTATTTGTATAGATTTATTAAAATCAAAAAATGTAAAGGGGTTTTCGTATGAGTTCACCTTTTTCGGTTTCAATGGCTAAGATTATTAAAAATTTCAAACTTGAAACTATTGTAATGCCGTTGCCGGAGGATAATGTTTATATTTCCAATGTCGAAGTCAACCGGCCGGGACTTCAAATGTGCGGTTTTTTTGAGTACTTTGACAGCGGACGTATCCAGATAATCGGTAAAAGCGAAGAGGCGTTTTTGAGTGAGTTTCCTGAGGAAGAATACAAGAGAAAAGTTAATGACTTTTTCGGTCAGCATCCTGCGGCAGTTATAATATCAAGAAATTTACCCGTAACCGATATTATGCGTAAAGCGGCAGAGGATAATAAGGTGCCGTTGCTTCGTACCCCCGATGCAACCTCAAGTTTTATGGCATCATTAATATCTTTTCTTAATGTTGAGTTGGCACCGCGTATTACAAGACACGGCGTGTTAGTTGAGGTTTATGGCGAAGGTCTTTTGATACTTGGTGAAAGCGGTGTCGGTAAAAGCGAAACTGCTATAGAACTTGTCAAACGCGGTCACCGTCTTATTGCCGATGATGCCGTAGAAATCAGAAAGGTTTCGTCACGGTCTTTGGTTGGCTCTGCCCCTGAAAACATAAGACATTTTATTGAACTTCGTGGCATAGGTATAATAAATGCACGCAGAATTTTCGGTGTCGGTGCAGTTAATCTTACTTCTAAAATTGACCTGCTAATAAATTTGGAACAATGGCAGTCGGATAAGGTTTATGACCGCATGGGACTTGAAGAACAGACCACCGAAATTTTGGATATAAACATACCGTCTATGACTATTCCCGTAAAACCGGGCAGAAATTTGGCGGTTATAATTGAGGTTGCCGCTATGAATAATCGTCAAAAGAAAATGGGTTATAATGCGGCACATGAACTGCTTAAACGACTTGGTATGTCAGACGATGTACCCGAACAGGAAGAAACCGATATATTTTTATAATAAAAATTAAAAAGGAGATAAAAACTATGTATCATCTTGGAATAGACCTCGGAGGAACAAATATTGCGGCGGCTGTGGTTGACGATAATTATAAGATTGTAGGTACAGGTAAGGTTAAAACCAACTGCCCACGTCCCGCTGATGAAATTGCCGACGATATATATAAGGCAGGCCTTTTGGCTATTGAAAACAGCGGACTTAGTCTTTCGGATATTGCCGAGGTTGGCGTAGGCTCACCGGGCAGTGTTAATTCTAAAACAGGATACATTTGCTATGCAGGTAACTTAGGGTTCCATAATGTGCCTTTAAAGGCTATGTTAGAAGAACGTTTCGGCAGAGAAGTTTATCTTGAAAACGATGCCAATGCGGCGGCCTTCGGCGAACAACTTGCCGGTGCAGGCAAAGGTGCTGACAGTTTTATCGCCATAACACTCGGTACCGGTGTTGGCGGCGGTGTTATTGAAAACGGCCGTATTTTATCAGGTGCTAACTCGGCAGGCGGCGAACTCGGTCATATTGTTATTATTATGAACGGTGACTCTTGTACTTGCGGACGTAAC
The DNA here is from genome assembly GCA_045578845.1 of Acutalibacteraceae bacterium. Lineage (GTDB taxonomy): Bacteria > Bacillota > Clostridia > Oscillospirales > Acutalibacteraceae > UMGS172. The sequence goes on along the minus strand of JAZNLA010000004.1, from coordinate 43,910 downwards.
GGTTGTTGGGAGGCTTATGCTTCGGCAACTGCTTTGATTAAACAGACCAAGGAAGCAATGAAACTTGATAAAAACAGCAAACTTTGGGATGTTGTTGGCGGCAATATCGAAGAAGTTAACGGCAAGACCGCTTTTGACGGTATGCGTTTGGGTGACAAAACCGCTACAGATGTTGTAAACAAATACTGTGAATACGTTGCTTGCGGTATTACTAATATTATCAATATTTTCCAACCTGATGTGCTTTGTATCGGCGGCGGTATATCAAAAGAGGGCGAAACCCTTGTTACACCGGTAAGAAATTTCGTTGAGCGTGAAAGATTTTCGAGAAATGTTGAAAAACAGACCGAAATTAAAACAGCGGTGCTCGGTAATGATGCCGGAATTATCGGTGCTGCGTTCTTGGGTACTATTTACGGAAAATAAATTTTTAAAAAAGGGGTCGCTTATACTTTGAGTTTTGACAAAATTTTAAAAGCCGTCGGCGACGCCGATTTTAAATTTAAACTCAACGAGCCTATGGCTAAGCACACGAGTTTTGGCATAGGCGGTCCTGCGGATATTTTCATAGAACTGAAATCTGTAGAAAGAGCCGCAGAACTTTTATTGATTATAAAACAGTTTAATGTGCCGTATACAATAATAGGTAACGGTTCTAATCTGCTTGTTTCCGACAAAGGAATAGAGGGTGTTGTAGTAAAAATTTGCGACGATACACTTGAAATCAAAGGTGACGTATGTTACTGTGCGGCAGGCGTGAAACTGTCTGCCTTTTGTCTTAAGGTTGCGGAAGCATCGCTTGGCGGAGCAGAGTTTGCATACGGTATTCCGGGTACTGTCGGCGGTGCAGTTTTTATGAACGCAGGTGCCTACGGCGGCGAAATTAAGCAGATAATCGAATCGGTTAAGTCACTTGATAAAAACGGAAAAGTGACAGTGAGAACAAAGAACGAGTTGGAATTAGGATACAGAACAAGTATTTTTAAAACCAATGGAGAAATTATTCTTTCGGCAACCTTCAAATTAAATAAAAGAGAAAAGTCTGAAATTATTGCCGATATGGACGATTTTTTAACCCGCCGCAAATCAAAACAACCTATTGAATTGCCAAGTGCGGGCAGTACTTTTAAACGTCCCGAAGGCAATTTCGCGGGCACCTTGATTGAACAGTGCGGACTTAAAGGTGTATCAATAGGCGGTGCCGAAGTAAGTATTAAACATGCAGGTTTTATAGTTAACAACGGCGGTGCTACGGCTTTAGATGTGTTAACACTTATAAAAAAAGTGCAGGATACGGTTTATTCTGAGTTTGGTATAATGTTAGAGCCTGAAGTTATTTTTAAAGGCAGGTAAACTTTATGGAATTGTTAATTGTTACTGGTATGTCGGGTGCAGGAAAATCTGTTGCGGCTAATGCTTTGGAAGACAGCGGATTTTACTGTATTGACAATATGCCGCCTGCGTTAATTAAGCCGGTTGCCGAATTATCAAGGCTCGGTCAGTCTGACCTCGGCAAGGTTGCTATAGTGACCGATATAAGAGGCGGTGAAATGTTTAAGGAACTTTTGCCGACATTAGAACAACTCAAAGAAAGCGGTAATGAATTTAAAATTCTGTTTTTAGATGCTACTGATGAAAAGCTGGTGACAAGATATAAAGAAACCCGTCGCCGCCACCCAATGGCAACGTCGGCAAAAATAAGTGTTACCGAGGCGGTTGCCAAAGAACGTGAAATGATGAAACCGCTTAAAAGTGTGTCAGATTATATTATTGATACTACTATGACCTCAACATCAACCCTAAAAGAACGAATCACAGGTCTTTTTTTGGGAGATGTGAATAAAGGTATGACAATACAGTGTTTGTCATTTGGCTTTAAATACGGCAGTGTGTCTGAGGCTGACATTATTTTTGATGTAAGGTGTCTTAAAAATCCGTTTTATGTACCTGAACTGAGGTACAAAACAGGACTTGAAGCACCTGTGAGAGATTTTGTTTTGGATTTGCCCGAAACCGAAGAACTCTCAAAAAGGTTACTGTCGCTTATCGACTATGCTGTTCCGCTTTACTGTAAAGAGGGTAAAAGCCAACTGGTTATAGCCATTGGCTGTACGGGCGGTAAACACCGCTCGGTAGTATTTGCGGAACTTATAGCAGAACATCTTAATAAATGTGACTATCATGCGGTGACCAACCACCGCGATATTTCCAAGGAGTAGGTATGGGTTTATCTTATTCAAGTGAACTTAAAACCGAACTTTGCAAAATAAAACCTACCGGCTGTTGCAGAATTGCGGAGTGCTATGCACTTTTACTGTTCAGTCGGTCTTTTTGCAAAGAGGATATAAGTATCAGAACGGTAAATAAGGATACGGCAGAACTTTATTCGTCGCTTATAAAACTTTCTTTCGGTACACATACTGTAATGAAACCGACCGAAAGCGGGACAAGTTATAAGGTTAATGTTACGGGTGAAGCGGACCGCGAAAAAATAATAAATTATTACGACTCAGGGCAAAGTGATTGGATTTTAAACCCTAAATTTGTCAAAAGGACCTGTTGCAGGCGTTCCTTTATAAGAGGTGCTTTTCTTGCTTGCGGCAGTGTAAACAATCCCGAAAAAGGATATCATCTTGAATTTGCCGTAAAAGACCCGACGTTGGCTTTTGCTTTTGCCGCATTTTTGGAACTTTGCGGTCATAAGCCAAAACATTCCCAAAGAAAAAATGTCACCGCACTTTATTTTAATGACAGTTCGGCTATTGAAGAATTGCTTGGCGAAATCGGTGCGGGACAAAAAAGTTTGGAACTTATGGAGATTATGGTTGTCCGCTCGATGCGTAATAAACTAAACCGAAAAAACAACTTTGAAACGGCTAATATAAGCAAAACCGTTAATGCCTCTATAAAACAGAAAGAGGCTATTGAATTTTTAATAAAAGAAAATAAACTGTCGCTGCTGCCTAAAGAACTCTTAGAAGTGGCAATGCTCAGAAAAGAAAATCCTGAGGCGTCGCTGACGGAACTTTGTAAACTTTTAGGCGGCGGAATAACCCGTTCGGGATTAAACCACCGTATTAACAGAATTATAACTGCGGCCGTAGATTTAGGATATAAACCGCAAATTTAAAAGGAGGAAACACCGTGACCGATTTTGTTCATCTTCATGTTCATACCGAGTACAGTCTTTTAGACGGTGCTTGCAGAATAAACGAATTAGTCAAAACTGCCGTAGATTTGGGACAAAAGGCGTTGGCCATTACCGACCACGGTGTTATGTACGGTGCGGTTGACTTTTATAAGGCCGCAAAGGCTGTCGGAATAAAACCTATAATCGGTTGCGAAGTTTATGTTGCACCCCGCAGCCGATTCGATAAAATAAAAGAGTATGACGGTGAATACCGTCACCTTGTATTACTGTGCAAAAATGCAGTAGGATACCGCAATTTGACCGCTATGGTGTCGAAAGGCTTTATCGAGGGTTTTTACTCAAAACCCCGTATTGACGAAGACCTGCTAACAGAACACAGTGAAGGTTTAGTTGCACTTTCCGCCTGCCTTTCGGGAGAAATCCCCAAATGCTTACTTCGTAATGATTACGAGGCGGCTAAAAGAACAGCCTTAAAGTATAATGAGATATTCGGTGCAGGCAATTTTTATTTGGAACTTCAAGACCACGGATTAAGCGAACAACTTCGCATAAATCCGCAAATCATAAGACTGTCAAAAGAAACGGGCATACCGCTTGTCTGTACTAACGATACCCACTATATTACCCGCGAAGACAGTGAGGTGCAGAAAATTTTAATCTGCATCGGTACTAACCATACAATAAACGAAAAAACGGGACTTGAATTTGAAACAAATGATTTTTATTTAAAATCGGGCGACGAAATGGCAGAGCGATTCCCCTTAGAAGCAATAGAAAATACCGTAAAAATTGCCGATATGTGCGATTTTGATTTTGAGTTCGGCAATACAAAACTTCCGTTTTTTGATATAGGAAATAAAGACAATTTTGAATATTTAACCGAACTGTCGGTTACAGGTGCCCAAAAAATTTACGGAAATCCTTTGCCTAACGAGGTTAAAGAACGCTTGGATTATGAACTCGGCGTAATTAATCGCATGGGTTATGTTGACTATTTTTTGATAGTATCCGATTTTGTTCGTTTTGCAAAATCTAAAGATATTCCCGTAGGTCCGGGCAGAGGTTCGGGTGCGGCAAGTATTGTAGCTTATACAATAGGAATTACGGGCATTGACCCATTAAAATACAATTTGATTTTTGAGCGTTTTTTGAATCCTGAAAGGGTTTCCATGCCCGACTTTGATATAGATTTTTGCTATGTAAGACGTCCTGAGGTTATTGATTACGTTATAAATAAATACGGCAGTGACCACGTTGCACAGATTGTAACATTCGGCACAATGGCGGCAAGAGCGGCGGTCAGAGATGTCGGCAGGGCTATGGATATTCCGTATGCCGCGTGTGATAAAATTGCAAAACTTATCCCTCAAGAACTTAAAATAACCATAGAGTCGGCACTTAGTAAGGTGCCTGAACTAAAATCAGAATACGAGTCTGACCAAACTACAAAGAAATTGCTTGATATGGCAAAAAGAGTAGAGGGTATGCCGCGTCATGCGTCAACCCATGCTGCAGGTGTGGTTATAACCGATAAACCGGTAAGTGAATATGTCCCGCTTGCGACCAATGACGGCTCGGTGGTAACACAATATACCATGACCACTTTGGATGAGTTGGGACTGCTTAAAATGGACTTTTTAGGTCTTCGCAACCTAACCGTAATAGACGACACGGTTAAAATGATTACCCTAAATGAGCCTGATTTTTCTATAGAAAAAATCCCCATGGACGACAAAGCGACAATGCAGATGATGTCACGCGGGCAAACCGACGGCGTGTTTCAGTTTGAGTCGGGCGGTATGCGTTCGGTTTTACAGTCCTTTAAACCCGAAAAGTTAGAGGACCTCATAGCCATTATTTCGCTTTACCGTCCCGGTCCTATGGATTCTATTCCGAAGTATATCGAAAACCGACATCACCCCGAAAAAATTAAATACCGTACACCAATGCTCAAACCGATATTAGATGTCACATACGGTTGTATTGTGTACCAAGAGCAGGTTATGCAGATATTCCGTTCGCTTGCAGGATATTCCCTCGGCAGAGCCGATATTGTACGCAGGGCTATGTCTAAAAAGAAGCATGCGGTTATGGAAAAGGAACGAACGGCTTTTATTTACGGCGATAAGAATTCCGACGGCACTGTTTCGTGTGAGGGTTGTATAGCAAGAGGTGTTGATAAAAAGACGGCAGAGGAAATATTTGACGAAATGTCGGCTTTCAGTTCGTATGCGTTCAATAAATCTCACGCGGCGGCATATGCATATGTTGCGTATCAAACGGCATATTTAAAATGCCATTACGAAAAGGAATATATGTCGGCGTTGCTTACTTCGGTTTTGGACAACGGCTCAAAACTTGTCAAATATATTGCCGAATGTACAAAAAAAGGCATTAATATTCTGCCGCCTGATGTAAATTTAAGCGGCAGGAATTTTACCGCTGATAAAAATGGTATAAGATTCGGTCTTTTGGCGGTAAGAAATATAGGAGAATCTTTGGTTGAGTCGCTGATAAAAGAAAGAGAAAACGGAAATTTCAGGTCAGTGTATGACTTTTGCGACCGACTTTACGGTAACGATTTAAACCGCCGTGCCGTTGAAAGTTTTATAAAGTGCGGTGCGTTTGACGGCTTTGGGAATACCAGAAAACAACTTATTCAAAACATTGAGCCGCTTTTAAAACACATTGAGTCAAAGAAAAAGTATTCAATGGGCGGTCAACTTGACCTCTTCGGTATGGCAGGTAACAGTGAAAATACAGACGAGTATGAAATGAGTTCGTCTGATGAAATGCCTGTTTTTGAACTGCTTGCAGGTGAAAAGGAAGTTACGGGAATTTATATTTCGGGACATCCTTTGGGCGATTATACCGAAGCATCTTCCGAGAAAGGTGTTTTAAGTACCGATATACTGAATGATGCGGAGAAAAATAAAAGGTATGACGGCAAGTACGTTTCCACAGTCGCTATGGTATCAAAGGTCAAAAAGAAACTTACCAAAAATGACCAAACTATGGCATTTTGCGAAATCGAGGATATTTACGGCTCGGTTGAAGTTTTGCTTTTCCCAAATTCTTATGAAGAATATGCACCGCTTTTGACGACTGGCAGTGTGTATGTGTTTAAGGGAAGACTGTCTTTGAAAGAGTCGGGCGAAGTAAACATTATTTGCGATAAAATCGAAAGTGTTTCTAAAGACAGCGGTGCTGAAAATAAAGGTACTCCAAGTATAACCGAAGTCGGTGTGAAGAAAAATATTAAAAGAGGACTTTATTTGAGGGTTTCTTCGATTGAATCAAAAGAATATGAGTCGGCACGACGTATTATGGATTCTTATGACGGAGAAATTCCCGTTATTATTAAGGCTTTAGATAGGGAAAAGGCACTTGTATCGCCAAAATATGACTGGGTTACGGTCGATAAAGATTTGGTAAAAAGGTTGGAAGAAGTTTTAGGAAAAGACAATGTAAAATTTGTTGAGTAGTTTTTTGTTTTGTCAAAAATGCTTGACAACCGCAAAGATTGGTTATATTATTTATTAAACAGTTTAAGAAATGGGTGTAATAAAATGGCAGAAAATATTAGTGCAATAGGTGTTCTTACCAGTGGCGGCGATGCTCCGGGTATGAACGCGGCCGTTCGTGCCGTTGTCAGAACTGCTATTGCAATGGGAATAAAATGTTATGGTATTAAGCGTGGATATAACGGTCTTATCGAAGGCGATATTCACGAAATGACACTTCGTGATGTTAGTGATATTATCCACCGCGGCGGTACCGTGCTTTATACTGCAAGAAGTCCTCTTTTTAAAACAGAAGAGGGTATAGGAATGGCTATTGCCAACTGTAAAAAGTTCGGTATTACGGGTATTGTTGTTATTGGTGGTGACGGCTCGTACAGAGGTGCCCGCGATTTATCGCTTCGCGGTATCCCTTGTGTCGGTATTCCCGGTACTATTGATAACGATATTTCATCTACTGATTATACTATCGGTTTCGACACCGCTATGAATACTGCCATGCACATGGTAGATAAACTTCGCGATACAACACAGTCACATGAGCGTTGCAGTGTTGTTGAGGTTATGGGCAGAAGAGCAGGTTGGATTGCACTTGAATCGGGTATTGCCGTCGGTGCTACTGCTGTCTTAGTGCCTGAGGTTTCTTATGATTTGGACCGCGATGTCATAGCCAAAATTCATAAAACACAACAATCCGGTAAAAAGCACTTTATTATAATCGTAGCTGAAGGTGTAGGTGAGGTTGAGAAAATAGCCGCCGAAATTGAAGAGAAAACCGGTATTGAGTCGCGTGCAACCGTTTTGGGACACGTTCAAAGAGGCGGAAGTCCTACTGTGCGTGACCGCGAAATGGCAAGTTGTATGGGTTACTATGCTGTTGAACTTTTGAGTAAAGGTATTGGCAATCGTGTTGTGTCATACCGTAAAGGTAAACTTGTTGATTACGATATATTTGAGGCTCTTAACATGGTCAAAAAATTCGATGTTGATAAGTACAATATCGCAAACATTATTTCAATTTAAAATTTTTAAGTTTTACGGGCAACCTTTTTACGGGGTTGCCCGTATTTTTTGTAAATTTATTTTTAATTTACTTGCAGTAAACGTAATAATGTAATATAATGTATTTGTTATATTATGTAGTTTAATGTGTGGTAGTGTACATTTTTAAAATAAAGTCTTTTTTTGGAGGCAAATTATGTTTACTAGAGATATTTTTATCGACCTCGGCACCTGCAATACGCTTGTCGGTATAAAAGGCAAGGGGATTGTCATGCGTGAACCGTCGGTCGTTGCATATGATGTAAGAAATGATGCCGTTCGTGCAGTCGGCTCAGATGCTAAGAAAATGATAGGAAGAACACCCGGTTCAATAGTAGCGGTTAAACCTATAAGAGGCGGTGTTATTGCAGACTTTGATGTCACCGAAGCAATGCTTAAAAAGTTTATAAAATCAGCACTTAGAGGTTCTTTGTTTTCACGTTCACGCGTTATGCTTTCTATTCCGTCAGGCGTTACCGAGGTTGAAAGCCGTGCGATTTTTGACGCTGCAAGCCATGCGGGTGCTTACGAAGTTGACCTTGTTGAGGTCCCCCTTGCCGCCGCTATCGGTGCGGGAGTTGATGTGGGAATGAGTGCAGGCAGTATGGTTGTCGACATCGGCGGAGGTACTACCGAAGTCGCTGTTATTGCACTTGGTGATATAGTTACCTCTCAGTCTACAAAATCGGCAGGTGATAGTTTTGATGAAGCCATTATAAACTTTATCCGTAAAAAACATAACTTGCTTATCGGCGAACGCACCGCCGAGCAGATTAAAATAACATTAGGTTCGGCAATGGAATATGAGGGTGACAGTGAAAATGTAATGGAGGTAAAGGGCAGAAACCTTGTTGACGGCCTGCCTAAAAATATTGATGTTTCGGCAACCGATGTTAGAGAGGCTTTGTCTGACCCGCTTTATCAAATTATAGATACTGTCCGTACAACATTTGAAAAAACACCGCCCGAACTTGCCGCTGATATTATTGATAAAGGTATTGTGCTGACAGGCGGCGGAGCAAGACTTCGCAATATTGACAAACTGATTTCGGCTGAAACCGGAATGAGTGTACGTATTGCACCCGACCCGCTTGATTGTGTTGCTTTGGGTATTGGCAAAAAGATTGAAACTAATCTTACGTTTGACACATATGTGTTCAAACGCGGTAAGAGATACAGATAATTTTTAAAGGAGTGACACCGCAGGTGCGATTCTTTTTTAGAAGCAGAAGTTTTAAAATTTTTATATCTGCCGTTGCGGTAGTGCTTGTTTTATCGGTTGTGATAGCGGTTTTTACCACCGTTTCTTCACCTATAAGCAGTCTTTTGGGTACCGTTACCACCCCCGTTCAAAAAGCGTTTTCAACCGTTTCTGGCAAGATTGATAAATTTAAGACATCGTTGTCAGAGAAAAATGATTTATTAGAGCAAATAGAAGTTCTCAAAGTCGAAAATGCCCAACTTGCCGATAGCCTTGCAAAGTATGAGGAAACGGTGCTTGAAAATGATTTTTACGAGCAATATTTGGGAATTAAAGACGCTAATACCGAGATGCTCTTCCAATCGGCAAGTGTGACCGCAAGGGATTTTACCGACCCGTATAAAGGCTTTACGGTCGATGTCGGACTGCTTGACGGCGTTTCGCTTAATGACCCTGTAATTACAAGCGAAGGTTTGGTGGGTTACATTAGCGAAATTGCACCGACCTATGCTAAGGTTACAACGGTTTTGAGTCCTAAAGCTAAGGCGGGTGGAAAGGATAACCGTACTGCTGACGAGGGAGTAATTTCGGGCAGAAGTGATTTTGCAAAGGATAATAAGGCGTATTTTTATAATCTTCAGAGGGACTGCTCGGTATCAATAGGTGATTATGTTGTCACAGCGGGCGGAAGTGTTTATCCTGCGGGACTTATTGTCGGTACCGTAAGTGATATCCGTCAGCAAAATAAAGATTCTTCTCTTTATGCAGTGATTGATTCCAAGGTTGATTTTGATAAACTCAGAAATGTTATGATAATTACCTATTATTCAGGTCAAGGAAGTATTTCCCCTAAGGGGGATAGGAAATGACCGCAAATACAATAAAAAAGTTTTTGTTCTTTTCAGTGTATGCGGTAATATGCGTAATTGTAATTTTATTGCAGTCGAGCGGAATTTTAACGCTTAATATTTATACCGCATCAACAGTTTTGATGTTGCCGCTTACCGTTTATATCGGTTTTTATTTTGGCGGTCTTACAGGTGCAGTTTTCGGATTTGTATCGGGAATTTTGCTTGACGTTTTTTCATCAACACTATGTTACAATACCGTTTGTATGACACTTATCGGGTTCGTGTGCGGAATGTTGATGAACTATCTTTTTAACCGTAACCTAGCAGCGGCAATAGTTATGAATTTTAGTGCCGCAATAATATATTTTGTTGTAAAATGGCTTATATTTTATGCATTTTTCGACCCGCTGCCGTCGTTTGTTTTGTTGCGTTATACATTGCCGTCGGCTATATATACTGCCGTTTGCGGTATTGTTATATATTTTATAATTTTTCCAATACTTAAAAGAATGGATTTAGCAAAGAAGTAGTATTTTAGGAGGTGACAAATTTGAGAGTCAAGAAGAAACAAAACCCGCGAATAGTTTTTCTTGTGGCACTTATGCTTGCGGTTTTTTCGGTTTTCGGTTTCAGAGCCGCTGATTTTCAAATAGTCACCGCTGATAAATTTGCAAGTGAAAATGCAAACCTTACTGCCGTTTCAACCGAAATCACCGCGACGAGGGGTCTTATAGTTGACCGTTACGGCAGACCTATTGCGGTTAACCGCGATGGTTATAATGTAGTTTTTAACAGTGCATATATGAAAAAAGCAGATTATAACAGTACCATACTTAAAATGTGTGAACTGCTTGAAATGTATGAAACATCATGGAATGATGTACTGCCTATGACCAAAGAATCACCATATGCATTTACCGATGATACTACCGCCGTAAAACAATTGCTGATTAAACTCGGTCTTAATGATTACGCTTCTGCTCAAAACTGTTATGACGAAATGGTCGAACGTTATTCACTTAAAGGTTATAATGAAGTTCAAAGACGTATAATTATGGGCGTAAGGTATTCAATGGAAAGGGCGGACTTTTCGGTTTCATATCCTTTTACATTCGCTGAGGATATTTCGTCGGAACTTATGCTTGTGATATCTGAGTCATATTCAGGTCTTGCAGGTGTTGAGGTCGAAATAAAAACCTACCGCGAATATACCGACCCGTCGCTTGCCGTACACACAATAGGTACCATCGGTAAGATAAATGCAAATGAATGGACAACCCTTAAAGACCAAGGTTACAGTTACAGTGATTATGTCGGTAAAAACGGTGTTGAAAAGGCATTTGAGAATTATTTAAGAGGCGAAGACGGAAAACTCACCTATTATTTTGATAAATCTGGCAATGTTGTTAAAACCGAAGTTACAAAAGAGCCGACGCAGGGTAATACCGTATTTTTGACTATTGATTCCAAACTGCAAAAGGTGGCACAGGACGCCTTGGCGAAAAATATAAAAAAACTTAATGCTTCGGGCTCCAGTATTACGGGCGGTGCCGTTGTTATAACCGCTGTGAAAACAGGTGAGGTTTTGGCATCGGCCAACTATCCGTCATACAGTCTTGATACCTATTATTCTGATTACAGTTCAATTGCAACTGCACCCAATACTCCGCTTTATGACCGAGCGTTTAGAGGTGTTTATCCTCCGGGCTCTGCTTTTAAACCAATGGTTGCCATTGCGGGACTGCAAGAAGGTATCATTACAACCGATACCGAGATTTACTGTTCGCAAAGGTACACTTATTATAAAGACTATCAGCCCAAATGTATGCATTATCATAGAAATGTAAATGTTTATAATGCCATTTCACGTTCATGCAACTATTTCTTCTTTGACGTTGGCAGACAGGTTGGTATTTCAAGACTTAATGAATATTCATTAAAATTAGGTCTGGGACAGTTGACAGGTGTAGAAATAGCCGAGTCGGCGGGTATTTTGGCGGGACCGAACTATTCTTTGACAATGGGTACAACATGGTATGATGGCTTGACACTTCAAGCATCGATAGGTCAATCGGATAATGCCTTTACACCGTTACAACTGTCGAGTTATACGGGAACTATTGCCAACGGCGGTACAAGGTATAAAACCACACTGCTCAACAGTGTTAAATCGGTAGCAACTAACGGTTATGTTTATAAGAATACACCGACCGTTCTTAATACCTTAGATGTAAAAGATGAAGTTATAACTGCGGTAAAATTAGGTATGAAATCGGTTGCACAAGAGGGTACTGCCAGTGCATATTTTGCCGACTATCCTGTTTCAATAGGCGGTAAAACAGGTACTGCACAGACGTCGGGACTTGATAATAATGTTCTTATCCTTTTTGCACCGTACGAGGACCCTGAAATTGCTATTTCTATTGTTGTAGAACACGGTGAAAAGAGTTATACCACAGGTCCTGTTGCCAAGGCTATACTTGATGAATACTTCTTCGGCTCGCATGAAGATTATACCGAAGTGCTTCCCGATAATCTTATAAAATAAAATATATGGGTATGAATATACATTTTTATCATGTAATTTTTGCTTTACAACTGTGAGATAATGTGATAAAATGTGTGTGATATAATGTCGAAAGGAAAGTTATTTGTGGGTAAAACGGTTATTTTAGTATCCTCAAAAGGCGGAAGCGGAAAATCCACCATAGCGGTAGGGTTAACTTCGGCACTTTCCAAACAAGGTTTCAGCGTACTGCTTATTGATGCCGATGAGGGTGCAAGATGTTTGGACTCATTGCTTTCGGTATCTGAACATACCTGTTTTGATTTAGCAGATGTATTGGCAGGTAAATGCGAAATGAAAGAGGCGGTAATTAAAATACCTGCGATTTCAGGTGCAGAAGTTTTACCGTCACCGTTTGAGCCCGAGCAGATCGATTTTAAATGTTTGGCTGAATTGTTGACCGAAGCCTCTATCATGTATGATTATGTAATTCTTGATACAAAAGGTCAACTGCCGCCTAAAAGACTAAAGGATTTACCGCAAGACGCATTATTTTTGTCGGTCACAACACCCGACCCGATAGCCATTAAAAACACAGGCGTTTTAAACGCGGGGCTTTTTGAATACGGCATAAAAACAAGGCTTATCATTAACCGATTTTTAAAGAAAAGCAGAAAAAAAGTCGGTAGTATTGATGATATTATTGACTTGTCTTCGGCAAGGCTTATCGGTATTGTTCCCGAAGATAAAAAACTGTCATTTAAAAAGGGAACTTTAAAAAAGGGAATAGCTTTTGACTCGATTGTCAGAATTGCGGCGAGAATATCGGGTGATGATATTCCGTTGCCTAAAATAAAAGATATACTTTGAAAGGAATGGTAAATAAATGAATATTGCAATTATTGCACATAACGCTAAAAAAGAACTTATGGTACAGTTTTGTATCGCATATTGTGGAATACTCAGTCGTCATACCATTCTTGCTACAGGTACAACCGGTAAACTTGTTGCAGAAGCAACAGGTCTTGAAATAATAAAATTTTTAAGCGGTGAACAGGGCGGTGCTCAGCAGATAGCATCAAGAATAGGCTGCGATGAAATTGACCTTGTACTGCTTTTCCGCGACCCTCTTAATCCCAAACCCAGTGAGCCGGATGAAAATGCAATCTTACGTCTTTGTGACGTGCATAATATTCCCGTTGCCACCAATATTGCTACTGCAGAAGTCCTTATTCACGGTCTTGAACGCGGCGACCTTGATTGGCGGCAGATTGTTCATAACAGTTAAAATCAGTCCCCACTGTTTTGGTGGGGATTGCTTTATAAATTTGCTTATTTGAAACGGAGTTAAAGTTTAATGGCTAAATATAATACCGCTGTTAAGGGTACTGCTGATGTTTTGCCCGAAAACAGTTATAAATGGCAGTTTGTTGAGAGAAAAATGCTCGAAACCGCACGCCTTTTTGGTTTTAACGAAATAAGAGTGCCGGTGTTTGAATATACCGAGGTTTTTACGAAAAATGTAGGTGAAACCACCGATGTTGTTCAAAAGGAAATGTACACATTTACCGATAAGGGCGACCGCTCTATCACATTAAGACCCGAATTTACCGCGGGTGTTGTCCGTTCATCTATAGAGAACGGTTTGCTTGGCGGTGCGTTACCGGTAAAGGCTTGTTATATCGGCGGTTGCTACCGCTATGAAAAACCGCAGGCGGGCAGAATGAGAGAGTTCCACCAGTTTGGTGCCGAAATGTTCGGTGCGGCTAACCCTGCCGCCGATGCCGAAATGATTTTAATGTCAAACTCTGTTTTGACAGAACTCGGAATTAAAGCATTGTCGCTTGAAATCAATTCAATAGGCTGTCCCGAATGTAGGGCGAAATATCACGCCGCTTTGAAGGAATATTTCAACATCAGAAAAGACGAACTGTGCGATACTTGTAAAGACCGTCTTGAACGCAATCCCATGCGTATTCTTGACTGTAAGTCACCTATATGTAAGGAGATTGCCGACGGTGCACCTAAAATGATTGATTATCTTTGTGATGGGTGCAAAACTCATTTTGACGGTGTAAAAAATCACCTTGATGCTGTCGGACTTGAATACACTGTTAATCCGTCTATTGTACGCGGACTTGATTATTACACCAAGACCGTTTTCGAATTTATTTCGGGCGATATCGGTGCACAGTCAACCGTTTGCGGCGGCGGAAGATACGACGGACTTGTAGGTCAAATGGGCGGTCAGGAAATGCCGTCACTCGGCTTTGCAATGGGTATAGAGCGGCTTTTAATGGTTATGGAAAATCAAGGTGCCGAATTCCCTGAGCCTAAAGTTCCCGACATTTATATTGGAACAATGGGCGAAATGGCTAAACTTGAAGCGACTAAAATTTGCACTTCGCTTAGAAATGAGGGCTTTTCGGTTGTTACCGATGTTACGGGTAGGTCGGTTAAGGCTCAAATGAAGTACGCTGACAAGATAAATGCAAAGTTCAGTGTTATTTTAGGTGATAACGAACTTGCTGAACAGAAATGTATGCTTAAAAATATGATAAACGGTGAGCAAAAGGAAGTTAATCTTCCTGACGGTATTGCGGCGGCTTTGTATGACAGTCAAATAGATGAAGTTATCGCAAGCGGCTCTGAAGATGGGATTTTAAAATCCGCTTTGTGGCTGTAAAATAGTGTATGAAAACCTCTTGAAATCGTAAGATTTTGAGAGGTTTTTTGTTTCAAACGAATAAAGTCTGCTTTTGCACGCAATATAATAACAGAAAATTTAAAGGAGGATATAAAATGACCGAGAAAGAACTTTTATATGTAGAAGATGCGTTGGGCCATGAAAAGTATTTGATTTCAAAATGCCGTGAAACCGCTGAGTGTTTAAAGGATGCTGAACTTAAAAACTGTGCGAGCCAAATGGAACAAAAACACAACGAAGTATTCAAGAGTTTTATGGGACTTTTATAAGGAGTAAAAAATGGAAGATAAGAGTTTATTTGAAAATCTATTGTTGCTTGAAAAGGGAGTATGTGACCTTTATATGCACGGCACAATAGAGTCGTCAACTAAAAATATTCATACTGCGTTTAATAATGCATTGGACGAGTCACTTAAAATGCAGGACGATATGTATACAAAAATGTCGGCTAAAGGTTGGTATCCTACCGAGCAGGCAAATGAGAGTAAAATTAACGCTTTAAAACAAAAATTTTCGGAACAGTAACCTAAATCCCCTGATGTTCATTAGGGGATTATATTTTTAATATTTAGTGTTGCAACACTAAAAAATTATAAAAATATTAAAATAATACTTGTTATTTTTTAAAGGTTAAAGTATAATGTTATTCTGTAAGGATTTAACAATTTTTGTTACATTTAAAATCGGCACCGAAGAGTTTTAACCCTTTAGTGCCTTTATGTTGAACGGAGGAATTATAAAATGGTCTGTGAAAACGGGTTGGCACGCCTTGAAAAAGAACAAGCCGCTTTGGTAGATACCGATGCTTATAAGCGTTTGTCTGCTCTTTTTGACGGCGGTGTGTTTACCGAACTTGACAGGTTTGCCAAAAACGGCGATACTGCTTGCGGAGTCGTTACGGCTTACGGTAATATAAACGGTGCGGGTGCTTATGCATTTTCGCAGGATGTTACCGTTCGTTCGGGTGCCATGTGCAGAGCACAGGGTGAAAAGATTAAGAAGATATATGATTTAGCGCTTAAAAACGGTTGTCCCGTTGTCGGAATTTTTGATTCTAAAGGAGCCGCTTGCGAAGAGGGAATTGATGCAATAGAAGCATACGGCGAACTTATTGCCGCCGCAGGTAAAATTTCGGGCGTTGTCCCCATGGTTTCGGTTGTCGCAGGTACCTGTGTAGGCTCTGCCGCCGTTTTGGCCGCAGTTGCCGATGTTACGGTTATGAATGAGTCGGGTGAACTTTGCGTTAATTCGTCTGCCGTTACAGGTAACGAAAATGTAGGCAAGGCTGAAAGTGTTAAAAAGTGCGGTCTTGTTGATATAGTTGCCGACAGTGATATTTCGGCTGTATCCGCCGCAGTTTCGGTACTGTCCTATTTGCCCAATAATAACCTTTCGGTGCCCGCAGTTGCCGATTATGTAGCCGCCGCTGCATCGGGTGAGGGTGTTATCGCTTCTATTACCTCGGTTTGCGATGCAGGAAGTTTTACCGAACTTCTTTCATGTTACGGTAAATGTGCCGTAGTAGGTTTTGCAAGAATTGCCGGTAATTCGGTAGGTGTAGTTGCTACCGACAGTGCTAAAAACGACGGTAAACTTTGTGCTAAAGGTGCGGTTAAAATCGCTCGCTTTGTCCGTCTTTGCGACGCATTTTCAATCCCCGTAGTAACCTTGCTTGACTGTGCAGGTTTCATGGGCGGTGCCGATGATGAACTTGACGGCTCTTTGAAAGCAGTTGCAACACTCACCTCTGCTTATGCTGAGGCTACCACCGCTAAGGTTACGGTTATTACCGGTAAGGCTTACGGTACTGCATTTACCGCTATGGCAGGCAGGGCTTCAGGTGCCGACATTGTGCTTTCTTTGGCAGATGCCGAGATTTGCACTTTAGAGCCTATGACTGCTGTTCAGTTCCTTTATAAGGACCGTTTGGGTGAAGAAATGAGAGAAGATTTGGAAAAAGAATATATTTTAACCGAAGGTTCTCCTTTTAACGCTGCTCGTAACGGTAATATTGATGATATTATCACCGCTGATGAAATTGCAGTAAAGACCATTGCGGCTCTTGATATGTTGGCTTCAAAAAGAGTATCAACACTTGATAAAAAACATTCTAACATGCCTTTCTATAGGTAATTTCGGAGGATAATGATATGAGACAGTTTAAGATTACAGTAAACGGAAAAACATATGATGTTGGTGTTGAAGAAAACGGCGTAGCAACTGCTCCCGTAGCAGCACCTATCGCTACAGCACCTGTTGCTGAACCCGCTGCCCCTGCAGCACCTGTAGCATCCGCAGCACCCGCTGCCGAGGCTTCGGCTCCTGCCGCTGCACCTGCCGCCGCAGGCGAAGGCCAGTCTATTGAGGCACCTATGCCCGGTACTATTATTAAGGTTCTTGTTTCAAACGGTCAGTCGGTTTCTGAGGGTCAAGCAGTTATTATCCTTGAGGCTATGAAAATGGAGAACGAAATCACATCCCCAGTAAGCGGTACTGTAACTGCTGTTTGTGTTAATCAGGGTGATTCGGTTGATGCCGGCAAGGTACTCGTAACCGTAAAATAATTTTGTTTTGTGTCTTAGTTTGCCGACACTGAATTGGAGGACAAAATGGCTAAAAAAATCGGTATTACCGAAACTATACTTCGTGATGCACACCAATCCTTGATTGCCACCCGTATGACAACCGAGGATATGTTACCCATGCTTGAGAAACTTGATAAAATCGGTTTCCATTCTTTAGAGTGCTGGGGCGGTGCAACATATGACTCTTGTCTTCGTTTTCTTAACGAAGACCCGTGGGAAAGACTTCGCATTATTCGTGAAAAATGTCCCAATACCAAACTTCAAATGCTTTTCAGAGGTCAGAATATGTTAGGCTACCGCCACTATGCTGATGATGTTGTTGAGTATTTGGTACAGCGTTCGATTGCTAACGGTATTGATGTTATCCGTATCTTTGATGCACTTAACGATATTCGTAACCTTGAAACCGCTATCAATGCAACCAAAAAGGAAAAGGGTGCCCATGTACAGGCAACCGTTTCTTATACAACCGGTCCGGTTTTTGACCTTGAGTATTACACAAACTACGCTAAGCAACTTGAAAATACCGGTGCAGACTCTATTTGTATTAAGGATATGGCGGCATTGCTTACTCCTTATGCAACCTATGACCTTGTAAAGGCTATTAAAGAAACCGTAAAAATCCCTGTTCAGGTGCATTCGCACTACACTTCGGGACTTGGCTCTATGGTTTTATTAAAGGCTATTGAAGCCGGTGCCGATGTTGTGGATACTGCCATGTCACCGCTTTCAATGGGTACTTCTCACCCTGCAACCGAGTCTATTGTTGCCGCTTTGGCAGGTACCGAGTATGATACAGGACTTAATCTTGAGGCACTCGACGATATTGCTAAATACGTAACAACACTTCGTGAAAAGTATTTGGCTGAAGGTTTGCTTAGTCCTAAAATGCTTGCATCTGATGCTAAGGCATTAATCTATCAAGTTCCCGGCGGCATGCTTTCCAACCTGCTTTCACAGTTAAAGCAGGCAGGTAAAGAGGATAAACTTATTGA
Organism: Acutalibacteraceae bacterium; assembly: GCA_045578845.1. GTDB lineage: Bacteria > Bacillota > Clostridia > Oscillospirales > Acutalibacteraceae > UMGS172. The sequence continues at coordinate 25,352 of JAZNLA010000004.1, read as the reverse complement.
GGTTTTGGAAGAAGTTCCGCGTGTAAGAAAAGATTGCGGATATCCTCCGCTTGTAACACCTTCGTCACAGATTGTAGGCACACAGGCTGTTTACAATGTTATCATGGGCGAGCGTTATAAAATGGTAACCAATGAATTTAAGGGTATTGTCAAGGGTGAGTACGGCCGTACCCCAATGCCTATCGACCCTGATTTCCAAAAGAAAATTATCGGCGACGAGCAACCAATTACCTGCCGTCCTGCTGACCTTTTGGAACCAGAACTTGATAAACTTCGTGCTGAGTGTGCTAAGTGGAGTGAGCAAGAAGAGGATGTTCTTTCCTTTGCACAGTTCCCGAAGGTTGCTGAAACTTTCTTTGAAACAAGAGCAAACAAAAAGTATAAAGTTGACGCAATAAACGCCGATAGTGATAATAAAGTTCACCCGATGTAAAAAAGTGTTGCATTTTTAAATAAAGTGTGCTAGAATTACATTTGTATTATGTTAATAACTTTACTAAGGTGTTCGGAGGTAAAATAAATGTCTGTATTAGAAATCGTAATTGGTTCTGTTATGATACTTGTTTCCCTCGTTATTATTGCTATAGTTCTGCTTCAACAGGGACGCAGAACAGGCATCGGTGCCATTTCGGGTGGAGCCGATACTTTCCTTTCAAAGACTAAGGCAAGAACTGCCGATGCAATAATGTCGAGAGTTACTAAGTATATTGCACTTGCTTTCTTTGTACTTGCAATTGTTGCTAATGTAATTGCTCTTACATTGAAATAATAAAACAGAATTGGCCCTCGGTCTTTGGACCGAGGGTTTTTTTGCATATAAAATTTTTCTTTTTCATATTATGTTTGGAAAGGGGAAATTTAGTTGATTTTTTTAAAGGTTTCGTTTATTATTTTATTAGCGGTATATTTAATTTTGTTGTTTGTTTTCAGTGCCAAAACAGGTAAATTTTTAAAGACACTTTTACTGTCCTCGGTTTCGGGGCTTTTGGTGTTAGCGGTGATAAATATTATATCGCATTTTACAGGTGTTAATATAGCTGTAAACGGTTGGACAGTGGGAACAAGTGCAGTTTTAGGCATGCCCGGTGTTTTGGGACTGCTTATTATGAGGATGATATTTTAAGGTGATGAATTTTCACTTTGAAGGAAAAGGAAGATGTTATGCTAAACCTTATTATGGGCCGGCAACAGTCAGGAAAATCGTATAGGTGTATTGAAATTGCTTGTGATTTAGCCAAAGCGGACAAGCAGGTGATTTTACTTATACCCGAACAGTACAGTTTTGAATGCCAAAGGTTATTGTTGTCCACTTTAGGTCCTAAACTTTCAAACCGCATTGATATTCAGAGTTTTACAGGGCTTTGTAAATCTATCAGTGCCGAAATAGGCGGTATAGCAGGCAGAAATGTCGATGACGGAACAAGGTACTTGCTTGTAAGTAAAGCGGTAGGAAGTGTCGCAGACAGTTTAAAACATTACTTTAAATATGCAAATTCTCCTAAATTTTTAAAAGAGGTAGTTTCTGTTATAACCGAATTAAAACAGTGTTCGGTTTCACCCGAAGATTTAAAAGAATTATCTTTAAATACCAATTCAAGTATTATAAGCGATAAACTTTATGATATTTCGCTTATAATGTCGGCTTATAATGCCTATTTAGGTACAAGATTTTTAGACCCGCTTGACCTTATAGACAGAACTGTCAATTTAATGCAAAGCGGGGATTATTTTAACGGTAAAATGGTTATTATTGATGAGTTTAAAGGCTTTACCGAGGCACAGTTTTCTATGCTCGACCGTATAATTTCAGGTGCCGATAATGTTTATGTTTCGCTTTGTGCAGACAGTGAAATAATTAAAAATGATGCCGATATCTTCGGCAATATCAAGTCGGTAGCAACCATACTTAAAGCCAAAGCCACAAGTCATTCGGTACCCATAGCCGAAACGGTTTTTTGTGAGCGGTATAAAAAAGATACAGGTCTTTACAGTTTAGAAAAATATTTAGCAGGCGATAGTGATTTTATGGCGGTTTCAGACGAAACGGTCAGTATTTGTCATGCCGCGAGTGTTCACAGCGAAGTTGATTTTGTAATGAACACTGTGCAAAAACTTATAAGAACCAAAGGTTACCGTTATCGCGATTTTGTTATTATTTCACGCAGTGCTGATACTTATATGCCGCTGATTTCGGCAAGAGCAAAGAAATATAATATACCTGTATTTACCGATACTTCGGTTTCGGTTTCTTCGTTGCCGCTATCGGTATTTGTACTGTCGGCAATAAATGCCGCGATAGGTTTTAATACCGACAGTATTTTGAAGTATCTTAAAACAGGACTGTCAAATTTAAGCGATAATGATATTGCACAGATTGAAAACTATTGCTTCGTTTGGGGTATAAACGGAAACAAGTGGAAAAGTGACTGGAATATGAGTCCCGACGGACTTAAAATGTCTTCTAAAGAAGATAACAAAAGTGAATATATAAATGAATTAAGACTTAAAGTAATTACTCCAATATTAAATTTAAAGCAGGGATTAAAGGGCACTGCTGAGGATATGTGCCATGCGGTTATGAGTCTGCTTAAAGAGTGTGATACAGCCAAAGTTCTTCTTAAATATTCAAACGAACTTGATATGCTCGGCAGGGAAAACGAGGCTGAATATCAGCGTACGGGTTATGATGTTTTTATCAAGGTTTTGGATAAAATTTGTGCTGTAAACGGTAGTGAAACTTTAACCGCAAAAGAGTTTTATTCGGTGTTATCGGAAGCACTTAGTTTTGAAACTGTGGGCGGAATTCCGCAAACCAAAGACCAAATTATTTACGGCACTGCCGATAAAATAAGACCTATGCGGCCGAAAGTTGCCTTTATTTTGGGTGCAAACCGCGACGTATTCCCGAAAAATGTTGCCGATACGGGGCTTTTTTCTAAAGACGAGCGAAGTCTTATGATAAACGGCGGTCTAAAGGTTTCAAGTAACAGCGTAAAAGACTATATTGATGAAAAGTTCCTTTTTTATTACTCAAGTACAGTTGCAGAAGAAAAGGTTTATTTGTTATACAGTGATAAAACCGTTGCGGGCAGTCCGTTAGAGCCGTCGGCAGAAATCGAAGGTGTTATGGAACATTTAATTGATAAGTCGCAGGTTATCGAGCACGGTTTTTCCGATGAATTTAATGCGTTGGATATTGAGTGTGAAGTGTCGGGTTTTGAAATGCTCGCCGAAAACTTCAAGAAAAATACACCTGATGTTTTGGCGTTAAAGCGGTATTTTGCGGAAAAGACCGACTATGAAAGTAAAATAAGTGCTTTAACATCGGTTTCTGAAAACCGCAGTCTAAAGTTGTCTAAAGAGGCTGCAAGCGAAATTTACGGTAAAGATTTAAGAATATCGTCAACTAAGATTGACGATTTTGGGAAATGCCCGTTTGCTTTTTTCTGTAAATACGGAATAGGTGCTAAGAAACTCGAAAAGGTCGAATTTTCGGCACTTACAAGGGGTAATATTGTACATGATGTGTTGGATAAGTTTGTTGCCGCACATAAAGAAGATATAGGTTTTTTATCACCTGAAGTTATAAAACAAGATGTCGAAACGCTTTGCGACGGTTATATCCTGCAACTCGGTGTGAAAGATACTGATTTAGACGAACGGTTTAATTATCTTATAACCGTTATTAAAGAACTTGCGGAATATTTTATAACCGCCATAAATAATGAGTTTGCACAGTCAAAGTTTAGACCTAAAGAGTGCGAACTCCCTGTGGGTGTCAATAGTCCTATAGGTACTGTCAAGGTGGATATTGACGGTGAAAATTCAATTTCGCTTGAGGGTAAAATTGACCGTGTTGACACAACACCCGATGGTAAGGTAAGAATTATTGATTATAAAACGGGTAATAAAATATTTTCTCTGTCTTCAATACTTGACGGTGTTGATATCCAAATGCTTCTATACCTCTATGCCGTAATAAAAAACGGAAGAGATTTGCTTTTGGCCGAAACACCTGCAGGTGTGCTGTATTTTCCTGCAAGTGTTGATACAAAGATTGGTAAGACTGAACATATTAAAATGAACGGACTACTGTTAAACGATATAGACACAGTACGTCAGATGGAAAGTGATGTGACAGGTAAATTTATACCTGCAAAACTCACTAAGAAAAATTCATTTGATAAAAGATATTCAAAGGTTATTGATATAGAAGGTTTTGAAACTATTTTTAAATATCTTAATTTGATACTTGCTGATATAGGCAGAAGAATACTCGGCGGTGATATTAAAACACTACCGCTTGAAGTTTCTAACAATACCTCGCAGTGTGACTACTGTGATTATAAACTTGTGTGCCATTTAGAAGATAAAAGTGAATTCAAGAATAAATCAAAGGCTAAAATAGAGCAGGTGATGGAGATAATCAAAAAAGAAACGGAGGGTATATAAATGGCAGTGAAATTTACCGAAGACCAAAAAAGTGCTATAAAAGCCAAGGGTACTGTTTTAGTATCTGCGGCGGCAGGTTCGGGTAAAACTGCCGTTTTGACCGAAAGGGTAGTGACCGCACTTTGCGACCCAAACGGTGTCAGTGCCGACCGATTGCTTATTGTTACGTTTACCAATGCATCAGCTTTGGAAATGCGTGTAAGAATATCTAAAAGATTGGAAGAAATGCATAGTGCTGACCCTGAAAATGACCGTATATTAACACAGAAATTATTGCTTGAAGGTGCTAAAATCTGCACTATTGACGCTTTTTGTATCGACCTTGTCCGCAAGTATTTTGCGGTGCTCGGAATAAACCCCGATTTTCAAATTGCCGACAGTGCGACCGAAAAAACACTCAGTAACCGTGTTTTAAAAAATGTATTGGCAGATGTATATAAGAACCCAAGTCCTGCTTTGCGGGACCTAACAACATTGTTTTCACTTGAAAAAAGTGAAAACAGCTTTACTGATGTTATTTTAAAACTTTACGAAATTATTATGCATACACCACAGCCGGAAAAATGGCTAAGGGAAGCGGCGGAATGTTATAACAGTAAATCCATGGAGGATTGCCGTTTTAAAAAAATAATGCTTACCGATGTTTCTAACGAAATAGGTGCATTAGCCGACCGAGTTGAGGTATTGCTTAATGAAACATCGGCAACGCCTATTGAAAAACAGGTGATTGAGCCGTTGTCAGGATTAATTGAGTATTTAGAGTCGGTTAAGGAAAATGCTTTAAATGATTGTTGGAATGAAACATCTAAACTGTTAAAAACATATAAGGATACCCACATACAGTTGACCTATACAGATGATTTTCAACTGCTTGCAGAAAAAATAATTAAAACGATTGATAATGTAAATTCTGAAATAACCTCTTTAGACGAAAAAATGAACATTGAAAAAGAGGTTTTAAAAGAACTAAATGAATCTTATACTGTGGTAAAACTTCTTTGCAATATTGCGGAAAACTACAAAAATGAACTATTTGATGAGTTTTCCAATGAAAACTGCTACTCCTTTTCCGTAATTGAACAGTTGGCTTTAAAAGTGCTTTGCAAAGAAGAAAACGGACAACTTGTTCCAAGCGGGTTATCGCGTGAAATTTGCCGAAATTACGATATGGTCATGGTTGATGAATATCAAGATGATAATGACCTGCAAGACGCACTGTTTTTTGCTATTTCCGATAATGGCAAAAATTTGTTTACTGTCGGTGATGTTAAGCAGTGTATTTATGGGTTTAGAGGTGCTAATCCCGGAAATTTTCTGCGTCATAAAACCGAGTATCCTTTGTATGACGGAAAAAATTCACCGTCAAAAATTATATTAAAGGAAAATTTCCGAAGCCGAAACGGAGTTTGTGATTTTGTAAACGCTTTTTGTAAGGCAATTATGACCAAAGACAGTTGCGGTATGGATTATTTAAAAGAAGACGAACTCGTAGCCTCGGCTGAGTATAACTCTTTTGAGGAGCCCGATGTAAAATTAGTTATAACCGATACCGAAAATTATTCCGTCAAACGTGAAGCGGCTGACGCCGAAGCGGTTGCCGACTATATCGAAGAAATGTTAGCAAAACCGCCATTTTTAAAGGTTAAAGACGGTGGTTTAAGACGGGCAGAGTATAGGGATTTTGCCATACTTCTCCGTTCGCCGAGACGCCGTATACTTTATTATGTCGACCAACTTAAAAAACGCGGTATACCCGTGAACTATGAAACGGGCAGTTTTGCCGATGCAATAGAGGTCAATACAGTTATATCATTATTACAGGCTATAGATAATCCTGCAATAGATATTTCACTTTTGGCTGCAATGTGTTCGGTTGTTTTAGGATTTACACCCGATGAGTTAGCACATATAAAATCAAAATACCGCAAAGACAAGTTGTACGAAAATGTGCTTTTAGCAGCAGATGACGGGGATAACCACTGTAAAGAATTACTCGACACATTGTCACGATACCGAAAAGCCGCCGCAACACTAACGGTCGGTAAACTTATTGATGAAATATATCTTGATACATCTTTACTTGAAATTATGAGTGCAATGCCGCATGGCGAAGTAAAGAAAAATAACTTACTGAAACTTTCAACCCTTGCAGGTGACTATGGACCGGAAAATGGAGGTATAAAAGGCTTTTTAGCGGCGTTTGAACATATGACAGGCGATTCGTTGGACAAAACTTTGCCTAACGGCATTAACGCCGTAAAAATAATGAGTTTTCACGGCTCAAAAGGGCTGCAGTTTCCGATATGCATTATAGCCGACTGCGGCGGAAAGTTTAATATACAGGACAATATAGGCAGTGCCGTAATTGATTACGATTACGGGATAGGGCTAAAAAGTATCAATCCCGCAAATTCCGCTTTAATTGACTCTTTTGCAAAACAGTCGGTTGTTTCAAGTGTCAAAAAACGCAATATGGCTGAAAATATAAGGCTTTTATATGTTGCCATGACCCGTGCCGAAGAAAAACTTGCTGTTTTCTTTACATCAAGTAATGCTAAAAAGGATATTGCTGAGGCAGTAGATGCGCTTAATATGACGGCAGTTGACAGTATGACCGTTTCGGCAGGTGAAGTACTTAAAGCAAAAGGATTTTCAAAATGGATACTTATGACGGCACTTTTGCAGGCTGATGGTGAAAATTTGGCAAAACATGCAGGTTTAGAGTTTAAAGGTAACGGCAGTGCGAAGTTTTCACTTAGCATAAAAGAATATGCACCAAATGATTTCTCTGCACCTGAATTGGAAAAGGGGACAGAAAATCCAGTGTTCTCTGCCGATGAACTAAAACAAGCAGATGAAATAAAGCGGCAACTTGCCGAACGGTTTAGCAGTGAATATAAGTATAAAAATGAATGTTCAGTGCCCTCTAAAATTGCCGTCACCGAACTTGTTCATGGTGACGTAGATAAATATTCTTTTACTGCACGGCCCGAATTTATGTCAAAAAAAGGCTTAACCCCTGCCGAAAGAGGTACCGCTACTCATAGATTTTTGCAGTATGCAAACTATGAAAACGCAAAAGAAGATATTGTATCGGAACTCAATCGCTTAAAAGAGTGGGAGTATTTAAGCGAAGAAGAGGCGGACGCGTTGGATTTGAGTAAATTGTCAAAGTTCTTTGAAAGTTCTCTTTTTGATAGGATTAAATGTTCGAAAAATGTACGCAGAGAGTATAAGTTTATGGTTGAATACCCTTATCAAAATAATACTACTATAGTTCAAGGTATTGCCGACTGCATATTTGAAGAAGATGACGGCGTCGTTATTCTAGACTTTAAAACCGATATGGTAAAATGTGCAGACGACCTTAAAAACGCTTACTCAAAACAACTTAAAATTTACAAAACTGCAATCGAACAGATAGTGGAAAAACCTGTTAAAGAGTGTATAATTTATTCGACCTATCTTTCCGAAGAAATAAAGATTTAAAGGTGCAACAATGGTAAAAACAAATGCTATGCGTCAGTTGGATAAAGCAAAAATTGACTATAAACCAATAGAATATATGCCCGATGAAAACGACCTTTCGGGGGTACATATAGCCGAACAGACGGGACTTCCGCCCGAAATAATGTTTAAAACCTTGGTTGCAAAGGGTGACAAAAACGGTCATGCAGTATTTTGCATACCCGTAAATGCCGAATTAGATCTTAAAAAATGTGCAGTTGTTTCGGGTAACAAAAGGGTAGAACTCTTGGCGGTCAAGGAACTTTTAGGTGTTACGGGTTACATTAGAGGCGGTTGTTCACCCATAGGCATGAAAAAGAAGTTTCCGACCTACTTTGACGAGGCGGTTACACTTTATGACGAAGTAACGGTCAGTGCAGGTATAAAGGGTTGTCAACTTATGCTTTCATCACGTGAGGTTGTAAAATTTACCGAAGCCACAGTAGCCAATTTGACGATATAATAAAAAGCGAAGAATTAAATTAGATTTAATTCTTCGCTTTTTTTTATTTTAAAATGTAACAACTTTTTCTTCGGGTTCGCTTGAAACGGCGTATTCTTTGACCTTTAGTACAGGTCCTACACCGCGGTAGATTTTGTGCTTTTCCAAAGATATGGTTGCGGTGGTGATAATCCAATCTCCCGTTTTGAGCGACATACAGTCGTTTTCACAAACCGCTATAAGTCCTGCGTACTGAATGTCGTCGGCACAGCAGGTCATAACGTGCCGTCCTGTGACATATGAATTTGATTCTAGTTTTTTATCCTTGGCAATAAGCCCTTTGAATTTTACTGTCTTGCCGTTGTACTTTTGCGTTTCTTCCATCATGTCGCGGTACCAAACAGCGTAATCGTCGTCGGCAATTACAATGACATTTGCATTTATATCAAACGGCAATGGGTCTTCGATTGTATCTTGTTCGGTACTGCCGTCTAAATATTCAAAGACAATGGCATTTCTGCGGGAAACACCCCTGACGATTTTGTGTAACGGCATACGGTCCAGAGAGTCGTTGAAACGGTTGAAAATAACAAGTTCGGCAGTTTTTAATTTATCTACAACAAGGCTACGCATATTGGCGTTGTATGTGACAAATGTGTTGGAATCGGCAAACATCATTTCTTGGTAAATAGTCCATTTATTGGGTAATGCGTTATACAGTTTGTCCAAAGTCCACATTCCGTTATATTCAATCATAACACGCTCACTGCGGGTTTCTTTAAGCCAAGCGGTGAGATTTTCGGCGGTTAAATCTTTCTCGTCTTCTAAGACTTTTATAAATACGTTTTTGCCTGAAAACGAATTTGGCTCGTATTCTTCAACACCTTCTTCACAGACAATAAGCAGTGTTTTTTCACCTGCGTTAAACCGTTTGTCTTCTAAGGTTTCCTGTATGAATTTGGTTTTGCCGGACTCTAAAAATCCTGTAAAAAGATATACGGGTATATCCATAAATTTCTCCTTAAATGCCGAACAGTTCGGCTATAGCCTGCTCGTTAATGTCTTTGCCTATAACACAAAGCCTGCCGATAATATCGGCACCGCCGTTTCTGACATCAGGCTCACCGGGGATATAGTCAAAGTGAATCCAATTTCCGTCATTGCCTTTGACAATGCCTTTGGCACGAAGTATCATGCCGTATAATTTGTCATCGTCAAGATTTTTAAGGGCGTTTTCGATTTCTTCTTTGGAAAACTTTTTGGTGGTTTCACGGCCCATGCTCGTAAATACTTCATCGGCATGGTGGTGATGGTGGTCGTGTCCGCACCCGCATTCGCATTCACCGTCGTGATGATGTTCGTGGTGGTGCTCATGTTCATGGTGGTGATGTCCGCAAGAACATTTGCCGTCTTCGTTGTGATGGTGTTCATGTTCACAGTCACAGTCGTGGTGGTGATGCTTATGTTCTAATTTTTCAAGTTCGATAAGAAGTGTGTTTTTCTTCTCTATAGCATCTAAAATAGCCTTGCCGTTAATGTCATTCCACGGAGTGGTAACTATAGTAGCATCGGCGTTGTGTTCGCGGATAAGTGCAACTGTTTTTTCTAACTTTTCCTCGGAAATATTATCGGTATGGCTTAAAATAATCGAACTTGCGTGCTCGATTTGGTCACCGAAAAATTCGCCGAAGTTTTTAAGATACATTTTACATTTATTAGCATCAACAACGGTGGTAAAACCGTTTAATGTCAGTTTTTGTGAGCCGATGTTTTGTACCGCTTTTATAACGTCACTGAGTTTACCGACGCCCGAAGGCTCAATCAAAATACGGTCGGGGGCAAAGCGGTCAAGCACCTCTTCCAGTGCTTTTCCGAAGTGGCCGACAAGACTGCAACAAATACAGCCCGAATTCATTTCGGTAATTTCAATGCCTGCCTCTTTTAAAAATCCGCCGTCTATACCGATTTCGCCGAATTCGTTTTCTATAAGCACTAACTTTTCACCGTTGTATGCCTCTTTAATCAGTTTTTTGATAAGTGTAGTTTTACCGGCACCCAAAAATCCCGAAAATATGTCAATTTTAGTCATGATTTTTCCTCTCCTTTATCTAAATATTCATTATACAACTTTAGGATAAAGTTTTCAAGCGTGTTACAAAAAAATACAATTTGTTTTATAAACTTATGTCTTCTCGGTTGAAATAAAGAATTAAGTGTGCTACAATGTGTGAAGGTTCAAGGGAAACGGGTGTAAATCCCGTACGAGTCCGTCGCCGTAAGCAAAAATATTGCATATCAAGTTTTACCGTAAAAACTAAAGCCATTGGTGAAAAGTCACTGAGAAGGCTGATATTCAGGTTGCAAAGTCGGAAAACCTTGCCTAAATAAAGTAAAACAATTATAAGTTGCGAAGACCGACTTCTGTTTTACAAAAAATTTAAGGAGAAATAATTATGAAGAAAGTAAATTTTTTCAAAACAAAAATCTTCACCCTTCTTCTAATTGTGCTTATTGCGGTTATGGCACTGTCGGTTACAGGGTGTAAAGTCATGGAAGAAACACCACAGTCTTCTAATGACTCAAATGTGACAGGTTCCGTTGATACGGAAAGTTCGCAGGATACTTCCAAAGTGGTATCGGCTACCGAGTTAGGACAGGGCAGTAAATACTTTGTTTTTAACGTTGAGGTTGACGGAAACTGTAAGGTTTATAACATTAAAACCGATAAAGATACCGTCGGTGATGCTTTGACCGAATTAGGTCTTATTTCGGGTGAACAGGGGTTATACGGTCTTTATGTCAAAACGGTTGACGGATTAACGCTTGATTACGATAAAGACAAGGCATATTGGTCGTTTTACGAAGACGGTAATTATGCCATGACAGGTGTTGACAAAACCGAGATTGTAAACGGTAAAAATTACGGATTTAAGAAGGAAAAAGCTTGAAACAACAAGTAAAACAGTTAGCCGTTTTACTTATGATGCCTATGTTCGGCGTTATAATGTATATATCAAAACTCTTAATGGAAGCCTTGCCGAATATTCATTTACTGGCACTTCTTATTATAGTTTTAACAGTGGTTTTTAGGTCAAAAACATTGATAGCAATATACGTTTTTGTTTTCTTAAACGGATTTTTTAACGGCTTTAATGATTGGTGGATACCGTATTTATATATTTGGACTGTACTGTGGTTAGTAGTAATGTTTTTACCCGATTTTGAAAATAAAAATGTTGCTACCGTTGTCTATTGTGTAATTGCAGGTCTGCATGGACTGCTGTTTGGTACCATGTTTGCACCTGTGCAGGCGTTTGTTTACGGGTTGGACTTTAAAGGTACCATTACTTGGATATTAGCAGGACTTCCGTTTGATGTCACACATATGATAGGCAACATATTATCTACATTACTCGCAGTTCCTTTAATAACGGTATTAAAAAAAGCAATAAGGTAAAATAAAAACCCCAACCGAATCGGTTGGGGTTTTGTTATACAGTTTCGATTTTTATAAGATTTGTGTTGCCCGAAACACCGTTGGTCATACCGCCGGTAACGACGATTTTGTCGTCTTTTTCAAGTGAGAATACCGATACCGCCATGCGTTTTGCGGTGTAGAATAAAACATCGGTTGACTCATAGGTTTCACAGATTACGGGTGTTACACCCCAAGAAAGTGCTAATTTATACCATGTGCGTTCATTTGTGGTAAGTCCCAAAATATCTACAGGCGACCTAAAACGTGAAACCATTCGGGCAGTAAGACCGGAAATGGAACATACTGCAATAGCCTTGGCACCAATATCAATCGCCATTCCGCATGTGGCGTGTGAAATAGCGTCTACAGTATTTCTTATTCTGAATTCAGATGTTAAAAATCTTTTTTCATAATGAATACATTGCTCGGTTTGTTCGGCAATTTTAGACATTGTTTTTACGGTCAGTACGGGGTACTTACCTGCGGCGGTTTCACCTGATAACATAATGGCACTTGTTCCGTCATATACGGCATTTGCTACGTCGGAAATTTCAGCACGGGTGGGGCGGGGATTATGAATCATAGATTCAAGCATTTCGGTAGCGGTAATAACACGTTTGCCGAGCAGACGGCATTTTGTGATAAGTTGTTTTTGAATTGACGGCAGTTCCTCAAACGGAATTTCAACACCCATATCTCCTCTGCCTATCATAATGCCAGCACAAACACTGCAAATCTCGTCAATGTTATCAACACCCGAACGGTTTTCGATTTTTGCAATAAGGTCAATGTCGGGTGAACCGTTTTCGGCTAAAAAATCGTGAATATCCAAAAGGTCTTGTTTGCGTGATACAAATGAACAGGCAATAAAGTCAATATCGTTTTTTATGCCGAATAAAATATCCTCTTTGTCCTGTTCGCTTAAATATGTTTGTTTTAAAACCTTGTTAGGGAAACTCATGCTTTTGCGGTTGGTCAATTCACCGCCTGCGACCACCTTGCAAATTACATCGGTATCGGTGATTTCGGTCGCCTCAAAAATCAAAAGTCCGTTGTTAAGAAGCAAATGGTCACCCACCGACAGGTCATGGGCAAGTCCTTCGTAACTTACCGAAACCTTGGTTTCGTCACCTTCAACATCAAGAGTAGTAAAAGTAAAGGTATCACCGTCTTTTAAAGTGATACCGCCGTTTTTAAAGGTTTTTATGCGGTATTCGGGACCTTTGGTATCAAGCATTATTGCTATAGGTAAATTAAGTTTTTTTCTCACCTTTTTTATAAGGTTAATTTTTTCTAAATGCTCGGCATGGGTGCCGTGTGAAAAGTTAAGTCTTGCTACATTCATACCCGATTTGCACATTTCGGTTAAGGTCGCCTCGTCACTGCAGGCGGGACCTATTGTGCAAACAATTTTTGTTTTCCTCATATCTTTACACCTACCGTATGGTTTCTTTCAAACATTAGTAGTTTACCATATTTAACGGAAAAATTCACTAACAATTTTATAAAAACTTAGGTTTTATGCAATATTTTACCTTGTTACCCAATTTCGTTGACAACAGGGCAGTTTAATTGTATAATATTTCATATATTGTTTTAAAGGAAATTGGTGATAAATTTGAAAAATTACGGTTTTTTTCCTGCGGATATATTATTGCCCAAAAAGGATTTTGAAAAGTGGGCAGTAGTAGCCTGCGACCAGTTCACATCTGAAAAAGATTATTGGGACAATGTTCAAAATGCAGTAGGTGATTGCCCGTCGGCTTTGAGGATTGTTTTACCCGAAATTTATTTGGGTGACAATACTGAAAAAAGGGTAGATGCTATAAATAAAACCATGGCAGAATATCTTGAAAACGGTGTTTTAAAAGAATATAAACAGTCCATGATATATGTGGAACGTATCCAGTCTGACGGACTTGTACGCCGCGGAATTGTAGGTGCCGTAAACCTTGATGATTATGATTACAAATCAGGCACAAATGCTAAAATCAGAGCAACAGAACAGACTGTACTTGAACGCATACCCCCGCGAGTTGCCATAAGAAAAGAAGCACCTTTGGAACTGCCTCACGTTTTATTGCTTGCCGACGACCCGGAAAAGACAGTAATTGAGCCTATAGCCGCTATTAAGGATAGTTTACAGAAAGTATATGATTTTGATTTAATGCTAGGCGGCGGTCATATTACCGGTTGGCTTTTGGGAGAAAGGGAAATTGAACAGGTAGGCAAGGCTGTTGAAACCTTAACCGAATCAAGACGGGATAAAATGATGTTTGCAGTGGGTGACGGTAACCATTCGCTTGCCACCGCCAAAGAATGCAGTAAACTTAATTCTTCTCTAAAATCAAAATCGGCTTTGGTCGAGGTTGTAAATATTCACGATACGGCAATAAATTTTGAGCCGATTTACCGCGTTCTGTTCGGCGTAAATCCCGAAACAGTTATTTATGATTTATGCAATGATTTAGGTGCTATGACAGGTCAAACACATAAATATACCTGTGTTTACGGTGATAACTTAAAGGAAATAACCTTAAAGGCTGCGGCAAAACTGCCCGTAGGTACATTACAGGTATGGCTTGATAAATACATAGCAGAAAGAAATATTAAGATTGACTATATTCACGGTGTAGAGTCTGTAAAAAAACTTTGCGAGCAGGAGAATACATTGGGATTTTTATTTGACGGTATGCAAAAGTGCGAACTTTTTGATGCGGTAAGTAAAGATGGCTCGTTACCCCGTAAAACATTTTCCATGGGCCACGCTGAGGATAAGAGATACTACATCGAGGCAAGAAAAATAAAGTAAGGAGTAAAAAATGGACACATTAAACACTAAAAAGGCGTTTAAAAAATTTAATGTTATTTTACCTATAGCCTTTGCGGTGGTTTTGGTGCTGTTTCTACTTTTCTTTGACCAAACAGAGTTTAAAAATGATATTGCCGATAATTTGAGTGATTTGGTTATCGGGTTTACGTTGCTTTTTTCTTCCATATTCGCATTTATAAAAAATAAAACCGATGTATTAAGCAGTAAAACCGTTATTATTTTACTGCTTATTTGCGGTTTTGCATTGCGATTAGGATATATCATTCGTTATCCTTATGATGTGCACCAGCATGATGTTGAGGGACTAAAATCTGCAGGGCATTTAAGTTATATTTACGGTATAGCCACAGGTGACGGACTGCCTAAAACCAACGATTGGCAGTTTTGTCATCCGCCGCTTCATCATTTTATATCTGCAGGGGTTTTAAAACTATCGTGGGCTATGGGCAAATCATTGGAAACTTCTTTTGAAAACCTGCAACTACTCACCTGCCTTTATTCGGCGCTTACGGTTTTGGTCGGCAATTTAATTTTTAAAGAAATCGGTATTTCCGACAAAGTAAGGGTTTACCTTGTGGCGGTACTTAGTTTTCACCCGTCGATGATAATCTTTGCAGGCAGTATAAATAACGATATTTTGTGCGTTTTATTTGTGCTGTTGGCAGTCTTTTTCCTTATAAAATGGTATAAAAATCCAACCGTTTTAAGTGCGTTTTTTACAGGACTTTTTATAGGACTCGGTATGATGACCAAGTTCTCCGCCTCGCTCATAGCGGTTGCGGCGGCTTCTGCTGTTCTTTTCAGGTTTTTCACCTCTAAGACAATAAAATTCAAACAACTTTTAGGTCATACTTTGGCGTTTTTGGGTATAATGCTGCCGATAGGTATGTGGTATGCGGTGAGAAATTATATACTTTTCGGTCAACCGTTAGGTTATGTTGCACCGATTGGCACCGACAGTGCTCTTTATATAGGCGATTTAAGTGTGTTTAAACGCTTGATTTTACCGTTTTCTTTGACGCCTACAGGCGTTTACACAAATGTTTGGGAAGAGTATAACCTATGGCAGTATTTACTTAGAAATTCGCTTTTCGGTGAGTACAGTTTCGGCAGTGAGTCGGTAGCGGTGTTGGTTGTGATTTTAAACATCTGCTTGGTTGTGTTATTCTTCATAGGTACTGTGATTTTAATAAAAAAACATCCGAAATTATTTTACGGAATGTGCCCGATTGCGGTTGTTTTAGTACTTCAAATGGCATTTTTTATATACTTCAATCTACGGTATCCGTATCGCTGCTCCATGGATTTTCGCTATATTGTACCCGTACTTTTTTGCGGTATGGCAATGCTGGGAAGTGCAGCGGAAACGCTACAGACTTCAGATAATACTTTGTCAAAAATATTTTGTAATACTTTCAAATTTTCTGCTGTTGCATTTTGTGTTTGCTCGGTAGCAGTGTTTATATAAATCTTGAATTTGTGAAAAATTTATTGTATAATATAATTTAAGTTAAGTTTACTGAAAGGCAAGTGTTTACTTTGGGCGGAGTTTTAAGCGTGATTCTCCAAAGAGGAAGTATTTTGGATATAATTGCAAGTGTGATTTCAGCGGCTATTGTTGTCTTTTTAACCCTGCCAATACATGAGTATGCACATGGGTTTGCCGCGACGAAACTCGGCGACCCTACACCGAGGTTTCAGGGCAGAATGACACTTAATCCGTTGGCACATTTGGACTATTTCGGTTCTCTTATGATATTTCTTGTCGGTTTTGGCTGGGCAAAACCCGTAGGCGTCAATCCGAGATACTTTAAAAACGCTAAGGTCGGAATGGCGATTACCGCTTTTGCAGGACCTTTGTCTAACATTTTAGTCGCGTTTGCGGCAATGTTTTTAAGAAGTTTATTCATATTTATCGTTTTGGCTGCCGAGTTAAACATTAACGCAGTTGTGTATTTTATAAGCAATATTTTCAGCGGAATTGCCATTATCAATGTTTCGCTTGCAGTGTTTAATTTGGTACCCATTCCGCCGCTTGACGGCTCTAAAATTTTGGCGGTGGTTTTACCCGATAAAACTTATTACCGCTTAATGCAGTATGAGCGTTACTTTTCGCTTATCATTTTAATGCTTTTGGTAGCAGGCTCTGCATTTTCAAATATACTCGGTAGTATTACCTATGCAACTGTAAATGGAATAAACACGGTAACATGGTTGCCGTTTGAACTTATTTTAAACGCTATGAACGGTGGTATTTAATGGATAAGTTAGAATATAAGTTAGACGGGTTTGAAGGTCCTTTAGACCTGCTATTGTACCTTATATCGAAAAATAAACTTAATATAAATGATATAAAACTCACCGTTTTGGTCGACCAGTATGTTGAACAAATACGTAAAATGCAGCAAAGTGACATGGATGTTGCAAGTGAGTTTTTGGAAATGGCTTCAAGGCTCATTTATCTTAAAACGGTTAGTTTACTGCCTAAACATGAAGAGGCTGAGCAGTTAAAAGAAGAACTGACTCAAGAACTTATGGAATATGAGCGTTGCCGTAAGATTGCAAAATTTTTTGGCACCATGACCGACGGGTTTGATACATTTGTGAAGGTGCCCGAAAAAATCGAATATGACAAAACCTATGAGGGCAGTCATGAAAAAGAACTTATTTTAAAGTACTACATAGCCGCTGTCGGCAGGGGACAAAGAAAACTTCCGCCGCCGACTACGGTTTTCAGCAAGATTGTTGCAAGAAAAATTGTTTCGGTTTCGTCAAAAATCGTGTTTGTGCTTAAAAATCTTATGCGTGGCGGTAAAAATAAGGTCGGAAATCTTTTTGAAGGTGCCGAAAGCCGTTCGGAATTGGTTGCAACATTTCTCGCGGTTTTGGAACTTTGTAAAGCCAACCGCGTTTATTTAGACGGCGAAGGTGACGATATGCAAATTTCGGTAGTTAAGGAGAGAAAACAGTGACGGTAAATGAAATGATACCATCTTTCGAGGCTATACTGTTTGCGAGCGGTGAGCCGGTCGAGAGCAATAGATTTTGTCAGATTTTTGAAATTGACCGTGAAACGGTGGCAGATGTAATGAATATGCTTGCTGACCGTCTTGAAACGTCGGGAAGTGCGGTTAAACTAATAAAATTAGAGGACCAGTATCAATTTTGCACTAAATCGCAATATGCCGAATGTATTCGTTCTGCTTTGGATTTAAGGCGAAAAGCTCCGCTGTCACAAGCGGCACTTGAGGTTTTATCGGTTATCGCTTACAATCAACCCGTAACAAGAGCGTATGTTGAACAGGTACGCGGTGTTGACTGTTCGGGTGTTGTTTCAACCCTTGTGGAAAAGGATTTGCTTGAAGAGAGAGGCCGACTTGAACTGCCCGGCAGACCGTTGCTTTACGGCACAACGGCAAACTTTTTGCGTTGTTTTGGACTTAGGGGCCTTGAAGACCTGCCCGAGATACCTTTAGACGAAACAGTTGAAGAAACAGGCGGACAACTTAAAATGTTATCCAATGAGGTTATGGATTTAGCGAAACAAATGAATGAAGAAATCGAAAATATAGAGGACAAATATTAATGATTGCTCTTTATGTGATTTTGATTGTTTTGGCAGTTATAGGCTTTTTGCTCTTTTCGAGTGTGTCGATTATGATAAGTACAAAAGACGGTGTTAAAGTTAAATGCCGCTATTTATTCGTCACATACTCATATCCGGCAAAAAAGGTTAGTAAACCTAAAAACAAACAAATGAAAAGTACCGAGAATAAAGCACCGGAAAAAGAAAATGCTTTTAAACGCTTAATAAATTCCGAAGGTCTTAGCGGTACGCTAACGCTTATATTTGATGTATTGAAACAAGCGGCAGAGTCCTTGGGTAACCTTTTACATCATGTAAGGGTTAAGCGGTTTAATCTTAAAATTAAGGTTGCGTCTGATGACCCTATGATGACCGCGGTAGAATACGGGACCGTGTGTTCTTTGGTTTATCCAGCACTTAGTTTTTTCTACGGAAAATGTAAGTTTAAAAGAAAAAAGACCGAAATCAATGTCATTAGTGACTTTAATGTTACTAAACCCGATATTGAATTTTCGGCAAAGTTTAAATGCCGCTTAATTTTTGTAATTGCGGCGGGAATTAAGGTAATAATACCCATAATAAGGAAGAAAATCGTCGGCAAGATTGTGTCGGGGAATTTGAAAAATCAAACCGTAACTAAATAATAGCCCAAAAGGGCAAAAGGAGTATAAAAATGGCAGAAAACAATATCAGTAATATTATGAATGTCACTATGGAAAAAATCCGTGCATTGGTTGATTCGGGCACAATAGTAGGTGACCCTATTACCGTTAATGAGGTTACCATTATCCCTATTTCAAAGGTTTCGTTCGGACTTGCTTCGGGCGGCTCTGATTTTCCGTCTAAACAGCAAGCGGACATCCTTTTCGGCGGAGGCGGCGGTGCAGGTGCCAGCGTTTCACCCGTAGGATTTTTGGTTATCAAGGGCAATGATGTTAAAATGCTCAGTATAAACGATACAGGCTCGCCGATTGAAAAGGTTGTCACTGCTGTTCCCGAGATTGTTTCTATGGTAAGTGACCTTTTCCCTAAAAAGGGTAGCGAAGGAAAAGAAAAAAATAACTAAAAAGCATTAAATTGAGCACCTCGCCATATTTTAATATGTGATAACATTTGGTGAGGTGCGTAATGAAAAAGTTATTTAAAATTTTAGTCGCAGTGACGGTTGCCGCTGCAACTTGTCTTTGTACCTGCACTTTTGTATCGGCAGTACCTTCGACATCTGCACAAGGCATGGTACTTATAAATGCCGACACTTTGGAAGTTTTAGCGTCGCATAATGCTGATAAAAAACTTCCTATGGCAAGCACTACAAAAATCATGACGGCTCTGCTTTTAGCCGAAGAAGGGACACCGGAAAAACAGATTGTTACCACTAAAGAAATGGTTACAGTTGAAGGCTCATCAATGGGTTTGCTTGAAGGGGATACCATTTCATATCATGCTTTGCTTGTGGGTATGATGTTGGCATCGGGAAATGACGCCGCAAATACTACGGCTATTGCGGTAGGCGGTACTGTATCGGAATTTGTCGAAATGATGAACAGTAGGGCGAAAGCAATCGGCATGACCGATACTAATTTTGTCACTCCGTCGGGACTTGACGGCGAAGAGCATTATTCTACCGCTTATGATATGGCTTTACTTGCGGCTGAGGCTATTAAAAATCCCTATATAAAAGAGGTTGCCTCAAGTCAAAAACTTGCTGTAAACTACGGAAATCCGCCATACAAGAGGACGCTTAAAAACCATAATAAACTTTTAAGCATTTATGACGGATGTATAGGTCTTAAAACAGGGTTTACCAAAAAGTCGGGCAGATGTCTTGTATCAGCGGCAGAACGTAACGGTTGTACGGTTATTGCAGTTACTTTAAATGACCCTGACGATTGGGATGACCATATTAATTTATTGGAATACGGTTTAAGTTCCGTAAAACCGCAGGATATTACATATAAGTTTGATGATGATACTTTGGCGGTTGTCGGCGGTAATGCCGATAGGGTGCGAATAAGCACGCCCAAAGTAACTGTTGGGGTCAGTGATGCTTCTAAAGACAAAATAACCGCAAAGGCAAATCTGATTCCCTTTGTCTATGCCGATGTTAAGGCAGGGCAACAGGTGGGAAGTGTTGATTATTATTACAGCGGTGCTTTAATCCGTACAGAGCCTATTGTGGCTTTGTGTGATGTTGATTTTGAAATAGTAAAAAAGCCGAAACTATCAGAGAAATTTATATTAAAGTTTAAAATGCTTTTAGAACATATAATTTAAAATTTTGGAGTTTGAAATGGCAGTAGAAAAGATAAGATTGCAAAAATTCCTTGCAGAATGTTCGGTAGCCTCAAGACGCGGTGCTGAGGCACTTATCGAGCATGGCAAGGTTAAAATAAACGGCCGAAAGGCAATACTCGGTGATAAAGTTGACCCAAAGCATGATAGGGTTACGGTTGCGGGTAAACCTATTACAGTCCGTGATGAAAAAATGTATATAATGCTTCATAAACCCCGCGGCTTTATTACGACTTTAAGTGATGAACAGGGCAGAAAATGTGTTGCCGATTTGGTTGCCGATGCAGGTGTAAGACTTTACCCCGTAGGTCGGCTTGACCGTAATTCCGAAGGTCTTTTGCTTATGACCAATGATGGTGAATTTGCTAATCTTTTAACACATCCGTCACGCCATGTGTCAAAGGTTTACAGGGTAACGGTCAGAGAAATACCCGACGATATGCAACTTGCAAGGATGTCGGAGGGTATGGAAATCGACGGTGAAAAGATGTTGCCGTGCGATATATCGGTACTAGAAAAACATGATGACCGCACTGTGCTTCGTTTTGTTTTGTATGAGGGTAAAAACCGCGAAATCAGAAAACTTTGCGAGGCGGTAGGTTTAACCGTTATTCGCCTTAAACGCACCGAAATTGCAGGACTTAAACTCGGTATGTTGCCTCAGGGCAGATGGAGAGAATTAAGCGAAAAAGAAGTCAAAAAACTTATGAGTGTCAGTGTTTCAAAGGAGTTCCAAAATAATGATAGAAATTCATCCGGAAAGAAAAAAAGATAAATTGCAGGAACTTTACAGTACCGCAAACATTACCATGACCGACAGTTCAATAGCCATTGTTGCCGCTGACGGCGACGAGGTTTTGGGCAGTTGTTTGTTTGATTTGGGTTATAGTGTGATTATTCATGATATTACCCCTAAAGACGATGTCGCTTTTGCCGACGGTCTGCTTCGCTCGGCACTTCATGTAGGTGTAGAAAACGGCGTAATGACCGCCTTTTATAGTGATACCGCACCTGAAAATTTAATTAAAAATTTAGGCTTTATAAAAAACGCCGATACAAAAGAACTTGATGTGGAAAAACTTTTTAAATCATGCTGTTCGTGTGAAAAATAAAAAGTGCCGACATATTGTCGGCACTTTTTATTTTAATATCTTCTTTAATTTTTCGGGTAGTTTTATTGCTTTAAATAAAATCAGCAGAATTATAATTTCGGCTATTATGGTTATACCTGTTTGCAGTGCTCTGAAATAAAGCATGGGAACATAGGGGATACCGTACCACAAATGCAGGCTTATACTAATAAGCACAAAACTGCCGATTATTTGGGTTATAAGGACAGAAAGAGTAATGTTTATGACTTTGCAGTTGTTTTTTAAAAACAAACCGAATACAATACCGATAAGCAGATTTACAACCGTTATAAGCGGCATTATACTGCCGAAACAAAGCCCTTGTATAAGGTCGGAAACGGCGGCAACAAAACCTGCTTCTTTAAACCCGTAAATATTGGCGGTTACGGCAACCGCTATAAATACAGGTGAAAATTTAAGTTCCGAGCCTATTCTGAATGTTAGGCCTAACGGGAAATTAAGCGAGCAGATTACGGCTATTGCGGTCATTACGGCGACAAAGGTCAGTTTTTTTAAATATTCTTTTTTTCTACTACTTTCCAAAATAAAACCTCCTATTATCTCATCTTCGTTGAAATAATAAGGAGGTTTTTCTTCTTACTATAACAGCGGGATGCGAAACCGACACCGCAAGTTAAAACTTTTCGTCCGATAGGCAACTCCCCGTCCTATCGGCACTTAACGCGTCGGACTCTACTCTGTATCGAGTAAATACATATTAACACATAGTAAATGATTTGTCTATATATTTTTTAGTTTAAGCAACTTTATCAAGCGGTGTGCTAAGACCGTTAATATAGTTTTGTACCTTTTCAAGACCTTCGCCTACAATTTCCATTGTGCGGTCGTATGATTTTTGGGCATTTATAAGGTTTGCATCGGATAAATCAAAAGACTGCTGCCAATCGGTTTTTTGTTTATCAAGAGGAATTATTTCGTAAATCCTTTTACCGTCTGCGGTATACATATTAACCCAAGTGGGAAGCAGTGTAACACTGTCTAACATAACAGTGCCGTCACTGTATTTGGCAAAACTGAAACTGAACAAAACGCCGTCTTCGGTGTGACCTGTTTTTAATTTCATGTTTTGCTTGCGTTGGTTGGAAACGGCGTTACCTAAAGAATAAATACAAACCGTTTTATGGTCAGGATTGGCGGTGCTTGTGAGTAGGTCAACCGGTTCAACAACATGGGCATGTCCGCCAACTATTACGTCTACACCGAGGTCGCAAAGTTTTTGTGCGATTTCTACCTGTTCTTTAGTGGCTTTAGTTGTGTATTCCTCACCCCAGTGAATATAAACCACAGTGGCTTCGGCACCTTGTGCCTTCATGCCTTTTAGTTGTACTTCAAGTTCCGAGTAAAATTTATCGAGGTTACTGTAACTGAAAGAATTTACAAGATTGCCGGCTTCTTCACTGAGCAGTATTCCGTTAAGTGCCTTGCGGTTTTCTTTATCGGTTGCGGTTTCGTAGGTGTAACAGGTCATACCGATATTTATGCCGTTTATATCTTTTACAATATATTTAGGCTCGTCTGTGGTTTTATTAGTACCTAAACGGTCTAAATTCGCACCGTCTACAATCTCTAATGTGCGTTTAAAACCTGTAAGACCTGTATCATACGAGTGGTTGTTTGCGGTCAGTAACATATCAAAACCCGCATTTTTAACGGCGGTTGTAATACTGTCCGGACAGTTAAACTGAGGATAACCGCTATATGCCTTCTCACTTCCGCGAAGCGTGGTTTCAAGGTTTGCAACGGCATAATCAGCCATTTTTACATAATCTCCGAAATAAGTGAATATATTGCTGAAATCGTAATCGTCGCCCTGTTTGGCATTGGTAATTATGGGTTTATGCATAAGCAAATCACCTGTCGAAGAAACGGTAGCGGTTGCCAGTTTGACAATAGGTTTAGGCTCACTAAGTGTTGAATCGGTCGAAATAACAGAATTGTTATCCGACGAGGAATTATCGCGGTTTTCAAGATAATCGTTTATAACTACTGCCGAAAATGCTATAGCGGTAACCGTTAAGAGTGAAAAAACAGCCGTTAAAATCTTTTTAACTATTTTCTTTGTTTTTTGTTTATTTGACATAAGCAGACTCCTTATGTTTGAATTCTACATATATTTTAACACATATTTTTGAAATTGCAATAAAAAAAGGAACAGAGTGTTCTCTGTTCCTTTTTAGATTTAGTCTATAAATGCATCATGAACAACTTGAACGGCTTTTGCACAGTTTTCCAAGTCAATAAGGACCGAAATCTTTATTTCACTTGTGGAAATCATGTGAATGTTAATATTAGCATCTGCCAAAGCCTCGAACATCTTTGAAGCGACACCCGGATGTGTTTCCATACCTGCACCGACTATCGAAACCTTACCGACCTTGTCGTTTACGACAACATCACTGAATGTAAGCAGGGGACGGATACCCTCGATTGCTTCAAGTACATCGGAATGTTGGTTTTTTGGAACGGTAAATGTAATATCTTTTGTACCGTCACGGCCAACCGACTGTAAAATTATATCAACATTAACATTTTTCTTACTTAATTCGTTAAATACCTTAAAAGCAATTCCCGGAGTGTCCTTAAGTCCTACAATCGAGATGCCGAGAATGTCTTTATCACACGCTACACCTTTTACAAGCATTTTTTCCATTTTAACTGCCTCCTTAACAATAGTACCTGGTTTATTTTCAAGACTTGAGAGTACCTCAAGTTCAACATTATACTTCTTAGCCATTTCAACCGAGCGGTTGTTTAAAACCTGTGCACCTAAAGTTGCGAGTTCCAACATCTCGTCATAGGTGATTTCGTTCATCTTTTTAGCACCTTCGACCTTTCTCGGGTCAGCGGTGTAAACACCGTCGACATCGGTGTAAATCTGACAAAGGTCAGCATGCATTGAAGCGGCTATTGCAACGGCACTTGTGTCTGAACCGCCTCTGCCTAAAGTGGTTATATCGTCATATTTATTTATGCCTTGGAAACCTGCAACAACGACAACCTTTTTGCGGTCAAGTTCCTCTTTGATGCGGTCTGACTCAACACGTTTTATGCGGGAAAGCATATGCTTTGAGTCAGTCTTAAAGCCTGCTTGCCAACCCAGTAACGAAATTGCGGGAACACCCAAAGTTTCGATTGCCATTGCCAAAAGGGAAATTGAAATTTGCTCGCCTGACGATAAAAGCATATCCATTTCGCGTTTTGACGGGTTGTTGGGACATATTTCCTTTGCCTTGGCAATAAGGTCGTCTGTTGTATCGCCTTGAGCGGAAACAACAACCACAACACTGTTGCCTTTTTTATAATCCTCGGCCACGATTCTTGCTACATTGAATACTCTTTCGGCGTTAGCGACCGATGAACCGCCGAATTTTTTAACTATTAAAGCCATATAAAAGCCTCCAATAAAATACTATATGATTTGCAATTTAGTCAAGTATGCGAATAACCGACAAAATTTCGCAATCATTTAGTTTGTCTAACTGTTTAAATATTTCTTTTTCGGTAGCGGCAGGTGTAATAAAAGCGAGTTCGTTATCGGCTTCACCGTTTCTGCCTAATACCTTAATTTCACCGAAGAGTTGTTCTGCTTGTTTTCTTACATCTAAGCGGTT
>JAZNLA010000003.1:0-11909 GCA_045578845.1 Acutalibacteraceae bacterium | reverse complement strand
TTCAAAAATTCCTTTTTCCACATTAAAACCGTCCACGGGTTTCCCCCTACGGTTTACCTTGCAACGGACGCGAACAAACAAAACGTTTCCGTCGTTATCCAGAAACTTTAGAACGTTTGTTCTATATGGCCCTTCACTAGCATATTCGTCGTCTAGTCGCGGATTATTCACCAATTTTATAAATACGTCTTCGTCGATTAAAACGCGCTGTTTTCCCTCAACATCAAACGGATCTATCATATAGAAAAAATCTCTTAAATTGCCTTGAATAAATTGAACTGTCATTTTTTAAGCCCCGTGTGTGTAGTACATGATCGAATAATAAGTTATACAATCGTTCATTCTATTTATTTCTAACATTTCAGCAAAACCGGCCAACGGTTTAGACAAATCACATTCAAGCACCTTTTGCCACATAAACTCTTTTATAAGTTCGGCGGCGGTAATGGTGGCTTCGTTTTCATAAGCTTTATCGAACATATTAAACCCCGTCTTCGAATAAAAAATAAATTTCTTTTAATTTAAGTCCTTGTTCTCTCATAAAATCTCTATAAACTTCGAATAAGTTAGCAATAGCCATTTTGGAATTTTTAGAAACCTCTACTTTTTTAGTGCGATAAAATTTTCCATTTGTTCCAAGAGCCCAAACACGTACAGAAACTTTTTTAGCCATTTTAGACCTACCTTTTTTTTTAGCGCGGGAACATTCCCGCCGCCTACATACACAAATATACACAATTATACACACCGCGTCAACATATTTTTTGTTTTTCTTATTCCAAATTGGAATAGTGTTAGAAGCTGCTGTAAAAAAATTTGTATGTAATTTTAAAACACCGCTTTCCGGAAAATAGAATTTGTTTGTAATATGCTATTTGAACATAGATAAATTGCTTTGCGGATCCAATCTCTGCCCCCCCCCAATGCCCCCACCCCTAAAAGGGGGCGGGGCTAAGTTCGACGGCGTCAATCGTAAGCGGGGACCAACGCCGCCGAACTTGTAAAAATGATTTCTGGGACTTACGTAAAAATTAAACCGAACCACAACGCGGGGGGCTAATCGGTTTACGTTGTATGCTATGCGAAGACTATCGGACCGAACCGCCCCCCGTGGTCCGCGCCAACTTATAAAGGTTGGCGGCGGCGCGGACCTAGCAAGTGCCGCGCTTGCGCGCGCGGCGGTAAGAACGCAAACAACCGGCGCGCTTCGCCCCGCGCGAAATGGACGCGAACGGCGAGCGTTTACACGCTCTGGAGTTGGTAGCGGATACAAGCCCCCCAACCCCCCAGAACCCTAAAAAAAATAATGATCCTGAAAAATTGGTTGGCAAAGTTCGCTCTATCGTCGTATAGCTGGAACTTTAGCCCCCCCGCCATAAATCACGCCGCCGTTTTTACGGCCATTTCGTCGGAGTTTGTCCGATCGCGCAATTATAGCGCGTCTTACGGGGTCCCCGCGTCACCCGGAATATTAAACGGGCCTTTATACACTTCCCGCGTTTATCCGGGTCTAGTGCCGCTTGCCTCATTAGGTGCCACGACGGATAGACCGTAAAACTAACCATTGCGGGGCCGTTACCTCCCGCAAGTCGATAATATTATACAAAAAAAAGGCTTTTTTGGCCTTTTAAATACGTTTTCCGTATTGTTTTTTAGTTGTTTTTAATCTATTTTTGGCAAAAGAAAAGAAACCGGGCTTTAGCTCGTTTTTTTTACAAAGATAACCGCTTCACGGGTCGCGAATTATCTATATTTGAAATGTCGGCCGTAAAACTGACAAATCGTTAACCGCCCCGCGTCCTTTTTAAAGGTTCGCGGGGTGTGTTTTTTTATACAACGTTCGAGAACGCCGCGAAAAATCTATTTGGTCTAGGACCTTGCGGCGTGATTTGCGCAAAGTCGTTTTGAAGGTTTGCCGCGCTTGTCGGGCGCGGGCTTAAGTTGTCCGCATAAAAAACCATGTACGGTTTGTCATTTAGCGGCGTCGTTGTCTGGAAAGTATTGCCAATAAATTTTACTTCTTGCGATCCGTCCGTTATAATCACATAGTAATACAATTTATTGTTACTCATCGTATACTTATTATTTTTTACATGAGTCAATTTATTTTTAAGTATTCCGATTTTCCCAAGTCCGCCGGCGTTTTCAGATATTGCATATAAATTAAGATTATCGGTATTGGCAATCCAATCTATAGAATCCGTCGTCAAATCATATTCATATAAACAGAAATAAAGCTCGTTACAATCTGTAAGATTGCCGCCTACTTGCGTAATAGGTACAAATATACTTGTATTTGCGTCTAACTCAAACGATCGGTCAGGCATGAGCAAAGCACCGATAGCATATAAGCCATTACCACTAATTAAATTATCCTCGGTAACCGCTCCTAAATTCATCGTAAAAAGATTATCGCTTGTGATCAAGTCTGAAATCTTTGGAATATCGGCGTTTAAAGGATTCTCCGGCGTACCGTCGCCAAATATTGTAACATTGTCTACAGAAACAGGACCGCCGCCGCCGCCGCCGCCACCGCTTTTATAGATAGAATCGCCCTTGAAAATCCCACTCATACCACTTCCCCCGCGTTATCCAACACACCGGCCGTGTCTACCAACATTTCCAAAGCGGCCGTAAAATTCTGGCCCAAATATTCGTTTTGTACGTTGTAATCGTCAATGAAGAACTTTGTGTAGTTCTTGTTTATCGACAAGAAATAATTATCATTCACTTTTGCCGGTAAATATTTGACGCTCACGTCTTGCCATTCGTTGAAGTTATCAAGAGCGAACGAAAAGCCGCCCAACGATTCCGCGGCGACATTCGCAGTCGCGCGGCCTACAATCGTAACAGTTGCGGCAACCTGACTATTAAGCGCGCCGCGCAAGCCGACCGCGCCCGGCGTCAAAATGCGCGCGGCCTTGATGTTAAGCACGTTGTTAGAAATCAAGCTTACCGCCGTGTTAACCGGGCGGTTAATGTCGGCGCAAGCAAGATTTAAAAGGAAATCAGACGCCGGCGATAGTTCGGCGTTTCTGTCCGTTCCCGTAAATGAAAATCCGCTTACAACGTCATTTAATGACGCGCGTAAAATATACGTGCCTTTAATTTTCTTTGGATCCATTTT
Source organism: Acutalibacteraceae bacterium (assembly GCA_045578845.1). GTDB lineage: Bacteria > Bacillota > Clostridia > Oscillospirales > Acutalibacteraceae > UMGS172. The sequence goes on along the minus strand of JAZNLA010000003.1, from coordinate 8,782 downwards.
GCACCCCTTCGGCCGTCTGGGCCGGTATAATAGTAGCTTTCAATCCGAAACCGGCCGCCAACTGTTGAACGGCCGCGTCGCCATATTGCAAGCGCGCTTGTTCAAAAAACTTTTGCGTAAGTTCAGGATTAGAGCTAATCACCGACTTAATAAGCGGGTTGTCTCGCACTTCGGCACCGACGGCCCTAAAATCGTTGTTTTTTTTCTGGAGTAAAACTGGCAATAATTCTAGGCCCTTTTCAAGCAAAAAACTCATTTCGTCGCCCCCGTCGTTCGAATCGTTTGAAAATTCATCTTTAAACGTGTCTTTCAATGCCTTGAAATCCGCGATTTGTTGCGCGAGTGTTTGAGGCGGTTGCGCGTTCTGTTGCTTCATTGCGCGCATACTTTCAATTACTATTGCGTCGCTCACGCTTTGTTTGTTCGAATTTGCCGCGATAATTTCAAGCAACTTTGTAATATCGACCGGGGCCGGCGGCGGCGGCGGCGCGAAAATGTCTTTAACTAGCTTTATCGCGCTCCCTATGGCCGCGATCTTTTCGACGGTAAGGGAACCAAGCAAGCCGCCCAAATCAAGCCCGGAAAAGCCCGGAACGGCCCCAGAAACGGCCGGCGCGGCCGGTTTTACAAACTTGTCGTATTCAGGGCCCACGGCGTAATTCTTTTGCCTTATTTCCTTACGGTCGCCCTGCTTAAAAGTCCATTTGATAAAGTAGTTACCGCCGCCAAAATGACGGCCTATCCAATCTTCGTCTACAATTTCCGAAACTTTGGCGATAGCTTCAAAGCTCATGCGCCCAATACTGTCTTCTGGTTTTGTCTTTCGATAAATTCGCCCTTCGATCTCTACGCCGTTTTCTTCGTCAAAACCGGATAAAACCTCATCGAAAAAGTCTTGTTCATCTTCGACGTCTGGCGTATCTTGCGGCGCGTTTAATTTTGGTTTTCTACCCATTTTTAGACCTACCTTTTTGTTAAGTAATACAAAAGCCCCGCGGCCCCCAAAATTCCAATTGCGACAAATAATTTCGTATTTTGATTTTTAACGACAAGGCCGACGGGTTCCCCGGCACGGCCGGCCGCGTCGATAATGTCGTACAACTTTTGCGACAAATCACCGCTTACCGTTTCGCCCGATCTGTTGGCCGCTACGATAATGCACCCTTTAGTCTGTTCGTGAGTGTTGCCGCCGTGGAACATGATGTTAGACCGGCCGGGCACCTCGATATATACTTTATTAGCCTTTAGAGAAGGCGAATATTTGCCGTACAAATCGAAGTGTCCGGCCGGGATCTTGTAAAGGTTGTTTTCCAGACCGTGCCCAAAAAAAGAACCGTCAACAAAGACGCGCGACAAGATCGCGCCGCTTTGCGTAGGCTTTTCACGGACTAATTCAACCTTCACTTTTTACCCCTGTAGTTTTGCCGAACCAACGCGGATAAAGTTGAAAGACACTTTCAAAACAAGTTCGTTTAAACTCATGTTCTGGAGTTGGTCGAGCTCGCCGGTAACAGCAAGTTTAAAAGATTCTTCCTGCTTTGTGGACGCGCCCGTAATCTCCCAACTTTGTGTAAAGTTATCGCCTTGCGAAAATTCCGTAAACGGGAACGGTGCCATATTGATGGGTGTGTTATTCCCGCCGTGCAAAATCTGGAGCTCTAGCGGCTGGTCAACAGCCGCGGAAAAATCCGCGCCGCTACAATTCGCCGAAATCATGACGCCGGCGATAATTCCAGTCTGGCCTTGTAACAGTTTGCCAAATTCGACGGCCGGCGTTGTCTTTTCGGAAAAAATATATTTTCCTAAAACGACCGGTGCGCTAAATTCGGTGTAACATGGAAATACGTTAAAGTCTTTCCAACGGTTACGGGAATACGGGAAAAGAGAGTGTAATGTGTTCGCCATTTATTCCCCCGCGTCGTTGCTCAAATCAAATTCTAGGCCCGTCAGGATCACCCAACCGCGGAACGGGTCGGCATTCTTCGGTATGGCTTCGACGTTAATAGTAATTCTTTGAGCTAGCGAAAAATAAAGGTTCTTGAATTCTTCCCAACGGCCGGCCGGCAAACCTTCACGACCGAACACCAAAGCGGCGTTTACGTCGTTCAAATCTTCGGCAACGGTGCCGAACGGACTAGACGGTGTAAAGTCCTGAAACTTCACGCCGATTTTAGGCAATTGAGCCGCCGGGCAATTTTCGAAAAACACGGCCGCGCCCGTCAGGACAAAATACCAATTTGCCGTAGTCGTAACGCCGCGCGTTTCTATCTTGCCGTCGTACATATCAAACGGCAAGATATAATCTTTAGCGCGTACACGCTTTGCGGTATAAAGGATTTCGTCGCGTTGTTCGTCGGAGTAAATGCACCGGCCGCGCTTTACGTCGTTTACTTTCTGGTAAATGCTTTCGGCAAATGATTTAAGCATGAGCCGCCCCCCGCGCTTACTTGTTCAGGGGGTACAACTTGCCGTTAAAGCAAATTTCGACTAGTTCGTCTTGCATTTCGTAAACGTCGCCGTCTGTAGGATATGCTCCCGTAGGCTTAATAAGCGGTTCCGGGGCTCGGTTATCGTATTCTATAAGCAATACATCGCCCTTCGGGTAAAGGTGAACAAACGGCCGGGCACCGTAACGCGGCATTTCGTCGCCCATAGGCGTAGCGATCAACTGCACCGGGATATAGTCGTTAGACTGTGCGGCGTTGTCGGCTTGCGACTTGAACTTTAGTTTGACGGCGCAAATGTTCTTTGTGGTCGTTACGCCCTTGTAAGTACGCGTCAACACGCTATTAGACGTGCAACGGATATTATAGGATTCTTCAAGAAACGGCCCTTCATTAGTAATGGGAATCGCAAAAGTATTTGCCTTTCCCGCTTCGGCTACAAACGAGCGCGTAAAGTCGAAAGTCTTTTCGTAACTCTGGGTTTGCTTCAAGTCGGCAAGTTTTTTTGTCACTTCGGCCATGTTCATAATAAAATCTATCCTTTTTTAAAATGAAAAAAAATTGCGGGGGGCGGTTGCATGGGGGCGACGCCCCCCGCGTTGGTAGGTCTACATTTAAGTAGACGTAAACCACCCCTTTAGGACTTCACAACCTTCAAACCGGCCATGATTACCACGAAACCGAATGAATTTTCAGTAGCGTAGAGGGACGCCGGCACCGGGCGCGTGAACTTGACGGTACCGCCAATGTTCAGGTTGGCCTCGATACAAACGGGTTCCTTAAGATTGATCCAACTTGCGGAATTAATAGCGCCGTTCTGGGCGGCGCAATTGTTCGTAGCGTCGGCGGCCATGAAATCGACGGGGGCCATGAGGTGAAGGCCGGAAAATTCGCCGATCTTCGTTTCGTTGGATCCGTAGGTCAGGGTAACGACAGCGGACGCCAAAAGACTCTTCATGTCCTCGACCTGTGCCGGAGTGAGAACGGCACCAGAAGTAAGCGGCACGACGCGCAAACCGAGTTGCACGGCCTTAAATTCCATTGTCGAGCCGATTTTCTGGGCTTCGGCCAAATTGGTAAGCTGTTCTGCATTCGGGATCGAAGTGTCAGTAGCGCGGAACGTGAAAAGCGGGTTTACGAGCTTTGCGCTTACGTTGAAACCGCCCCAAATGTCGGCGATATACTGTTGACCGCCTGCACCGAAGGAACGGAGAACGGGGGCACCGGCCGCGACCGGTACGGAATCGGTAATGTTAGCCATTTTTAGACCTCTCTTTTTTTTATTGTTTAAATTGTTTCTTCACCGTCAAAAGGTGCGTTCAAAGGTTCGTAAGTGTTACCGGCGAACGGTCCCGCAAACGGCGCGGACATATCCGTGGCGATCTGGGGAACGTAAGTGTACGTTTCGCCGTCATATCCGGCCATTGCCGGAACAAAACCGGCAATAATACCGCGGACGCCTACGGCGGCCATTCCGAGACCGGCACCCATGAGCAACTTATTTTTCTTTTTCAGGCCCACGGCCGTGAGAACACCGCCAAGAGCCGCAACGCCGCCGTTTGTCGCAATGGGCGGCAAAGTAGCCGGCAACTTCGACAAAACGATAGCACCGCCGATAGAGCCGACGCCCGCACCGGCAACGGCGAGAACGATGTCTTTTTTACTTACGGGTTGAGTAGCGGCGCGACGTGCGCGACGTGCGGCGCGCTTCGCCTTTACATACACCCTCTTAATCTTTGTCTTTGTTACGGTGCGCGTCTTTGCACGCTTTGCCGCCTTAATGCGTTTAGCCATTTTTAGACCTCTCTTTTTTGATGTTCACTAAATTCTTTTTGTTCGGTTCTCAAAGAACTTCCAGACGTACAGACCGCCGCCAATAAGCAACCCCCACTTTAACAACGTCATGTTGTCAGGCAAAAGCGACTTTAACGACGGGTAACTTATCGCGTAATTGATATTTTCGGCAACGGCCTTAATTGGTTTTACGGCCACTTCGTCCAGAACTACGGCCGCCGTGTCTAGCACATTGAAGCCGGCACCGCTCGAAAAATAATTTACCGCGCTTTCGTTTTGCTTCGCGAAATTGTAGATAAATGACAAGAATTTTTTAATTCCCGCCTTTTCTACTTGTCCCGCGAACACGTCATAAAGTATTGTTGACAACTTGTCGATAGCGGCGTTTCGTTTATCGAGATCACTATCAAACCAACCCAACGAATAATATTTTTTTGCGGCTTCGATAGTGTAGTAAAGTTTGTCTAGCGTGTAATTCGCAAAATTGAAAAATACCCCCGCCCCCGTCTGGTAGTTCGGGAAATTATTAGGCGAGTTATACCATTTATAAAGCGCGTTATAAATGTTTTTCGCTTGCGAATCTGTTAACGCCCAAGGTAACATTATCTTTTCTTTTTCCTTAAAAGCAAGTAAAGACCGAAGGCTCCCAAGCCTCCAATAAGAATAATTTTCCCGCGGTTGTCATAGACTGTATTAACGACTTCTTCGCCGCTTTTTTTCAATCCTAATGCGGTCTGTACATAATCCCCATATTTACGAGCTTCGGCAACGGCGGCGGACGCGATAGGGATATTTTCTCCTGCCTCTAATACCGTGTGCGTTAATTTGCCAATTTGTCTAGTAAAATCACTCCAACCGTAAGACCCCAAAAGTTCGACGGCGTATTCTTCATTTACACCCCAAAGTTCGGCACATAAAGGATCGTTGAGCAATCCGCTTTTACTAATTCGTGCCGACCTATTGGCAATAGATACCGGGTCAGACGGTGCGCGCATTTTCCGCGCGGCTTCGACAACTGCACTAGTAAAACGGGAACGGTTACCGCCGTAAACCTTGTTAAGCTTGTTTACGGTATTTGCGGCCACGGCTTTTTTTAAGGCGTTCCACTTTGCCGCGCCCATGAGTTCGACACCCAATCGGTCGTTGGGCGCATAAATCGCGTTTAATACGTTGTCGGTTACATATTCGTACATTTTTAGACCTCTCTTATTTTTTCAAGATCGACAACGCAAGCAAAAGCCCGCAACCGCCAAGAACCCAAGGGGCGTATTTACTAGTCAATGTCGCTTGCGTCTGTTCTAGTTGAATCTGTGCGGCGGCGGCGGCGGCGTCGGCGGCCTCTTTCTGTTCGGTTACGTCTTTCAACCTTCTGGCCTCGGCTTCCTTTAAGCGCATTTGCCTAATTTCTTCGGCCTCTTTCTGTTCGGCTTCGTCTTTCAACCTTCTGGCCTCGGCTTCTTCGGCGCGCATTCGCCTAATTTTTTCTTCTTCGCTTTCATAAACTTCGGCCGTGCCGGGGCTAGTAATGCCGGCGGCTTCGCGGCCCTTTTCAAGATACTTAACGATTTGACCGGCACCCGTATATTTGAACGGCGTTTCGGTCGCGAATTTATACATGGTCTCGCTGGTCTTGTCTACAATCTGTTGCGCCCCGGATTTAACCGGCGTATCTACATATTTTTCTTTTAGCCCCGTCGTTGTCTTATACCATTTTGCGCCCGGAGTGTATTTTAGCGGCGTCTTTTCTATAATGTATTCGCCGGCCTTAATCGGTGCCGTTGCCACGTCATACGCATAACCGGCGGCCTTCTTTATACCGCTACCGACTTTTTCGAATACGCCGCCAATTGAAAAACCGCGCAAAAGGTCGTTGTCAATCTTGACTTTGCAACGTTCCCAAGGTAAAGCCCCCATGAGCTCGACGCCGGCCGCGTCGTTGAACCCGAAAACACAATTCGCAAGTTGTGACGGCTTGTAATCCTTGTAATCATCTTTAAGTGAGTCGATATAGAAAAGAACCGGGTTCTTTGCGGCTTTCATCGTAATAATGCAAGCGCATTTCTTGACGCGGTTCCAATCTTCAGGCCCGAAATATTTAACGCCCAAATAGTCGTTAACGTCGAAAAGGTCATTCAAAGAAATTCCCTTTTCGTTACCTTCCAAAGTTGCAAGCATTGCGGCCATAAAAAAAACCTACGTAAAAGTTTTACGTAAGTAATATAAATCAAAATCAACTCAAAAGCAACTTAAAAAAAGTCAGTAAGCGCGATTATTCGCGTTATTTTCGTAAAATACGGGTAAAATCCTATAAAATTTTCGTTCTTTTTGTAAGTCGCGTCCAGAAAAAGGCCGCTTTCGTGTTGTGTAAAAACATGATGTAAACGGCCGTTTGGTTTGGTCGAGCTTGCGACGAACCGGCATTTATCGCCGTGACCATTCCACCAACACGCAAGTAATACGGCCTTATCGTCGCAATCGCGCGCTATACTGTAATTAGGATCTAACGTCAGGCGCGGCCGGCTCACGAACTCCACGCCGTCGGGGTCGCTAATGTAGGGAAGCGCGCAAACGTACTTGTAATAATCCAGAAAAGGCACGGACAACCACGGCCCCAAGTCGGCCCAATATTCGCGAACCAAACGGCGCATTTTTGCGCCCGTCTGGTAAACGCTTTTTAGCTTGTCAGTCGTGAGGATCATTAAAACAAACCGTTAAAAAATTTTTCTAATTTTTCAGTCGACTTTATTTGTCCTATATCAAATTCTTTTGATTTTTTTAAACCTTTTTTGGCACGGCCTTTTTTATCTATTGAACTTTCTAATTCTTTTTGTAAATCCATTTTATAACGTCTTAACGAATTACAAATAATCCTGATTTCTTCAAGATCTAATTCTATATTTACTTTTCTTTTATAGCCCATTTTCTACCCTCTCTTTACCAAAATAATTTTTTGTAATGTTCTTTTCGTATTCCTTGAACTGTGGGCACTTGTCACGGTCCGCGCACTCCATTAAAAAGCAATCGCGCCACCCGCAACTAATGCACCCTTGATAATATACTTTTTTATTTGCCATTTGTGCCCCCCCCTATTTTTTTATTTTTCATTTCATTGAGCTTTTTAATACAAGCGGGACAAAACAGAGCGTTAAAAGGGTTTGGACGCTTGCACATTTCGCAAATTCTTATATTCTGGATCATTAACGGCCCCCCGCAATTTCGGCGCAACTCAAAACGTCGCCACCTTCACAAAGATTCCTTATAGTGTATTCATACCATGCCAAACCGGCAATTAAAAGAATACTAGATATTATTATCAAAAATAATTTCATTTTTTTAATTCCTTTCTATATCTATAACATTTCCGGTGTTTAGATTAACAATTCTAACAGAAAATAAAACACGATAATTTGAATCTGTTTCTATATTGATATGAAGTTTCATTTTTTAACCTCTCTTTTAAGTTCGTGTTCGATAAGTTCCCGGATAAAAAGCGAATCACTGCAAAGACGGAACAAGCCGCCGCGCCAAATCCTTTTAAGGTCGTTAAAGTCTTTTTCGTTTATAAGTAACTGTTTTCTTTTCATGGGAAAATGTCCTCTTTTTTAGGTTCTTTTGGAGCGTACGCCCAAATATCCGGGAAGCACGTTCTACCCATAGAATAAAAACGGCCGTCATAAAAAGAACCCGTTTTTAATTCGCCACACTCAAAGAATAAAACTTTGCTCCCTTCTGTTGGTGGCATTATGAAGGGAAAAAAAGTTAATTCTACTTTGTTTAGACATTTACTCATTTTTTTAACCTCTCGATCTGTCTTTTTACTTCAAAATAATTAAGACGGCATTTTCGACAAAGCAAGAATAAAATACCGTCGCTTAACGCGTTTATAAGATCGCGTTTTTTATCGTCGCTTAATTTATTCCAATCTATATTAACATTCATCAAATCACCTCAAAATCAATTTGCATTACAACACCTTTATATTTTGGATAGTATTTGTAAAATAGAGAATCTATATTTTTGTGTCCGTAATTAAGATACGAAACACTTGTTACAATACACTCTATTATATTTTCTTTATCGTTTTTTTTGGGGTAACCGCAATAAAGCTTACATAATACGCCGCAAAATATGCCAACCGATTTTTTAAACGGTGTTATCATTTCTTGTTCAAATTTTCTCCAGACGTGTGTATTATAATAATCATTATCTGGCCTAAACTCCGATTTTTTCAAACCGTCTTTAACCTTTTTAAAAGCCTCTCTAGTTAAATGTAAATGAATCATTTAAAACCCCATGACGATATAAACCAACAGACGCCCGAGCGCGCAACCAAGGCAACACGCCGCAAAAGCTATAAATAAAAAGTCGTATTTATTCATATCTCACCCCCTTTTTTTATTATCTTCAAAAATTCCTTTTTCCACATTAAAACCGTCCACGGGTTTCCCCCTACGGTTTACCTTGCAACGGACGCGAACAAACAAAACGTTTCCGTCGTTATCCAGAAACTTTAGAACGTTTGTTCTATATGGCCCTTCACTAGC
>JAZNLA010000002.1:0-4526 GCA_045578845.1 Acutalibacteraceae bacterium | reverse complement strand
GAAACACTCAAAAGTGTTGGTGAGAGGATAAAAATACTTTCTCGCACCGATGCCTTTTTCGGCCAATTCACTAAACACCTCGTTACGGCTTGCACCAAAAACATCTGCATCAAAAATCACAGGGAAATATGCGTAGTTGCTCTTGACATCGCTTTGAATCGGATTTAACCTAATGCCGTTAATTCCCTGAAGTCGCTCAAAATAGCGTTCATACACGACCTTACGCTTGGCAATTTCCTCATCTACATGACGAAGATTGCATATGCCCATAGCAGCACAAAACTCATTCATTTTAGCATTGGCTCCGACACCGTTAACACTCTCAGGACCGTTTATGCCGAAATTTTTAAGTTGATATATTTTTTCTCCCAAATCAGCATCCTTAAAACAAACGGCACCGCCCTCAATAGAGTTAAACACCTTTGTAGCGTGGAAACTAAAACATGAAACATCGCCAAAATTACCTACTCCGACACCTTTGTAATCCTCACCGAATGTGTGAGCAGCATCGTAAATAACCTTAAGCCCGTATTTTTTCGCTATTCGGTCGATTTCCTCAATATTGCAGATGTTTCCATAAACATGAACAGGCACAATAGCACAGGTTCTGTCGGTAATAAGTGCCTCCATCTTTGAAACATCAATAGTGAAATCATCAGGGTCTATGTCGCAAAAAACAGGGTCCAACCCATTTCTTACAATGGCATGGGTAGTAGATGCGAAGGTAAACGGTGTCGTTATAACCTCTCCATGCAGATTAAGTGCCTGCATAGAAAGTTCTAAAGCCATATGGCCATTGGTTAAAAGGTCAATATTCTCAACATCCAAGTATCTTTTTAAAGATTCTTGTAATTCCTTATGTTCGGGACCCATATTGGTAAGCCAATGGGTATCCCACATTTTTCTTATTTCTTCGGTATACTCTTCAAACGAAGGCATAGAAGAACGGGTTACGAGAATTTTTTCGCTCATATCAAAAACACCTCTTTAGTGTAAGGTTATCAGTTACTTTGCTTTTTTTACAAATGATTTGGCAACCGCCAAAAGATATTCAAACGAATCAATCTTAAAAAGTTTAGAGAGTCCGATATAAATAACGACACCGAATGTGACCTGGATTATAAGGGTTAAAATATCATTCAACCCTATAAATGTCACACAGTAAACCGCACCGCACATAATTATAGCTGCCAAGATTGACGGCAATATATCCTTAAGTTGTGAAAGATAACTGTAATTAAGCAATTTTTTATTTGGTGATGCATTGACAATCTGACTGGTAACACAACTAATAAGCAAACTGTAGGCAATCGCCTCAACGCTGATAAACATGGTACAAATCAGTAACACCACACCTATTGACATTTTTATAACTTCAAGTTTCAAAAACACATCGCTTCTGCCCATTGCCTTTATAGCATTGAGATTAGCAGTGTGTATGGGATAAAACATATATGTTATACAGAAAATTCTAAGAAAAAACACACAAGGCGACCATTTATCGGTTAAAACCAAACGCACAAGCGGATCCGCTACTGCCACAAGCCCCATCATTAACGGTGCCATAATATAAACACTTGTCTTTATAGACCGACGTGTCATGGATCTTACCTTCTCGCGGTCATCCTGTTCCGCTGACATGGTAGGTAAAAGCACACTGTCTATAGATGTATTTATATTTGTGACTATAAGTTTTGGAAATTTATCACCCTGCTCATAAAATGCCAACTGCGATTCACTATAAAACTTACCTATTAGCAGATTACGCAGATTAAGATATCCCGTATTAAGCAGTGCCGAAACAAGTAACTTCCAACCATATGATAAAAGACCTTTGAGTCTTTCCTTTGAAAACATGAATTTAGGACGCCATTTCACGGTCAGCCATAAAATTGCGGTACCTATAGCGGCATTGCTTAATTGTTGGAATACTATTGCCCAAACACCAAAACCCAAATAAGCCATTACGATGCCTATTATAGCAGAAATCAACACTCCGCCCAAGGTCGAGTAAAAAAACCGCTTAAACATAAGACTTCTCGACACATATGCCTGTTGAATATTTTTAACACCCGAAATGATAAGTGTTAAACTGATAACCCTTATAATCGGAGTAAGTTCGGCATTTTCGTAGAATGATGCTATAAACGGTGCCGCAAAAAACATTGCAACATAAAGCACAATGCAAACGACGAAATTAAAGTAGAAAACCGAAGAAAAATCCAAATCATCGGCATCTTTCTTTTGTATTAATGCATTACCCAGCCCTGAGTCCACAAAAACCTGCAATATCGTAGTGATAGCGGTAACTATGGCTATTGTGCCGTAAACTTCGGGATCTAAAAGTCTTGCAAGCACAATAGAAACGATAAATGTAACGCCCTGTGACCCGCACCGCTCGGCAAAACGCCATAACAGATTAGTCAGCGTCTTTTTATTATTTGACATATTTTAAGCCTTTATATCTAAATATTTTCCGTCAAGGACATCTTTAAGATACTGTCCGTATTGATTTTTCTTTAATACTTCATAAACTTCCCATACTTGGTCTTCGGTTATCCAACCATTGTGGTAGGCTATTTCTTCCAAGCATGCAACCTTTCGGTGCTGATGCTGTTCAATGGTTTTAACAAAGTTTGTTGCTTTAACAAGACTTTCGTGCGTGCCGGTATCAAGCCAAGTAAAGCCTTGACCGAGCAGTTCTACATTAAGGTCACCGTTTTTGAGATAAATTCTGTTTAAATCGGTAATCTCAAGTTCACCTCTGGGACTCGGCTTTAAATTCTTAGCATACTCTACAACGCGGTTGTCATAAAAATATAAGCCTGTTACACAATAATTACTTTTGGGACATTTAGGTTTTTCTTCGATAGAAACCGCTCTGCCCTCTTTATCAAATTCCACTATTCCAAAACGCTCGGGGTCATCAACATAATAACCGAAAACTGTAGCACCTTTACCTGTTTCGGCATTTTCTTTCGCCGCTCTAAGGCGTTTTTTAAGCCCATGGCCGGTGAAAATATTATCACCCAAAACCATAGCAACCGTATCGTCTTCTATAAAATCGGCACCTATTATGAACGCCTGTGCGAGTCCATCGGGAGAAGGCTGAACGGCATAGGTAAGTTTAATTCCAAACTGGCTGCCGTCGCCGAGTAAATCTTCAAATCTAGGCGTGTCCTGCGGAGTAGAAATTATGAGAATATCTCTAATGCCCGCATTCATAAGCACCGACATGGGGTAATAAATCATCGGCTTATCATAAATCGGCAACAACTGTTTTGATGTCACCTTAGTAAGCGGATAAAGTCTTGTGCCGGAACCACCGGCTAAAATGATACCTTTCATAACTAAACTCCTCTACTGAAAATTATTTACAAAAAATCCTTTTAAACACACGCAAGCACCACATAAAAATTGCCTTATTGCGGTGCGACAAAACATTACAGTCTTTATAAGCTTTGAGTGCTGAAACCTGACGTTCTTTTATGCCTTTTACTGCAACACTTACATACATCGCCTCTGCCGAATTTATTGTGTTTTTATCACAATGTTTTTTTGCATACTCAACCACACTATGATACCACTTGCACTCGCTATTATAATTAAACGTAACATTGGCACTGTATGACGAACCTCCGCTTACAATATGGCGGTAGGCACTCATGGTTTCTTGCATACAAAAAATTTTTCCGTAACAAAGTAACGAAAAATACACAAGTTGGTCACCGGGACTTAATTTTGCATTTATAAGACTTCGGTCAATGCTTTCATCGGTCATATAGTTTTTAGCCATAAATGTTGTATACTGACCGGGCATTATTCTGTTAAAAAAATGAGAAAAAGTGTATCCCTCATCTTTACATTCGGGGTATGTTTCACCGTTGGGCTCACTGTCTTCGCCCACTACTACACAATTATGTGCAACGGCAATATATTCAGGATTTTTTTCTAAAAAATCAATTTGCTTTTGAAGTTTTCGGTCGTCGGTCCAAAAATCGTCGCCCTCTAAAGCAATAATGTATTTTCCTTTGCAACGCAGTTTTAAATCTAGTGAATTATTTACAGGCAGATTGTACATATTGCTTTCACGATAAAAAACTTTAAGTCTGCTGTCGGGGTGGTTTTGTTCATATTTTTTTAAAACTGCTCGCGTATTATCGGTTGAGCAATCTTCACCGACCAAAACCTCAAAATCATAGTCGCACTTTTGCATAAATACACTGTCAAGTGCTCTTACTATATAGTTTTCATGATTATAGGTTGGAATATAAATACTTAAAGCAAGTAGTTTTTCCATCGTAAATTCCACCTATCTATCCAACAAAGTATGTTTCGGTTTGTTTGCATATTTCGTTTCGGATATAGCAAACAATAAGCAGTACATAACCATACACGGTGCATTATTCATATATGGCTGATAAAGAGCATACAGCAAAAGACCTATAATTCCGCTTAAATACACATAATGCTCCACAAAATAACGGCGTCTTATAAAACTGCGTACAGCAATAAACAAAGCCAAT
>JAZNLA010000001.1:0-3963 GCA_045578845.1 Acutalibacteraceae bacterium | reverse complement strand
GGTTAAAACTTTATAACAGAAAACCTGAATATACGATAATGGCAGATAAATATAAAGTTCGTGAATACATCAAAGAAAAAATAGGTGAAGAATATTTAATACCGCTTCTTGGTGTTTGGGAAAAAGCGGATGATATTGATTTTAATTCACTTCCACAACAGTTTGTTTTAAAGTGTAATCACGGTAGCGGATGTAATATAATTTGCAAAGATAAATCTTCCCTTAATATTGAGGAAACTGTTTGCCAACTCAATCAATGGATGAATAAGGATTTCTACAAAATCGGAAGAGAATGGCCTTATAAAAACATTCCGAGAAGAATAATCGCAGAAAAATATATGGTCGATAATGAAAAAGTATCACAGTATATTGGTGATACAGATGATAATGCAATAAACGATTATAAGTTTTTTTGCTTTGACGGTGAGCCAAAAGCGTTATTTGTTGCTACAGACAGGGGAATTGATACAAGGTTTGATTTTTTTGATATGGATTTCAATCATCTCCCATTTAAGCAGGGACATCCTTTAGCGGAAAAAATCATAAAAAAGCCGGATTGTTTTGACGAAATGGTTGCATTTGCAAAAAAACTGTCATTTGGAATACCTCAAGTGAGGGTTGATTTTTATAGTATTAACGGACAGGTATATTTTGGCGAATTGACTTTTTATCATTACAGCGGTTTTACTCAATTTGAACCTGAAGAATGGGATACAAAATTCGGTGAATGGATTAAACTCCCGCAAAAGGGCTGATTTACAGAATGTCATACACAAGACTACTATGATGTTAATTGGAATTTGACTGATTACAGGCGAATAAGTAAAAATACAAGTGAAAAATGTATTCCAAAACCGCAGTTGCTTAATAAAATGTTAGAATTATCCAAAATACTTTCTGCTGACATTCCTAATGTCAGAGTTGATTGGTATTTATCAGGAAATAAATTGTATTTTGGTGAATTAACCTTCTTCAACGGATCCGGATTTATTCCATTCCCTAACGGTCAGGATGAAAAACTTGGCAAACAACTAATATTACCAAAGATTTAAGGAGCAAAAATATGCATATAGGGATTATTTCCATGCAGGAAATTAAAAATAACGGCTCTTATTTACAAGCGTATGCACTATATCAAATGGTTAGTGCAGGTAATACTGTTGACTTTATCCCGTTTGAAAATCCAATAGTCGAAAAAAAAGAAAAGCAACTACAAAGCAATAATAAATTCACCTTTAAAAATACAGCGAGAAAAATAAAACATTCTATTATTCCAAAGTACATAAGGCTTAATAAAATAAATAAATATGTAAACTGTTTCAAAAAAAATATTGTAAAGTATTATCCTCTTGTAGGTATCGGAAAATTAACTGAACAAGATGTTCAAAATCAGAATTTTGACCTTGTTATTGTTGGAAGCGATGAGGTTTTTAATCTTTTACAATTTGCCGAAGCAGGCGTAAATATCCCTTGGAGATTGCTAGGCGAGGGCGTAAAAACAAAAAAAATCATATCTTATGCAGCAGCAGCAGGACAGACTACTTTGTCTGATCTTGAAAAATACGTCATTAAAGAAAAGACTCAAGAGTATTTATCTAAATTTGAGTCACTTTCTGTGCGGGACACAAACACTGCTGATTTAGTTGACGATCTTAAACTAAGACAACCAGTTTTAAATGTTGACCCTGTTTTGGCGTATAATAATTTCCCGCTTGACCCTGAGTATAAAAAACTTCCGTATAATTATTTGCTTGTTTACGCTTATTCTAACAGAATGTCGGATTTAAATGAGCAAAAGGAAGTAAAGCAGTATGCTAAAAAACATGGTTTAAAAATTGTTTGTGTTAATGTATTTCAAACTTGGGCAGATGAGTATATTGTCGCTTCTCCTTTTGCACTTTTGCAGTATATTAAAGATGCAAGTTGTGTTGTGACCGATACATTTCACGGTACGGTATTTTCTATTATTAATAATACCCGTTTTGCAACATTTGTAAGAACTTCTAATGCAAATAAGTTAAAAAGCCTGCTTAGTCAGTTTGGTTTGCAAAACAGAATTGTATATGAATTGAATAAATTTGGTGATATATTAGATGCCGACATTGATTTTAAATCGGTTAATGAAAAATTAAAATGCGAACAGGCAAAAAGTACTGAGTATCTAAATCGGTATGTCAAGGAGAATATTTAATGAAAAAGGTATGTTTTATACAGCATAATTTAGGCGGTGGCGGTGCGGAACGACGTGTCGCAACACTTTCTAATTATTTTGTAAGTTTAGGTTATAGTGTAGATATAGGTTTATTCGGTAAGCCTGTTGTCGCATATGATTTGGACCCTAAAGTGAAACTTACCTATATATGCAGAGATAATTTTGAATACCGTTCAAAAATTGAAAAGTTTTTTTATAAAATTAAAATTACTTTACAAAATTCTTTTTTCGTTTTTCCGATATTTGTCTTTGAAAGGATTCTTAAATTTTTCCATATAAAAGATTCCGGTGCTTTTTCAGAAAAAATCAAAAATCACCTAAAAAAAAGAAATAACTATATTTTGCCTTTTAAAAGATATGTAAAAAACCGTTATGATTCGGTGTTTGTTACCATGATGATTGGTACATACATTAGTATAATGGATATTATCGAAAATGATTATAATAAAGGAAAAATAACTAATCCGTATATTGTTATGGACTGTAGCGACCCGAAACGAAACGCTGATGATAAAATGAATATTAAACGCAATTATTATTATTCAACTGTTTCAAAAAGTGTCGTGCAGACCCAAGGTGCTTTTAATTATTTTCCTAAACAAGTTCAAGATAATATGGTTATAATTCCTAACCCTGTTAGAGATGATTTGCCCGAACCATATGTTGGAATCAGAAAAAAAACGGTAGTTAATTACTGCCGTCTAACGGCACAGAAAAATCTGCCGTTGCTTATATCTGCTTTTTCAAAATTTCATACAACTCACTCGGATTACTCATTGGAAATTTACGGAGAGGGAAATATAAAAGAAGAACTAGAACAACTGATAGAATCTTTAAATATCGGTCATTGTGCAAAAATTCATTCTTTTGATAAAAATATTCATGAAAAAATCAAGGACGCAGGAATGTATGTATCAACATCTGATTGGGAAGGTTTTCCAAACTCAGTATTAGAGGCTTTGTCTGTGGGGTTACCTGTTATTTCTACTGATTGTGACTTTGGTCCCGCTGATTTAATTGAAAACAATGTCAACGGTATTCTTGTACCGGTAAACGATGTTGATGCATTGTATGAAGCAATGTGTAAAATTGCAGATGATAGCGAATTTTCAGAACGCATCAGTTTAGAAGCACGTAAAACAAAAGATAAGTATTCTGCGGATAAAATAGGAAATATTTGGCTCGAGTTGATTGAGAGTGTATCTAAATAATTATTGTTGAAGAAGTGAACTATACATGAAATTTTTATTTACCGCACCGCGGTTTCATACTAATCAAGTGCCCATTGTAAAAGGATTGATTGAAAAAGGACATGAAGTCACCTTTTTTGTTCATTTTATTGGTGCTACTGAAGAACATAAATACGGAAATCTTGTTCTGATTAAACCGTCGCATGGAACGCTTAAAAGACATAAAAAGTTATTAAAAACAAAAAGCGAAAGTGAAATAGAAGGTGCTATCGGAGGGCAGTTTGTACCATGTTTTCGCGATTTAAAAACAAAGTTCTGTGAGTATAATCCTGATGTGGTAATTTGTCGTGACAGTACTTCATTTACATTAGCGGTTAATGAATTATGCAGTATGACCAATACTCCTTGCATTTTATATCAGCAATTACCGCTTTATAAATTTAATTGTTCTAATAAAGATAATGATAATGTGTCTAAAAGTACATTTGGTCAAAGGATATTTAATAAAATAATCAGAAAGTTTGATAAAGACTTTAATGATAATAAAAGAAGAATTAAAAA